>JAFUVK010000073.1 GCA_017477555.1 Muribaculaceae bacterium
GGTCGCTCACCTGGCCCATGGGGTTGACATAGCGCACGCCCTGGCGGCCATCGGCCTCGATAGTGGTGATGGCAGTATTCTCGTCCTCAACAAATGTTGCGTTGACGTTCACCGCGCTGGCGGGCATGGCGAAGATGTAGGTGAACTCGTCTGTCTTGGTCAGCTCGATAGTCTCAGGAGCCTTGCGCGGTGCGTTGGCAGGTGTGGTCTCCTGCTCCTCAACAGCGGTGACTGTCAGGCTGCCCAGCTTGTAGCCATTGGCAGGAGTGACAGTCAGCGTGACGGTCTGGCCCATGGTTGCCTCGGTCAGGTCGGCGGTGACAGTGCCATTCTCAACCTCCGGGATGTTGATGGCGTAGGTAGCCAACTCAAACTCTGCCACGAGAAGCACATCCTGTGCCGGCATCACAAACTGGTTGCCCTGGATGTGACGCTCAACGGTCACCGAACCGGCATCCTCGGTGTAGAACAGCGACTTGAGCTGATAGCCCTCGTCGGGAGTGACGGTGACGGTGACAGTCTCACCCATGTTGGCCGATGTCTTGTCGGTGGTCACAGTGCCGTGCTCGATGCTGGGCGACACAGCGATGTTGAATGCCTTGAGCTCAAACTCGGCCACAATGGTGACATCGATATTAGGCATCGCTATAGCGCCGGCAATCGGCAGCGGCGGCTGGCAAACGGTGATTGACTCGATTTTTGAGCCATACCACTATGAGCAAGTGACGCTCTATGTGCCCAATGTGGAAGAGATGAGAGCCGACAGCTCATGGTGCCGCTTCAAGCACATAGAAGAGTTGCCCCTCAAAGGCCAATGATGGGCCGGGGGTACATGGAGCAAAACAATCGCCGTGGCTCGGTGGGAGCCACGGCGATTGCTGTAGGGTGGGGGATTACTCCTCGTCGAGGAGGATGTTCATCACCTCGATGGCACTCTTCATGACGTTGGTGCCGGGGCCGAAGATGGCGGCGACACCTGCCTTGTAGAGGAAGTCGTAGTCCTGCACGGGAATCACGCCACCGGCGGTGACGATGATGTCCTCGCGGCCCAGCTTCTTGAGCTCGGCGATGACGGCAGGAATGAGCGTCTTGTGACCAGCGGCCAACGATGACACTCCCAGCACGTTGACGTCGTTCTCAACAGCCTCGCGGGCAGCCTCTTCGGGAGTCTGGAACAGCGGGCCCATGTCGACGTCAAAGCCACAGTCGGCATAGCCGGTAGCCACCACCTTGGCACCACGGTCGTGACCGTCCTGGCCCATCTTTGCAATCATGATGCGCGGCTGGCGGCCGTTCTGTGCTGCAAACTTGGCGGTGAGGTCACGAGCCTTCTGCAGGTCGGGATCGGATTTGGTTTCTGCTGAATACACGCCTGAAATGGTTTTAACAACTGCTTTGTAACGGCCCACGACCTTCTCGCAGGCATCAGAAATCTCGCCCAGCGAAGCACGGTCCTTGGCAGCCTCGACGGCCAGTGCCAGCAGGTTGCCCTCGCCGGTCTCCACGCAGTGGGTGAGTGCCTCAAGGTCGGCTTTGACCTTGGCCTCGTCGCGGTTGGCGCGCAGACGCTCCAGCCCCTCGACCTGCTCCTTGCGCACCTCGGTGTTGTCGATCTCGAGGATGTCGATGGGATCTTCCTTCTCGAGGGCATACTTGTTGATGCCCACGATGGTCTGGCGACCGCTGTCGATGCGGGCCTGAGTGCGAGCGGCTGCCTCCTCGATGCGCATCTTTGGCACGCCGGTCTCGATAGCCTTGGCCATGCCACCCAGCTTCTCGATCTCCTCGATGTGCGCCCAAGCCTTCTGCACCAGCTCGTCGGTCAGTTTCTCAACATAGTAGCTGCCAGCCCAGGGGTCGATAGCCTTGGTGACGTATGTCTCCTGCTGGATATAAATCTGGGTGTTACGGGCGATACGAGCCGAGAAGTCGGTGGGCAGTGCGATGGCCTCGTCGAGGGCGTTGGTGTGCAGCGACTGGGTGTGACCCAGTGCGGCGGCCATAGCCTCGATGCAGGTGCGGCCCACATTGTTGAACGGGTCTTGTGCGGTGAGCGACCAGCCCGATGTCTGGCTGTGAGTGCGCAGCGACATCGACTTGGGGTTCTTGGCACCGAAGCTCTTGACGATCTTGGCCCAGAGCAGACGGCCTGCGCGCATCTTGGCGATCTCGGTGAAGAAGTTCATCGAGATGCCCCAGAAGAACGACAGACGCGGTGCGAAAGCGTCGACATCCAGACCGGCGTTGACACCCGTGCGGATGTAGTCCATACCGTCGGCCAGGGTGTAAGCCAACTCGATGTCGGCCGTTGCACCAGCCTCCTTCATGTGGTATCCCGAGATCGAGATGGAGTTGAACTTTTGCATGTTCTGCGAGGTGTACTCAAAGATGCTAGCGATGATTTGCATCGAGAACTTGGGAGGATAAATATAGGTGTTGCGCACCATGAACTCCTTGAGGATGTCGTTCTGGATCGTACCAGCCATCTCCTCGAGTTTGGCACCCTGCTCCAGACCCGACACGATGTAGAATGCCATGATGGGCAGCACAGCGCCGTTCATGGTCATCGACACCGACATCTTGTTCAGGGGGATGCCGTCAAACAGCACCTTCATGTCCTCGACCGAGCAGATTGACACACCAGCCTTGCCCACATCACCGACCACGCGCTGGTTGTCGGCGTTGTAACCGCGGTGGGTCGGAAGGTCGAATGCCACCGACAGGCCTTTCTGGCCCGAAGCCAGGTTGCGGCGATAGAATGCATTAGACTCGGCAGCAGTCGAGAAGCCGGCATACTGACGGACGGTCCACGGACGGAACGGGTACATCAGGCTATAGGGGCCACCCAGGAACGGGGGAATACCAGCCACGAAGTCGAGGTGCTCAAGACCCTCAAGGTCTTGCTTGGTGTAGACGGGCTTGATGTCGAGCAACTCGGCATTCTTCCAGCTTTCGCCCATCACTAGAGGCTTATGCTCAACATTGAAAGCCTCATTTGCGATATCTATGTTCTTAAAATTTGGTCTCATTGTTCAGCTCCTCCTTATTTTAACAGTTTAGCGTTGAAGGCCTTGAGTGTGCCCAGCACATTGGTGCGCACGTTGATAAAGTTGGTGCTGCCCAGGGCCTTGAATTCGTCGGTCTCGGGACCGGCCAGCACCAGCTCGGCACGGCCGTCCAGCAGCTTGACCGCCTCGGGGATGAGTGCGGCATACTCGTCGTCGCTCGAGCAGAGTACCACAACGTCGGCTTTCTTCTCCATGGCGGCGTTGATGCCGTCCTCTACGGTCTTGAAGCCGTTATTGTCGATCAGCTCATAGCCAGCGCATGCGAAGAAGTTGTCGCTGAACTGAGCGCGAGCCAGACGCATGGCCAGGTTGCCGATGGTGAGCATGAACACCTTGGGGGTGTTGGCGGCATGCTCTGTGGCCAGGCGAATCTCCTCGAACTGGCTAGCCAGACGCTTGGTGTTCAGGCTGACCTCGCCCTCCTCGTGGTTGCAACCGCAACCGCACTTGTGAGCGTCCTGGCAAGCATCGGCCTTGTCGGCTGCCTTCTCGGTGAAGTTGGGGAACTGGTTGGTGCCCAGTAGTTGCTCTTTGCGTTTGGCCACCTTGTCAAAGCGTGCACTGGCACTGGCGTTGATGGCGTTGATGATGTTGCAATTGTCGAGTTCGGCCTTAAAGCCACCCTTGTCCTCAACATCGAGGAAGAGTTTCCAAGCCTCCTGTGCCAGCGATGCGGTGAGCATCTCCACGTAGTAGCTGCCGCCGGCGGGGTCAGTGACCTTGTCGAGGTGGCTCTCCTCCTGCAGCATAATCTGCTGGTTGCGGGCGATGCGCTCACTGAAGTCGTCGCTTGACTTGTAGCAAGCATCGAATGGCGTGACAACAATCGAATCGACACCGGCCAGAGCGGCGCTCATGGCCTCAGTCTGGGTGCGCAGCAAGTTGACATAGCTGTCGTACACCGTGTGGTTGAACATAGTGGTCTCGGCATTGACCACCATCTTGCAGGCGCAGTCGCACTCGGGGCCATACTGCTTGACAATCTGGGCCCACAGCTGGCGTCCGGCGCGGAACTTGGCAATCTCCATGAAATAGATGGTGGAGATGCCCATGTTGAACTTGATGCGGGTGGCTACCTCCTGTGCGCTGAAACCAGCGTCGGTGAGCTGAGCCATCCACTCATTGCCCCATGCCAGGGCATAGCCGAGCTCCTGATAGATGTAAGCGCCGGCATTGTTGAGAATAATTGAGTCAACACTGAGCACACGCAGTCCCTTGACCGGAGCGGCAGCCTTGAGCAGCTCGCCTGCCATGGCTACGATGTCGCCGGGGAAGGCGGTGCCGTGTTTGAAGTTGCGCTTGAACGGGTTGAACGTCACCGAGCCGCGGAAGGTTTCCTGGGCACCGGCAGCCTCAATCATTGCTACCAGCTTCTGGGTCAATGCCAGGGCGCACTTGGGGCAGTTGATCAGGTTGATCTCCACCTTGTTCAGGTCGATGCCGGCCAGCAGCACCTCGAGGTTGGTGTCGGCGTTGGCCTTGAGTCCGAGCGAGGTCACTCCCTTGCCCAGAATCTCGCGGGCCTTGGCGTTGGCCTGGGCCTCATCCTCGATATTGATGTTCTGACGCACGGCCCAGCAGTTGTTGGTGCGGGTGCCGCGCACAAATGGATACTCACCGGGCAGTGACTCGGTGGCCTTGAGGTCCTTGATGTCGACACCGCGATACAGTGGCTGGACATTGAACCCTTCGTTTGTTCGCCATACCATCTTCTTGTCGAAGTCTGCACCTTTGAGGTCGACCTCGGCCTTGGCGCGCCACTCCTCGGGAGTGACCGGCGCAAACATGTCGAACAGTCTTTTTCTGTTTTCTGCCATAATGTTGTTTAAAGAATTATATAGTAACTTTTAATAGATTCCTAATGCAGATGTTCGCTCATGTGGCGGACTTTGCAGTTAATCGTGCAAAATTACAACAAACAATTGAAATGAGCCTTTTTTGCAGGCTAAAAAAGGCCGCAAGTGTCGCATTTTTTACCCATTTTAACCCTTTGGGTAAATTTGTCGGCAATAAAAGTGAAATAAACCTTAAATTATTTGTGGGATTGAGGATTTCTTTGTAATTTCGTTGCGCTTAAACAAAAGTGTCCGTTAAAATAGGATTTTAACTCCGCTTTGCTTCGTGTGTATGGTGTAATGTGTATAGTGTATCGAAACCCCTTACCCTTTACCCCTTACCCTTTACCCCTTGGCGATAGCCGAAATATTAAACATAAACCAAATACAATGAAAAAAAATCTTCTGTTGGGAGATGAGGCTCTGGCTCTGGGTGCGCTGCATGCCGGACTGTCGGGCGTGTATGCCTACCCTGGAACCCCGTCGACCGAAATCACTGAGTTTATTCAAAGCAATGCGCTGGCCCGTGAACGTGGTGTGCACAGCGACTGGAGTGCCAATGAGAAAACCGCTATGGAGGCAGCCCTGGGCGTGTCCTACAGTGGCAAGCGTGCGCTGGTGTGTATGAAGCATGTAGGCATGAACGTGTGTGCTGATGCCTTTGTCAACTCGGCCATGACCGGTGCCAATGGTGGCCTGGTGGTCACTGCCTGCGACGACCCGTCGATGCACTCGTCGCAGAACGAGCAGGACTCGCGCTTCTATGCCGAGTTTGCCATGATGCCTTGCTTCGAACCCGCATCGCAGCAGGAGACCTACACCATGATTCAGGCCGCCTATGACTTCAGCGAGAAGCACCGTATACCAGTACTGATGCGCCTGACCACTCGCATGGCTCACAGCCGCGCCGTGGTTGAAGTGGGTGAGCCTCGCGAGCAGAATGAGATTCATTTCCCCGAGAACCCGCGCCAGTGGGTGCTGCTGCCCGCCAACGCACGCGTACGCAATGAGCAACTCATCAAGGACTATGCCACCTTCGAGCAGGAGTCGGAGTCAATGGGCTTCAATCAGTACTTTGATGCCGCCGACCACTCGGTGGGTGTCATCGCCTGCGGCATTGCCTACAACTACCTGATGGAGCAGTATCCTGACGGATGCCCATTCCCGGTGTTGAAAGTGCAGCAATATCCCTTCCCGTCGGCAATGGCACAGCGCATGGCACGCGAGTGCGGACGAATCATTGTCATGGAAGAGGGTCAACCACTGGTAGAGAAGCGCATGGTGGGCATTTTGCCCACACCGGTCAAAATCAGCGGCCGCCTGGACGGCACACTGCCACGCACTGGTGAGCTCACCCCCGACTACGTGCGTGCTGCCATGGGGCTTCCTGAGTTGCCCGTCAAGGCTGCCTCGCAGGTCACTGTGCCGCGTCCGCCGGCATTGTGCCAGGGCTGTGGTCATCGCGACTTCTACACCGCTTTAAATAATGTGATTCACACCTATCCCACAGCACGTGTGTTCAGCGACATCGGTTGCTACACACTGGGCTGGCTTGCTCCGTTCCATGCTTTCCACACCTGTGTTGAGATGGGCTCGTCGTTCACCATGGCGCTGGGTGCAGCCATCTCGGGCGTGCATCCAGCAGTGGCTGTGATAGGCGACTCGACTTTCACCCATAGTGGCATGACCGGCCTGCTCGATGCAGTCAACGCCAAGGCTCAAGTGACACTGTGCATCAGCGACAACCTCACCACGGGCATGACCGGTGGTCAGGACAGCGCGGGCACGGGCCGCTTGGAAAGCATCTGCAAGGGCATCGGTGTCGAACCCGAGCATGTGCGCGTGATTGTGCCCCTGCCCAAGAACTACGAGGAGATGGAGCGCGTGATCCGCGAGGAGATTGAGTACAAGGGTGTGTCGGTGATTATCGCTCGCCGCGAGTGCATCCAGACCCTCAAGCGTCATGCCGCCGCTGCAGCCAAGAAAGGAGTTAAGTAGTTTTAGGAGTTAAAGTAGTTAAGAATAACGTCATGAAACAAGATATCATTCTGTGCGGTGTGGGCGGACAAGGCATCCTCTCCATCGCCACTATCATCGGTTGGGCTGCCTTGGACCAGAACCTGCAGCTCAAGCAGGCCGAGGTACACGGCATGAGCCAGCGCGGCGGTGACGTGCAGTCGAACCTGCGTGTGAGCGACACCACCATCAATAGCGACCTGATTCCCCGTGGAGCCTGCGACTTGATTATCTCGCTCGAGCCCATGGAGGCTCTGCGCTATGTGCCTTATCTGGCACCCGGTGGATGGATTATCACCAATACGCAGCCGTTTGTCAACATTCCCAACTATCCCGAGATGGATGCCGTCAACGCCGACCTGGACCGTGTGGGCAACGTCATCCGCCTGGATGTTGATGCTTTGGCTAAGGAGGTCAACTCGCCTCGTAGTGCCAATATGGTGCTGCTGGGTGCCGCTGCATCGGTGCTGCAGATGCTCACCCCCGAACTGCTCGAGGACGGCATCAAGCACGTGTTTGCCCGTAAGGGGCAGGCGATTGTTGACACCAACATCGCCGCTTTCCGTGCCGGTCTGGAGGCTGCCCGCAAGTGAGTTCAGCCTGCAACAACTCAGAGTTCTCGGAGCATTCATAAATCTCCGAGAGCTCCGAGTGATATAATGCCAACCAATTAACCATAAAGACATGAACCTACCAGTAAAACAAGAAGTTTTAAGTGACATCTTGCGTGAGATGGACATAGCCGACATCTCGCGCACCACCATACGACAGGGTGTGGCCGTGGCCAATGCCCTTGAGAAAGCATCGGGCGAGAAGTTTGTGCACCTCGAGATTGGTGTGCCTGGCTTGCCTGCCTGCCAGATAGGCATTGATGCGCAGAAGGCCGCCCTCGACCGTGGCGTGGCAGCTGTGTATCCAGCCATTGGCGGTATACCTGAGCTGAAGGCCAATGCGTCGCGGTTTATCAAAGCCTTCGTCGACCAGGACATCCCCGGCGAGTGCATCGTGCCCACAGTGGGGTCGATGCAGGGCTGCAATAACCTCATCCTTGAGTGCTCACAGATGCAACCGGGCAAAGACACCATCCTCTACATCAACCCCGGTTTTGCGCCTCATATGCTGCAGGCCAAGATTGCCGGTGCCCGTATCGAGGCGTTTGACCTCTACAACTTCCGTGCCGACAAACTGCGCGACAAACTCGAGAGCTACATGAGCCAGGGCAACATCGCTGCCATGGTCTACAGCAATCCCAACAATCCTGCATGGGTGTGCCTGACCGACGACGAGTTGCGCACTATAGGCGAGCTGGCCACAAAGTATGACGTAGTGGTGCTCGAGGACATGGCCTATATGTGCATGGATTTCCGCAGCGACAAGTCGCACCCCTACGAGGCTCCTTTCCAGCCCACTGTGGCCCGCTACACCGACAACTACGTGCTGATGATGTCGGGCTCTAAGATTTTCAGCTATGCCGGCGAGCGCATTGCCCTGGTGGCCTTCTCGCCCAAGCTCTATCATCGCGACTATCCGCACTTGCGTGAGCTTTATGGAATGGGCCGCATGGGCGATAACTTTGTGCTCACCTACCTCTATGCCGCTTCGTCGGGTACATCGCACTCGGCACAATGTGCCCTGGCAGCCATGCTGGGTGCTGCTGCCGATGGCTACGACTTCGTCCATGACCTGCACGAGTATGAGAAGCGCGCCCATCAGTCCAAAGAGATCTTCCTGCGCCATGGCTTTGACATTGTCTACGACAAGGATCTGGACCAGGCTGTGGCCGACGGATTCTTCTACACCGTGGGCTATCACGGCATGGACTGCGAGCGATTGCTGTCGTTGCTCATGCGCTGTGGCATCGCAGCCATCACGCTCAATACCACTGGTAGCGAGCAGCCTGGTGCCCGCATCAGCGTTTCGGCATTGAAGACGCAGGAGCTGATGCAACAGCTCGACGAACGCTTGGCCATATTTGAGCAGCTCGCCAATTCTTAATTCATAATTCTTAATTCATAATTCTTAATTCACTGATATGAATTACATGACCGCCGACGAGGCCATGCAACTCGTCCACTCGGGCGACTCAATCTACATTCAAGGCAGCACCTCGATTCCTCTGGTGCTCGAGGAGGCACTGGCACGCCGTGGCCACGAGCTTAAGGGCGTGACCATCTACTCGGCCTTTAACGTGGGTAGGGGAGAGGCTCCTTTCTGCAAGCCCGAATATAAAGATGCCTTTTGGACCAATAGTCTGTTTCTGTGCGCCGACCAGCGCAAGTGGGTGGCGCAGGGCTATGGCACCATGACACCAGCCTTCTTGGGCGAGATACCCTACTTGTTCCGCAGCCGCCAGTTGCCGCTCGACATCGCATTTATCAACTGCTCACCCCCCGACAAGGACGGCTACTGCAGTTACGGCATGAGTGCCGACCTGGCTGTGTCGGCCGTGGAGTGCAGCAAGATTATTATTGCCGAGATAAACAAGAGCATGCCCTATCTGTGCGGTGGGGCACGCATCCATGAGTCGCAAATCACGGCTGCCGTCGAGTGCGACGACCCGCCACTGGCCCTCGAGTTTGGAGCACCGACACCCATCGAGGCTGCCATTGGTGCGCACATAGCCGCCGAGATTCCTGATGGTGCCACACTGCAGATTGGGGTAGGGGGTATTCCCAACGCTGTGCTCAATGGCATCAAGAATCACAAGCATCTGGGTCTGCACACCGAGGCCATGACCGATGGTGTGGTGCGCCTGATTGAGGAGGGTGTGATTGACAACTCACAGAAGGTGGTCAAGCCCGGCGTGAGTGTGGCCAGCCTGGCATTGGGTAGCCAGCACATGTACGATTTCCTGAACTATAATAAGCAAGTGGAGTTCTATGATGTGGCTTGGACCAATGACCCACAGATTATCCGGCAAAATCCCAAGGTGATTGCCATCAACAGTGCCATCGAGGTCGACATCACCGGGCAGGTGTGTGCCGATAGCATTGGTACCACTATCTTCTCGAGCGTGGGTGGCCAGCACGACTTTATGTACGGTGGTGCTTTGAGCGAGGGTGGCAAGACCTTCATCGCCTTGCCTTCGCGCACAGGCAAGGGCAAAGCCAAGATTGTGCCTACCCTCACCCCCGGCGCCGGTGTGGTGACCACGCGGTTCCAGACGCAGTTTGTCGTTACCGAGCACGGCATCGTCTACTTGCGCAACAAGAGTCTGGCCGAACGTGCCAAGGCAATGATCTCCATTGCGCACCCCGACGACCGCGAGGCTTTGGAGCGTGCCGCTTGCGAGCGCTTCGGCTACAGTTTCCTGCGCCTGAAGTCGTAGTAGGAGGCCACATGGGCTGACCTGGGTGGGTTTGACCCGCAGCCATTAAGTTCATAACACTTAGCATCCCGATACTGTTATCACAGAGTCGGGATGCTTAATTTAATCGGCCGCGTTTCACAACGCAGCCGATGTTCAATGATAAAAACTATTACTATTACTATTTATTTTATATTATTTACCCAGGATGATATTGACCAGTTCATTTACATCACTCACGTCAATTGTCTCATCCTCATTAATGTATGCACGGTTGCCGTAGTCTTGAGCCAGTTCTTTGCCTAGGATGATCACCGTAGTATGACCCAGCAGGCAACAAGACATCCGTCTTAACTGCATAACTACTGATGACTTTTAACTAAAAAAGTGTCAGAACGGCAATTGTCGGGGGGCGAAGTTCTATACAGCGATTGGGTCGCAATGGAGTAACTTACTCAAATCGCATGGTGGCGGTGGGGCGGATGGTGCTGATGATGTAGCTGGGCCCAAGCAGTGTGATGTAGGAGACCACGACGATACCCACATTAAGCAGCAGCCAAGCGGTAGGGGAGAGGTTGATGGGTACAAATGGCATATAGTAGGCGCTGGGGTCGAGCTTGACCACATGGAAGAACTTCTGTATCATGGCCAGAGCCAAGCCGATGAGATTGCCCCATAGCAGCGACTGTGCCACCAATTTGCCGGTGAGCAGGATGAAGATGTTGCGTATGCCACTGTTGCTGGCTCCCAGTGCCTTGAGCATGCCAATCATGCGTATGCGCTCGAGCACAATCATGAGCATAGCAGCAATCAGCGTGAAGCCCGACACTACCGCCATCAGTGCCAAAATGATGACCACATTCATGTCCAGCATCTTGAGCCAGGCAAAAAACGACTGGTTGTTGCGGTGGGTGTGGGTCACGCCATGCAGTGTGTTGTTGCCGTTGACATAAGTGCTGCGAGCCAACAGTGTGTACAGGCTATAGGCATCGTCCTCGACATGGGACACGTCGTTGAGGTTGATGGCCACATAGTGCCCCACGTCGGCCGTCCAGTCGTTGATGCCTTGAATCTGGCGTATGTTGCCCAAGATGATGGTCTTGTCGAAGTTCTCGAAGTCGTTGTTGACGATGCCCACAATGAGTGCGTTGCGCACCTTGACCTTTTGCATTATAAAATAGGTGTAGACGTGGTCGCCCACTTTGAGACGCAGCTTTTGGGCAAGCTCGTGCGAGATGAGCACTTCATTGACATCGGCTGTGTCGGTTATGCAGGGTACACGTCCTTCTACCAGGTTGCTCTGAAGGTATGACCAGTCGTAGCCAACGTCCACACCGCGGTAGACGATGCCCTCGAAGTCGGTGTCGGTTTTGAGTATGGCAGGCTGGTCGGCAATGAGGCTCATGCTTGCCACCCGCTGGGCAAATGCCGGTTGCTCAGCGACTGCCTTGTAGATGGGCTGGGCATTGACGGTCGAGTAGTTGTCGTCGATGCCTATGGCTGCATTTGCCACCTTAAGGTGAGCATCTAGCTGATAGACTTTTCCCGAGATTTCTTGCTTGAAACCCATGACCACGGCAAGCGACAGAATCATGACAACGATGGCCAGGACAATGCCCGCCATGGCCACCTTGAGACTGGGCGTGCCTTGCCGGGCGTCACCTGCCAGCTTGAGCCGACTAGCTATGAAAATCGAGTAGTCCATAAAACGAGTGCAAAATTACAAAAAATTAGATAAATAGCCGTCAAGCCAATGAGAATTAAAAAGAAATTATTAATTTTGGATAAATTAAGCTGCGCCTCGGCAAAAAAAATGAAAAACTTTGTCTTTCATTTTGTTTTGCGCTCAACTTGCATTAATTTTGCACGCTCAAAAAATCTGGTATATGCCTAGATGAGGCATCGCAATGGACATTTTCAAGAACATACTGCTGCTCATCGTCTCGCCCAGGGTAGGGTGGGAGGACATCAACGCAGGTGGTATCGCCACCAGCCGCGTGAGGCGTGTGGCTTTCTATCCGTTGCTTGCCTTGCTGGCGCTGACCACGTTTGTGCCCATGCTCTACGACAAGACGGTGACTGTGTCGATGTCGCTGATGATGGCAATCATCAACTTTTCGAGCTACTTCTTCAGCTACTTTATTGTGAGCTATCTATTGTCGGGGTTTTATCCCGAGCTGGTGAAGACGCGTGGCGCAACGGCGCGATTGCACGAGTTGGTGCTTTATAGCTTGATTTATCTGGTGCTGCTGGCCATCATTGCCAATGTGTTGCCCATCAACTTCACACCTATCTTTTTCATGATGAGCTATATGGTGTGGATTGTGTATCGTGGCACGCACTACATGGGGTTGGAGAAGTCGCGTCAGACGCGTTTTCTGATTGCCACATCGGCATTGTTGTTGCTCACACCGGCGCTCATCTCGTGGCTATTGAGCATGCTTATTGTCAAATAACCTGATTAGCGAACAGTGGGCAGCGAACAGTGGGCAGCGAACAGTGGACAGCGAACAAAAGACTATCGTCTTAACTACATAACTACTTAACTCCCTTAACTACCAAAAAGTAGCAACTTTCGAAAGTTAAATAAAAAAGAAATGTCTCAAAATAGCAATATCAACATCAAGAACCGCAAAGCGACGTTTGATTATGAAATTATCGAAACGTTCACTGCCGGCATTGTGCTTACCGGTACGGAAATCAAGTCGCTGCGTCAGGGCAAGGCCGGGCTTTCTGACACCTATTGTATGGTCGAGAACCATGAGCTGTGGGTCAAGAATATGTATATCGCCGAGTACTCCTACGGGTCGTATAACAACCATACCACTCATCGCGACCGCAAGTTGCTGCTCACGCGCAAGGAATTGAGTAAGATAGCCAAGGCAGCCGAGCAGCCAGGCTACTCGGTGGTGCCATTGCGTGTGTTTATCAATGAGCGCGGCCTAGCCAAGATGGTCATCGCCGTGGCGCGAGGCAAGAAACTCTACGACAAGCGGCAAAGCATCAAAGACCGTGAGGATAAGCGGAACTTGGACCGAATGTTCAAGCGCTAGAATACCGACACCACACTCATCGTCATGGCCCGTTGTGTGGGGTCAAAGCTTGGAATCGCCACAAACGTAGGCGATTTTTTGTTGCCATCAATACCCAGTAAGCGTCTCTCGAAAGGGAGCAACCAGTCAGCCACATGAGCACTGAGGATGCCTATGCCGGCCCCCATGAGCACGTCGCTTGCCCAGTGCCTGTGTCGGCTCAGTCGCAGAATTGAGACAGTGGTGGAA
>JAFUVK010000074.1 GCA_017477555.1 Muribaculaceae bacterium
ATCGAAAAAATCGGCTTCACCATGCAGAAAGTGGGCGATGTGAACGGCGACGGCGTGGTCGACGTGAAAGACGTGAACCAGGTAATTAACGTCATGCTGGGAAAAAACATCACAAGCGAGCTGCTGGTCGCATGTGATGTTAACGGTGATAAACAAGTGGATGTGATTGATGTGAATGCCATCATCAATGCCATGCTCGGCAAATCGACGGCCACCGAAACGCCGTCGACCACCGCCGACCGCATGGTGGTGCATCGCGCCGATGGCACCATCGACATCTATGTGGTGGATCAGCTCACCGACATCAAGTTTGCTCAGATAGCCCAAGCCACAACCACCATCACGCTGTCCGATGCCGACGAGTCGTCGGTGAGGGCGCGCGTGGTCATGACCGAGGGCACCAAGCGCTACGAGGTGGCATGCTATGCCGCAAGCGAAACGCCTGGCGACATCGAAGCATATATTCAGACCAACAAGAAGTTTAACCGCAAGAAAGATGGCGCCGTTGAGTTTGTCGACCTCACGCCATCCACACCCTATGTCATCGCCGCGCTGGCCTATGATGAGTATGACCTGCCGTGTGAGGTGAGCACACTCGAGTTCACCACCGCCGAGCGCACCATCAGCGAGCCGGCTCGCATCGGCGACTTCCTGTACCGCGACGGCTCATGGAGCACCGAGCTCAAGAGCAACAAGACACCCGTGGGCATCGTCTACTCGCTCACACCCACCGATGCCGACCGGGCACAGGGCTATACCAATGGATATGCCATAGCGCTGACCGATGCAGGCACCAAAGTGGTGTGGAGCGTCGAGGGTGGCGAGAACGAGAGTGGCACCAGCATCGAGGGTGAGCAATATGTCGCCGATCGCGACGGACTGACCCACACCCAGTCACTGCTGGCCGATGCCGAGGCGCATCCGGCAGCACAGGCAGCCAGCAACTATGATGTGAAGCCCTACGCCACCAGTGGCTGGTATCTGCCGGCCATCGGCCAGTGGGTAGAGCTACTGAAAAATCTGGGGCAGCTCACCGACGAAGACTTGGCCATGGGCGAGAACGGACAGGTCACTTGCCAAGCGCAAACAGCCGCGGCGGCCGTGGAGCGTATCAACGCCATGATGGCAAGAGCCGGACAGAACAGCTACACGCCGCTCAACCAGACCTACTACTGGAGCTCGAGCGAGCGCAGCATGATGTCGGCCTACTATATGTTCTACAACCCCAATTACTACTTGAGCCTGATGACCTATTACAAGAACGGGCAGTTTGCCGTACGTCCGGTCGTCGCTTTCTAACACAATCCAAACCATCAACTAAACTAAACGACAATGAAAAAGATATTATCGATTGTGACAATCGCGCTGCTGGCAACATCATTGACCGCCCAGGCTCAACGCGCCCGTCAGCGCATGATTGTCAACACAGGTGGCAAAACTGTGGTGTACGACGCCAGCCGTCTTGACAGTGTCACCTTCGACCAGGTTGCGCCGGTCGGTGTCGGCCTTGAGCTGATGTCGACCGCTGGCTACAGCGTTAAGGTCAAGGCCACCATGCCCACCGACTGCCAGCACTACCAGCTGGCTGCCATCCCCGCCGGCGAGACGGTGACCGACATGGCTCAGTACATCCGTGATCATGCGGCCTACGACTTGAGCGAGTCGCGCGAGCTGGAGGTGGGCGGACTGGTGCCCAACAGCGACTTTGTGATTGCCACATTGGCCTACGACCGCTACGGCATGGCCAGCCAAGTGACCACGCTGGCCGTGACCACTGTCGAGGCTGCCGACAGCGAGCTGCCCAAGGTGGGCTATATCCTCTATGCCGATGGCTCATGGAGCCGTCGCATGGTCAAGGGACGCACGCCTGTAGGTATCATCTTCTCCACCACGACAAGTGCCGACGACCAGGCAAACGGATGGAGGCTGGGATATGCGCTGGCACTGCGCGACGCTGCCAGCACCATCAAGTGGGCCAGTGCGTCGGCTGAACATCAGGCGGGCGACAATTACACCTCGGCCGATAGCCTGGGATTCCAGACCGACAAGGATGGATACAAGCACACCGTCGCACTCACACAGCAGGCAACAGGGCTGTTCCCCGCTGCCGATGCGGCTGTGGCTTATGCCGCCGCGGCGCCCGTGCGCTCCAGTGGATGGTACCTGCCCAGCTCGGGCCAGTGGTATGACATTTGTGTGAATCTGGGTGGTATGCCCGAGCAGATGCCCCGGCAGGGAAAGACCGAAGGCTACTGGAACGACCCGCAGTGTGTCACCAATTGCTTGAGCCAAATCAATGAGTATATGAGCCTAACTGGGGCCGCCAACTACGACCCCATCAAGGTGGCATCGGGCGACTATATCTGGTACTGGACTTCGTCGGAAAGCAGCAGCCAGCAGGCCTACTCAATGTTTTTCAACCAAGATGAGTTGGTGGTCGAAATCTGCGGATACTTCAAGGAGTATGCGTTCGGCAGCAACCGTGTTCGCTCGGTCATCGCATTCTGATAGCGAACAGCAAACAATTCCCCTCCCCAGCCAGGGGAGGGGTTAGAGGAAGGGTCACAACCGCTTTGTGGCCTAGCAGTAGGGGCGACATTTCTATGTCGCCCCTACTAACTGGGTCTGGTAGTTAAGGAAGTTAAGACGGATGTCTTGTTGCCGACTGGGGCATACTACCACAAGGATGTACCGTCTTAACTCCCTTTGACTCCTTAACTCCCAATAATGTACCGTCTTAACTCCCCAAAAAATCTTGTATTTGAAAAAGAGGAGTTTACAGTTCGATGCGCTGGCGAATGTCCTGGCTGCTGGAACCGAGGAGTAGCTCAATGGGGTAGGGCGGTCGAACCCACTGCTGCTGGCGGTCGACGACCATAAGGGCATGTGGGGCAACGTGCAGTGTGACTTGCCGCGACTGGCCTGAGGCGAGCGTGACGCGGTCGAAGGCCACCAGCTGGCGCTCGGGTTGCACGGTGGGGGCGGTGGTGTGCCGCAGATACAGCTGCACCACTTCGTCACCGGGGCGCGAGCCAGTGTTGGTAAGGGTGAATGTCACGTCGTAGCCCTGGCCGGCAGGTGTGACCGTAGGTGAGCCGTAATCAAATGTGGTGTAGCTCAGCCCGTGGCCAAAGGGGTAGCGCGGCTGGGCACTCATGTCCACGTAGTCGTGCGTGGCGGGCAGTGGGCGGTTGTAGTAGATGGGAAGTTGGCCCACATGGCGTGGCACAGTCAGGGGCAATCGTCCGGCTGGGTTGATGTCGCCATACAGCACATCGGCGATGGCATTGGCGCCTTCTTGGCCGGGATAGTAGGCAGTGAGCACGGCATTGGCGTGCTCGTCAGCCCAGTTCTTGTCGAGCGGGCGACCCTCGATGTAGACCACCACCAATGGTCGGCCGGTGGATTTGAGTGCCTCGAGCAGCTCTTGCTGACGGCCCAGCAGGTGGAGGGTGGCGCGGTCCGAGCCCTCACCGCTCTCCATGTCGGTGAGCGTCTGCTGCACGGCACTGGCGGCACCGGTGTGCTCGTAGTGGGTGTCGGCATGGCGGGCCGATGAGCCTCCCACCACGGCCACCACCACGTCGGCCTGTCGGGCGGCCTCCACGGCGCGGTCGATGTCGCAAAGGGTGGTATCGCGCACGGCGCAGCCGCGCACATGGGTGCATCGCGCCGCCTTCTGGCTGATGGCCTGGAACACGGTGGCCACACGCGACCCGGCCTGTGGGGCGGTGTAGTCGCCCAGCAGGTTGTACACGTTGTCGGCATTGGGGCCGATGACTGCCACGTGCTGCGCATGCTGCAGCGGTAGTGTGCCGTCGTTCTTGAGTAGGGTGATGGATGCCCCGGCCACTTGCCGAGCCAGGCTCACCGCCTGGTCGTCACCCACGATGTCGCGGGCGATGGTCGGATCGACGTAAGGATGCTCGAACAGCCCCATCTCAAACTTGAGTCGGAGCACGCGTGCCACGGCACGGTCGATGAGCGATTCGCTCACCAGGCCTTGCTCCACTGCCTGGGGCAGCAGAGCATAGCAGTTGCCGCCCAGGTCCACGTCCACTCCTGCCTGCAGGGCCTGAATGGCGGCGTCGAGTGGTGTGGCGGCGGTGTGCAGCGTGTTGTGCATCACATCGATACTAAAAAGGTCGCTCACCACCAGTCCGCGGTTCCACTGCCACTGGTCGCGCAGCACATCGGTGAGCAAGTGGCGGTCGGCCGAGCAGGGAATGCCGTCGATGGCATGATAGGCGGTCATCACCGACAGTGCACCGGCATCTAGTGCCTGGCGGAACGGTGGCAGAAACACCTGCTGCAGCTCGCGGGGGGTGACCAGGGCTCGCGCGCCGTTCTGCCCACCCTCGCCGGCACCGTAGGCCACAAAGTGCTTGAGTGTGGCTATGGTGGAGTGAGGTTGGCTCAGGTCGCCGCCCAGACCTTGCACCATGGCCGAGGCCAGTGTGCCACTGAGGTAGGGGTCTTCGCCCATGGTCTCCTCGACGCGCGACCACCGTGGGTCGCGAGCCAGGTCGAGCACGGGGCCGTAGCTGATGTGGCCGCCTTGCACCCTCACCTCGCGGCCTATGGTCTGTCCCACCTGGCGCATGAGCTGTGTCGACCAGGTGGCGGCCATTCCCAGCCCGGTGGGAAACACTGTGGCTCCAATGGCCATGTGACCGTGTGGTGCTTCCTCGGCCAGAAACAGGGGAATGCCCAGACGCGTACTGTCCACGGCATAGTGCTGCATGGCGTTGGCCGCTTGAGCGGCCAGCACGGGGGTGAGGCCGGTGGTGAGGGTCTTCTGGGTCCACGGGTCGGCGCGTTGCACGGCCCAGTACATGCCTATGTGGCGGTCTTGTACCTGGGTCTTGAAGGCCTGGGTGGTGGTGACAGTGTTGCCGCTCAACTGATAACTCTCCCATCCCATGAGGCACTGCAGCTGTCCCACCTTCTCTTCAAGGGTCATGCGCGAGAGCAGATCGCTCACGCGCAGGTCGATGGGCAGGTGCGCATCGCGGTAAGGGACTCTAGTGGGCAACTGAGTGGCACTGGCGGTGGTTACTGCCAGCCATGCTAACCCAACCAGTAATTTATATCTCATAAATCTATCATTCATGATTGCTGCCGCGTCTGGCGGTTGAAGTCTAATTGGAAATGGTGTATCCGCCACTCGGGCTAGAATAGACCTTGAGCATGCGCAGGCCGTAACGATGGGTGATGGCCGGGCCGCTCTTGGGGCCTCCGCTGCCCATAAACACGTCGTAGCGCGACTTGCAGTTAGGGCACACGGCATCGAAGTTGTCGCTGTCGATGCCCACCACCACGTCCATGCGATTCTCTACGGGGCAGGCGGCGTCGTAGGCCACCGGCGAGTAGCTGCCCGTGCTACTGTCGAGCCCCATCATGAGCAGGACTCCGCCAAAGCCGGTGTAGGTATTGACGTTGTAGGGAAAGTTGGCCGGCAGTCGCTTGTCGCGGTTGAAGTAGCGGTAGTCGCCCACACCGGCCACGCCGTAGGTGCTCCACACAGCGAAGGAGCTAAGGTCGAGGCGCACCATGAAGTTGGGCACTTCTTTGTTGTTGATGTGCTCGCAACTGGCCAGTACGGCCATCAGTAGGACCATTATGACGCAAGTCTTCTTCATTGTCATTCCTATGTATTTTTTCTTAATAATCTCACTAACACATGATGTCTTTGGTGGTAGTCATTCTCCGCCAAACCCAGCAAACCTCACCAAAGGCTTAGGGTGGTAGGAAATCATTGGGGGCCAGTTTGGCGCGGAGGATGATGTGGCGGCCAGTGGCCGTGGTGGTGCCGAATATATAGGTGTCGCCACCGTCCTTGACCTTGAGGCGGCGGGCCAGCTCGGGTGCCCGCAGTGGGAAGTTGCGCACGGCCACGTTGGCGTGCGTGATTTCCTGCAGCAACGTGCGTAGCTCGCGCTTGTTCATCGTCGAGACAGCCTCGACCCGGAATGTGCGCCCCGGGAAGCCTTCTGCATGCTGCTCGCCCACCATCAGATGACTGTCGTGACTCATCACCTGTAAGCCCATCCGGGTAGCCAGCAGCTCGTGGCAACCGGCCTTCATGATTGCGGCATTGGGCTCGTAGAGCCATAGCCCCTGCTCCGGTAGGGTCTCGTGCCACACGGCTGCCGGCGGACATGATTCGCCCAGAGCGTAGCTGAAGCGCATGGAGTCATTGACACAGTGCACCGCCACGTCGCCGCCAGCGCCGCGTCGCATGACCATGAGCATCTCCTTGCACTCGCCGCGCACGGCCACGATATGTACCTGCTCGACGCAGGGCAACTGTTGCAGGGCCTGGTGCAGGTCGAGCATGGGTGACAATTTGACGATGATGGTCGATGCCTTTTGAAGCAGGGTGGGGGCGAGGACACTCACGTCGGGCGAGCAGTCGCTCAGGGCATACACACGATTTCCGGCCAGGTCGCGACGAGCTGGGTCAAGGTAGATGGTATCGACCGGCTCCATCTGGCGTAAGTGGTCGACCGCGTCGGCACATTCGACCCGTGCCTGTGGCAGACCTAGCAGGGGCAGATTGTGCCGGGCCAGCTCGCACAGATGTGGCTGGCGCTCGACGTAGGTGGCTTGCTCCACCCCCTGGGCCATGAACGCAAAGTCCACCCCCAGGCCGCCGGTGAGGTCGCACAGCGATGCCCCCTGCACCAGCGCGGCCTTGTAGCGTGCCGTCTGTTCGCTAGAGCACTGCTCGAGCGACAGGTGCGGAGGGTAGAGGATGCCATCGACAGTGGCCCATGTGGGCACTTTGATGCGTGCCACCTGCAGTCCGGCTATCTGTTGCAGTGCCGCGGCCATGTCCACATCGGGCCACCGGGCCGCCTGCAGTGCCAGTCGGCGCACGTCGTCGTGCTCATGCTCTTGGACAAATCTCAGTGTAGCTGTGTCAATCATCTAACTATGAAACGGAAAAATGCCTGGTTCATTGTGTGACAAGGGCGGCACCTTTTGTGGTGTCGCCCTTGTGAGTGGTGTACTGCGATGTGGGCTGTGACCCGAAAAACTTAGAGACTTAGAAACCGATGGGACACGGTCACAGCGCAGTGTGGATTTTTAACTGTTAGTGTAAATTACTTACCGAGCATGATGTTGATCACGGCGTTGACATCCTCGACACCAACAGTGCCGTTGCCGCTGAGGTCGGCCTTGGCATTCTCGGCCTTGCCCAGCATGACGTTGATCACCTCGTTGACATCCTCGACACCCACCGAGCCGTTGCCGTTGACATCGCCTGCGATGCCAGCCTCAAACTTGAAGCAGAGGTTGTTCAGGTCGAAGGTGATGGTGTACTCGCTGCCGTCGCCGGTGAACTTGTAGCTCTTGCCGCCGGTGCTCAGCTGAGTGGTCACGGTCTCGCCAGCCTCAATCACTTGGTCTTCCTCAGCGCTCTCAGGGCCGTAGCGGTTGGCGTTGACATCGTCCCAGCCGGTGTTGAACGGCGAGAAGATGAACCAAACGTCGCCATTGACCGTAGCCTTAGCCTGGTAGACACCTTCCTCAACCTCGTCCATAGCCATACCGGCCGAAGGATTCCAGTCGCCGAAGGGCACGTTGCCGATGATGTACATGTGGTTGGCCTCGTCGGCAGTCACGGTCATGGTGCGAGCGTTCATGTCGAGAGTGACCACATACTTGCCGTCGGGCAGAGCAAACGAGAGGTCGCCCTGGCCGTCCTCGCTCAGTGCGATGGGGGTGTCAAGCACCACAGCCTGGCTCTCGGCATCAACAGCGGCAAAGCGGTACTGAGTAATTGCGCCCCAGTTGGCATCGCTCTGTGCCAGAGCGTGAGTGAAGCCAAAGTAGGCAACTTCCTCTTCCTCACCGGTGGTGATGTTGATGTTGGCGGTGAACATGTTGTTGCCCAGCTCGGTCATCTGCACACCCACGTTGGTTGCCCAAGCGTTGCCGTTGACTGCGCCCATGATGAAGATGTGACCCTCGTCCTTGGGGTCGGGCTCGATGTCGTCGTTGCCCATGTACTGAAACATGACCAGACGGTCGGGCATGAGCAGGGTAATCTTGTAGTCGGCACCCTTGCGGACCATGAAAGCCTGCTCGGAAGACTCACCGAACTCACCGCACTGGATGGGGTCGTCCAGATAGTCGTCGATGGCATAGCCATTGGCGGGGCCGCCGAAGCGATAAGGCTTGATGGCATCCCAGTCGCTGCTGGTCTCGGCCAGAGCGGTGGTGAAGCTGAAGTACTTGCCACTCTTGAAGTGGACAGTAGCCTCAAATGTGCCGCTCTCTTCATCTCCAGCAATCTGAGTCAGAGGAGTTCCCACCGAGGGGTCCCAAGCCTGGTCGCCGACCTCACCCAGAATCCAAACGTTTGTTGCCTGCATGCCCAGGATAGTAGCACACACAAGCATCACTGATGTAAAGAATTTCTTCATAATGTTTGGTTAGAATTTAAATGGTTAAACGTTAAAAAGGATAATTCGCTAATTTGTTACGCAAAAATAGAAATATATTTCTACTTGGTGAATATCTAGAACATTGAACTTGCATTTTCCGGCATGCAAACGATTGCGCTACTGTGGATAAAGATAGGGGGTGAGATTCTTCCCACCCCCTGTTGGTAGATTTGAACCTGTGCTTACTTCTCGATGAAGCGGAACAGGCCCATCAGGTCGTTGAATACCACCTTGTAGTTGCCGGGCTTGACTGTGATGGGAGTGCCACCCTTTGCTGCCTTGCCGGCAGGGAAGTCCTCGCAACCCCAAGTTGTGCCATCGTTGGCCACAAAGGTGATTTGTGTGTCGGCAGTGACATTGAGGTCGCCGTGCCAGTCGTGGTTCTCACCTTTGACGCTCTTGGTGATGAGCTTCATCTCGGTGCCGTTCGACAGGGCCATCGAGTCATACTTCTTCACATCAGTGATGTTGAGTGGCTCGACGCGTGCTGTCGTGTCGTTGGTGTTGGCGATGATGCTGTAGTAGCCGGCGTTCTCGATAGTGATGTTGGCCGAGTAGGTCTCGCCGCCGATGTAATCCTGGGTGCTTCCGGGCTTCAAGATAATCTTGAACTGGGCATTGTCGCACAGATAGGTCGGGAAGATAAGCTCATCGTAGTTGCGGGGATTGACATACATGGCCACTGTGCTGGTGTACAGACCCATAGTGGCATGATTGACAAACGTGCCGATGCCGATGCAGTTGCCCAGCACAAACCACACGGGAGGCAGTTCCTGCTCCTGCGGAGTCACTGTCAGAGGCAGATTGTAGGCGTAGGCAGTGGTTTTCAGCCCATCAATGAGCAGGTTGGCGGTAATGTTCATCATCGCATTGCGTGCCTGCTCACTATTGCCATAGAAACTGATGATGGCACCCTGAAGGTCGCTGCGTCGCACACGGCCCTGCACGTCGCCCTTCAGCGCCACCGAGTCGGTGTTGTCGCTGTTGCGCACCACCACGTCATAGTTGATGGCGGTCTCGTTGGCACCGGTGATGGCCAGGTTGGGGTTGAATACCACGACCGAGTCGGTGGTCATGCCGCGCAGGTCGAGCGCGCCCACTGCCGAGGGCGTGAAGCTGATGTTCACTGCCTCGGGCTCGGCGGGACTCGTGGGCTCGGCCCAGTCCTTGTAGTCCTCGTTGCAGGCGCTCAGAGCGATACCTGCCACCGCGAGAATGGAATATAATGCTATCTTTTTCATTGTCTTTCAGTGTTTGATGAGGAGTTAACGAATATAACCTTTTTCCTTGGTGAAGTTCAGATACATCTTCTGACCGGCTGTGCCCATGATGCGCTCCTGGTCGCCGCCAGTGCCGCGATAGTCGATGGCGTCGTCGATGACACGGAACTCCGACTTCCACCAGTCGATGCCATCGCCCAGCTTGACGTAGGCACGCACACCGCTGTCGGCAGCTGCGTCGTTGGCAAACGCGGGCGAGACAAACATTGCGTCGGCACCCTCACCCTCGATGGTGAACATGCAGCCTTCTTCCAGCTCAGCCCAAGCTCCAGCCGGGGTGACAGTACCCATCAGCCACACTTCGGGCTTGCGCATCTCAATCTCATAGTTGCGGTCGCGACCCACAACGGTGGTCTTGAGCACAAGCAGATACCAGCCCGGGTTGCTCGAGGCGATGCGGCCGTCCTTCGACACGATGTCCCCGGCCAGGTCGCCAGTGATGGTGACATCATCAAATCCGATGGCATCGTCATCGGTCTGGAACTCGTTGAGCTTGATGCCATTTCCGTCGATGTAGACCATGTGCCACAGCTTGTCGGGGTTGTCGTAGGTGGCAACCATCTTCAAGGCGTTGCTCCAGTTGTTTTCGCACCAGTCGCCGATGATGTAGAACTCAGTGGGCGGCAGCACGGGCGGCAACGAGAACGCGAGCTTGACATTGTTGAACTTCACGACGTTCGACACCACGTGGCTCTGCTCAATGAGCGTGAGCATGTCCGAAGACAGCATGTGTGCCACCACGCGGAAGTAGATGGGGATCTCCATCGGGAAGTCGGCCTCGGTTTTGCCCTTGGCCATCATCAGGTTGGTCAGGGTCACGGCCAGCTCGTTGGTGGGAACGGAAATCTCGGGACTTGTCGACGAGATCACCTCGACGGCATCACTCATGGCCTCGTCGGTGCCTACCTCAACGGCATAGTTCATCGTGGTGGGGAAGCCATAGTTGGGATAGGTGCACACCAGTTTGATGCTCTGTGATTGCGCCAAGTCCAGGTCATATTGTGCCATCTGCGGTGCATAGAGCGTCATCTCATACGGACCGCCGATTACGGGATTGGAGTCATTGTCGTCGCTGCACGAGGTCATCAGCCCCACTGTACACAGCAACATCAATGCTGTTTTAAATATATTTTTCATCATCTTTTCAATTACGAGAGTGAAACATTAATAACCGGGATTCTGCTGCAGGTTCTTGTTGGCAATCAAGTCATCTGACGGGATGGCAAACACGTTGCGTGACTCAGCAAAGTTACTGCCATTCTTGCTGCCACCCTTCCAGGTCCAGTTATAGCCATTGTTGCCACCGAAGTAGCCAAAGCGGATCAGGTCGACACGACGACGACCCTCGAAGAAGAACTCGCGGCTCCACTCGTTCAGGATCTCGTCGAGCGTGAGTGTGCTGGTGGTGAAACGCTTAGCGTGGGCGCGGTTGCGCAGGGCGTTGATTTTGTCAACGGCATCCTGTGTCACACCGTGCAGGCGCACCTCGGCTTCGGCATAGTTCAGATAGGCCTCGGCCACGCGCATGAAGTAGACATCCATGTCAGCCCAGTTGCCCGAGGGGTCGCTCAGCGGTGAGCCGTCGGTGGTGAAGTTGTTGAACTTGCCGATGGCAAAGCCGTTGGTGAACGTGCCCACATCCTCGTTGTCCAGGATGCGACCCTTGCTGTCGAACAGGGCGCGGTCGTCACCGGCCAGCACGGCCATGTCATAGCAGGCCAGCTCGGGGATGTCGTTGCTGTTGATGAATTTCTTCACCAGTTCGGGACGGGCGCGGTTGCCACCCCATGCCTGGCTGGTCAGGCCGTTGACTGCTGTCTGGTCGTACTTGAACGAGTGCAGGCCGGCATCGGCGGTCGAGGCAATCAGGAACTGTGCCACACCCCAAGCAGTAGTGCGCTGTCCGTCTTGCAGGATGGGGAAGAGGGCCTCCTCGCTCGAACCGTTGCGGTCGTTGTCACCCATGAACAGGGTCTGATAGGCGGTGAACTCCCAGGTCTCGCCATTGACCTCGTGCACGGCACCTTCGGTGTGCAGCTTGTAGGCCGAGTTGATGACCTTCTCGGCATAGTCCTTGGCATCCTGCCAACGCTCCTCGCCGGTGTAGACCTTCCAGTTCAGATACAGGCGCGAGAGCAACATCCATGCGGCGGCCTTGTCGACACGACCATAGCCCTCCATGCCATTCTTCTTGGGAGTGGGCTCATTGAGCACATACTGGTTGTCATCGGGGTTCTCGCCCACGATAGCCAGCAGCTCGCTCTCAACAAACTTCATCACGTCGGCGCGGCTGCTCTGCTGCGGCTTGTCGGCACTGATGACGGTGGAGAATGGCACATTGCCGAACGCGTCGCTCAGCAGGTAGTACTCCATTGCGCGCAGGAAGCGTACCTCGGCGCTCATTGTGGCATCCTTGTCCAGGAAGTCCTTCAGATAGAGGTTGCAATAGGCGATGCTGGCGCACAAGCGGTAGTAGTAGCCCTTGAGCATGGGGTGGCTGGCATCGTAAGTGTTGTAGCAGAATTGCGGTATGCCTGGGTCGCCCCAGCCGCAGATGGCCTCGTCGGTTGTGAGCTCGTTGCTGTTCCACATCTGGCGGAACAGGCTCGAGGTGCCGCCGTCGATGTCGTCGATGTCGACATTGTCGTCGCCACCGTTGTTGCCCGAGGTGGCGAAGGCACTGTAGCACTTGTTGAACAGCTGGTAGGCCTCAATGTTGGTCTTCTGACTCGGGTCGATGGGCTCGACATGCAAGTCGTTGACACACGACTGGAGTCCCCAGCTCAGCAGCAACGTGGCTGCCGGTGCTAAGTATTTGATGAATTTATTCATGACTAATATCTATATTAAATGTATTAACGACTTGATTAGAAGTTCAGGCTCAGACCCAGAATGCCCGAGAACGGACGCGGGTAGATGTTGTTGTCGATTCCGCCAAACACCTCGGGGTCGATGCCCTTGTACTTGGTGATGCAGAACACGTTGCTGGCCGTGGCGTAGACGCGGCCGCTCAGGCCGTGCCAGCTGCCGCTCTTGAACAGCTCGCTGAAGCTGTAACCCAGCGTGATGTTGTCGCACTTGAGGAACGAGCCGTTCTGCACCCAGCGGTCGCTGGTGCACGAGACGGTAGCGTAGCTGTTCCAGCCATACTTGATGGCGTCGACAGGGCGGTTGTTCAGATAGTTGCCGCTCACCTGCTCGAGGATGGCTGCCTCACCCACGTTGTGGTAGCCGTCCATAGCATCGTTGAACACATAGTTGCCGATGCTGGCGCGGAACGACATGCCCAAGTCCCAATTCTTATACTCCAGACGGCTGGCGAGACCCATGGTCACGGGAGCCATCGGGCTCTTGTAGAAGTAGCGGTCATCGTCGGTGATGGTGCCATCGCCGTTGCGGTCGACCACGCAGTTCTCGATGGGCATGCCATCCTTGTCATAGACCTGCTGATAGACCCAGAACGAGTTGGCGGGATGACCCACGGTGTGTGCCTGGCAACGGTTGTCGGTACCCGAAGAAATGCCGCCGGTGAGCACCATGAAGTTGGGATCCTCGTCAATCAGGTCAAGAATTTCGTTCTTATTATAGGTGAAGTTATAGTCCAGTGTCCAGTTCCAGTCGCCGCTCTGAATGGCGCGCCATGTCAGCGACAACTCCACACCGGTGTTCTTCAGCGAGCCGATGTTCTGGTTCATCTTGTTGCGGAAGCTGCACAATGCGGCCACGGGAGCATAGTTGATCAGGTCGGTGGTCTTGCGGTAGTACCAGTCGATGCTACCGGTCAGGCGCTGACGCATGAAGCCGAAGTCCAGACCGACGTTGGTCGTGGTGGTGGTCTCCCACTTCAGGGCGGGGTTGTAGGCGTTGGGGCGAGCCTTGACACCGTCGCCGGCCACGTCATACCAGCTGCCCTGGGTGCCGTTGCTCAGCGTGTAGTTGGCATAGTAGGTGAAGTCGCCAATGCCCTCCTGCTGGCCGGTCTTACCCCAGCCGAGGCGCAACTTGAGGTCGCTTACAGTTTCATTGTCCTTGAGGAAGTCTTCCTTCTTGATGGTCCATGCCAGAGCGGCGCTGGGGAAGTAGCCCCACTGCTGGTTAGGAGCACCGGGCAGCCAGTTGAAGCGCGAGCTACCGTCGGCACGCATGGTGAAGGTCAGATAGTAGCGGTCCATCAGGATGTAGTTCAGACGGCCGAAGAACGACACCAGGTAGTTCTCCGAGCGGCCACCCAGACCGTTGTTCATCTCAGTGCGGTTATACACTGTGCCAGCCAGCGAGTTGCCATCACTGTCGACGCGGGCCGAGTTGCTGGGATAGAGACCCCAGTAAGTGTTGTTCTGCTTGTGCCAGAAGTGTTGCCACTCATAACCACCCATGATGTCGAAGTGGTGGTTGTCGTTGAAGTCCTTGTAGTACTGGGCATAGGTGCTCAGGGTCATGTTCTCCTTGGTGATGCGGTCCCAACCGAACGAGCCGAAGTAGTTGGCTAGCGGGCTGTAATTGTCCACCTCGGTGGTCTGCTTGCCGCCCGAGAAGTCGCCACCCAGCGTCAGGTGCAGGCGCAAGTCCTCAAAGCCGTGAATCTTGTAGTCGATGTCGGCGTTGCCCACAAACGAGTGGCTCTTGGCGCGGTCGTTCTTGAGGTTGAGGATGGCAACCGGGTTACGCGGAGCGTTGGTGTTCTGCTGGTAGGGCCAAGCGGCATCGGTACCTGCAGTCGATAGCCAGGCAAAGTAGCCGCCCATGTTGGCATAGCGCTCGTCGCTGCTGGTGATGGGCTGCGTGGGGTCCATGCGCAGGGCGTTGCCAATGGCACCGCCGTCGGCATAGCGTGACTTGGCATACATGAACTTGGCGTTGAGGTTCAGCGTCAGGTGGTCGTCAAAGAACGAGGGGTTGAGGTTGGCGGCCACGGTGTAGCGCTGCATCTCACTGGTCTTGACGATACCGTTCTCGTCGGTGTAACCCAACGACACGCGATAGGGCAGCAACTGTCCTATCGAGCCTGCCACGGTCAGGTTGTGGTCGTGGCTCAGTGCGGTGCGGTAGATTTCGTTCTGCCAGTTGGTGTTGGCTGAGCCCAGTGCCTCCTGTGCGGCGGCCTCCTTGTTGGTGCCGGCATACAGGTTGGTGACAAAGTTGCGATAGGCATCGCCGTCGAGCATCTCGATGGTCTTTTTCTTGGTGCTCACCGTCAAGCTTCCGTTGTAGCTCACACTGGGTTTCTGTCCGCGGCGGCCTTTCTTGGTGGTGATGATGATGACACCGTTCGAACCACGGCTACCGTAGATGGCCGTTGCCGACGCGTCCTTGAGCACGTTGAAGCTCTCCACGTCCTGCGGGTTGACCATGGCCAGGCCGTTGGCCAGACCCTTGACACCGCTGTTGTCCATGGGCACACCGTCGATGACGATGAGCGGGTCGTTGCTGGCGTTGAGCGACGAACCGCCACGGATGCGGATGGTAGCGCCGCCACCGGGTGTACCGCCACCGCTGGTGACGTTCACACCGGCAATCTTACCGGCCAGCTGGTCCTGAACGCTCACCACCACGCCCTTGTTCTTCGAGTCGGGGCGCATGGCGGTCACGCTACCGGTGAGGTCGCTCTTCTTGGCCACACCATAGCCGATGACAACCACCTCGTTGAGCGTGGTGGTGTTGTCCTGCAGCTCGATGACCATCTGCGGGGCTGCTACTACCTCTTGCGTGATGTAGCCGATTGATGACACTTGGAGCATGGCGCCCGACGGTACGTTCTGTAACTCAAAGTTACCGTCGAAGTCGGTCACGGTGCCGATTGATGAGCCCACCACACGGATCGACGCACCAATCACACCTTCGCCAGTAGCATCCTTAACAAGGCCTTGCACAGTAATCTGGGCAAAGGCTCCCAGCGACAGGAATAATCCCATCACAAGGACTAGAATTCTTGTGGGAATTCGTAATGTTACCTGCTTCTTCATTTGTTTTGCATTAAAGTTATGTTGTTGTTTGTTAGTCGTTAAGCTTGCATTTGGGCGCAATAAGCATGGCAAAATTAGAATTTTAAGTATATTAAAAAGGTGATTTTAATGTTAAAAAATGTGCCGTCCCCGTGCAATCGTTTGCGCTATTCGGATTTTATTCATACTTTTGTAGGGTCAAAAAACACGTTTACCCATCCTGCCATGCAGCAAGACAACGAACAATCACCCTTGACAATGAAAGACCTGGCACGCATGCTTGGTGTGTCGGTAGCTACGGTGTCGCGCGCCCTGCGCGACAGCCCGAGCATCAGCAAGCAGCGGCGCGAGGCCATTCAGCAGTTTGCCCTTGAGCAAAACTTCAGGCCCAACATTGTGGCCGAGACGCTTCGCAACAGCCGCCGCGCGCCCATCAAGGTCATCGGGGTCATTGTGCCGCAGTTTGTGCACTACTACTTCGCCACTGTGCTGACCGGCATCGAGCAGGAGGCGTCGAGCCGGGGCTACCGCCTGCTGGTGGCCTGCAGCGGAGAGGACGAGGCGCGCGAGGCGCAGCTGTGCGACGACTTCTACCGCAACCGGGTGTGCGGCATCATCGTGGCGCAAAGCAAGCACACAGTCCACTACGACCACTTTGTCACGCTGGCGCAGCACAAAATGCCCCTAGTGTTCTACGACCGCATCTGTCCGGCCATTAATGCCAACCGCGTAGTGGTCGATGACTACAAGGGGGCCTTCAAGGCTGTGTCCTACCTGGTTGAGCGCGGATGCCGGCGCATAGCCTACTATGGCGCGTCGCTCAACCTGGAGATTGCCGTCAACCGTCTCAACGGATACAAAGACGCACTCTATCAGCATGGACTGACACCCGACCCCGAGCTGATTAAGCTGTGTGACAACCGTGGTGACGCGGAGCTCATCACGCCCGCATTGCTCGAGCGCAGTGACCGTCCCGACGCGTTCTTTGCCGTCAACGACGAGACGGCCATTGGCATACTCTACACTGCCAAGCGAATGGGACTGCGCGTGCCCGAAGAACTGATGATATGCGGCTTCTCGAGCAGCAACACGGCCACGCTATGCGACCCGCAGCTGACCTCGGTCGAGCAGAACGGGCTTGAGGTGGGGCGTGAGGCGGCCGACATGCTCATTGGCATGGTCGAGGGCACACTGACGGCCGACCATGCGCAGAAGCGCATTGTGCGCACACGCCTGGTGGTGCGCGAAACTACAAGATAGTTTTTTAGTTTAAAGTTAAAAGTTTAAAGTTAAAAGTTTATAGTTTACGACACACAACAGCACGTCGGCATATTGCGAGACGCAGTCCCGCACCGCCGGCAACAACAAAAACCAAATGATATGAAGAAACTAGCAATAATGTTTATGGCCCTATTGGGCATGACTACGGCAACCGCTCAACAGCCAGTGGAGCGCCCTCGCCTGGTGGTTGGCATTGTGGTCGACCAGATGCGATGGGACTACCTTTATACTTACAGCAGCATGTGGCAAGCCGACGGCGGAATCCGTAGGCTGCTTGATGGTGGCTACTCGTGTGGCAACACCATCATCGATTATGTGCCCACCTACACAGCCTGCGGACATTCGTGTGTCTACACAGGCACTACACCAGCCTTCAACGGCATTGTGGGCAACACCATGATGGTGCATGGCAAGCCCATGACCAGTGTGCAGGACACAACGGTTGTGGGGGTGGGAACAACCACCAAGGTGGGGCAAGCGTCGCCGCGCAATCTGCTGGTCACCACACTGGGCGATGAGCTGCGGCTGGCTACAGCCATGCAGGCACGCGTGGTGGGCGTGTCGCTTAAAGACCGTGCGGCCATACTGCCGGCCGGTCATGCCGCCAACGGAGCCTTCTGGTACGACAGCAAGGTGCCGGGATTCATCACAAGCACTTACTACATGGACAAGCTGCCACAATGGGCCGAGCAGTTCAACAAGCGCAACAAGGCCACGATGACCGACTACGACCTATGGAACAATCGCAACGGCGTGACCATGACCTTTGATATGGCTGCCGCAGCCATCGACGGTGAGCGGCTGGGACAGGACGGCGTGACCGACCTGCTGGCCATCAGTATCTCCACAACCGACTACGTGGGGCATGCTTGGAGCACACGCTCGCCGCAGCTCGACAGCATCTACAATCAGCTGGACATCGACCTGGGCCGTTTCCTGAATGTGCTGGACCGCAAGGTGGGACCTGGCAACTACCTGCTTTTTCTCACTGCCGACCACGGTGCCACACACAACTACAAGTACATGAGCGAGCACCATTTGCCCACCGAGACCATGGGCAACACATCGCTGGAAAAGAAAATCAATGAGATGGTCAAGGACAAGTATGGCATCGACAAGGTGGTTAAGGCTCACATGGGCTACAACTGGTTTCTCGACAATGAGGCCATTGCCGAGGCCGAGGCCGACCGTGAGGCCATAAAGCGCGACATCATCGCTGCGCTGCAGCACGACGACCGAATATCGTGGGTCGTCGACTGCGAGCACCCCTACGACCAGAGCATTCCCCGCGAGGTGGTCGACCGTGTGGTCAAGGGATACTACCCCAAACGCTGTGGCGAGCTGTACATCATTCCTGTAATGGGGGTCTATAGCGGCTCGCACGACGGCAAGGGTAGCACACATGGCACTTGGAACCAGAGCGACTCGCACATACCCTTGCTGTTCTACGGATGGCAGGTGCCTCACGGCGAGCGCACTGAACGCAATGGGATGGTCGACATAGCGCCAACGGTTGCCGCCATGTTGCACATCCAGGCTCCCGATGCCTGCATCGGGCACCCCATCCCCTTCAAGTAATTTATAGTTTAAAATTAATAGTTAAGAGTTGGGAATTGCTTGACATGGTTCGATAGTCTGAACATCACGGCTCCAATTCTCAATTTTCAATTTTTCAATTCAAGAAAAGTGGCAATAATCAAGAAAGTTCGTGGCTTTGAGCCAACAATGGGCGAGAATTGCTTTCTTGCCGACAATGCTGTCGTCGTGGGCGATGTGACCATGGGCGAGGGCTGTAGCATCTGGTTTGGCGCGGTACTGCGCGGCGATGTCAACACCATCACCATCGGCGACCGTGTCAACATTCAAGACAATGCGGTGATTCACACGCTGTATGAGAAATCGGTGACCGAGATTGGCAACGATGTGTCCATCGGACACAATGTGGTGGTGCATGGAGCTAAGATTGGCGACATGGCACTCATCGGCATGGGCAGCATCATCCTCGACCACGCCGAGGTGGGTGAGGGAGCCATCGTGGCGGCTGGCAGTGTGGTGCTCGGTGGCACCAAAATCGGCCCCCATGAGCTGTGGGCAGGCAGTCCCGCCAAGTTCAAGAAGATGGTTGACCCGGCTCAGGCCAGCGAAATCAATGTCAAGATTGCCCGCAACTATCTGATGTACTCTACCTGGTACGACAAGGAGGATTAATATCTGTTTTGTGTGCCGCGGTTTCGCTGCGGCAATCGGGCAATGAACAAGACAACGCTCATAGCAGTGATGGCGGTCATCGCCATGACGGGGTGGGGGCAGGAGAATGCCCCCATTCACCTGGAGCTGGACACACGTGGACTGACCGAGCGCTTCATGCAGCCCATTACACCGCAGCTGCCCACGCATGGCCCTAGCCCGTGGACAAAGCCCAAACCGATCGAGCCCATCAGGCTGGACTGGCGTACGGCTCAGCTGACCGACTCGCTGCGCGCCTATGAGAGCATGAGTCTGGACCGAGGCTACAGTTTCCCCACCCATAGTGTGCGCGACTTTAACTTCGTGATGGATCCTTATAGCTGCAACTGGTCATCGGCAGGGGTCATTACCACAGTCGGCACGGGCTACCTGGCCGGTGCGGGCAGCTACACCGCCATGCCTGGTCTGGGCAATGTGGGCAGTGCCAATGTGTCGTTCACGCAGCCACTGGGCGAACGCTTGGTGCTCACCGCCGGGCTTAGTGGCAACAAGTACCACTTCGGCAATGCGGCTTGGAACAGCTACGGTGTCTATGGCAATGCCAGTTACAAGCTCAATGACCGGCTCACGCTCAATGCCTTCGGGCAGTACTATCGCAACCCGATGATGGGCAGTGTGGCGGCGCTGCCCTACCTGCACGACCCCCGGTACGGCGGCACACTGGGCATCAAGCTGAGCGACACGGGGAGCCTGGCCTTGGGAGCGCCACGATACGATGACCCCTATCTGCGGCAGTGGAAGACCGTGCCCATTGTTGCTCCCACCATCCAACTCTTGGGACAGCCCGTGAGCATGGATGTGGGCGGACTGCTCTATCAGGTGCTCGACTATGTGTTCGGTGGCTCTAAGAGCGCTGGCGGCTATGGCAGTCACCTGCCCGACTTTCAGCAGGGGCAGGGACCCGTGCCGGCTGGCTTCAATCCCAACAGCCCCGTCCGCATCCCCGATGCCCTGCGCTAGTGTGAAATTCTCAATTAGTTATCGGTTGTCAGTTGTGGCACAGAACCGAGTACTGAAGACCGAAGACCGAAAAACTGAGTACTGAAGACCGAAAACTGAAGCACGGTCTTAATTCTTAATTCTCAATTCTCAATTTTCAATTTTCAATTTTCAATTAAAAAAGAATAATGTCTCAACAACACCTCGAAGCGCTGCGCCAGGAGATGGCGCGCGTACACGTCGATGCCGTCATCATCCCCGGCACCGACCCTCATCAGAGCGAATACATCAGCGACCACTGGAAGTTCCGTGACTGGGTCTCTGGATTCACCGGTAGCAACGGTACAGCCGTGGTCACCACCGACCAAGCCGGACTGTGGACCGACTCGCGCTACTTCCTCCAGGCCGAGCAGCAGTTGGCCGACAGTGGTTTCCAGCTCATGCGCGAGAATGGCGACACCCCCGACCTTACACGCGAGGAGTGGCTGGTGCAAAACCTGGGCGATGAGGCGGTCATCGGCATCGATGGACGCCTCTTCTCGGCTGTCGAGGCCAGCCGGCTGGAGCGCTTTTGTGGCGAGAATGGTATCATGCTTGCCACAGACTTCGCACCGGCCGACCGCATCTGGGCCGACCGTCCACCGCGCCCCATGGGAGAGGCCTACGTTCACGACGAGGCGCTGGCAGGCGAGACCGTCGAGAGCAAGATGGAGCGCCTGGTTGCATCGCTCGAATTGAATGGTGCCGACGCCATGCTCATCAGTGCCCTCGATGAGATTGCCTGGCTTTTCAATATGCGTGGCAGTGATGTCGATTTCACTCCCGTGGCCATCGCGCACGCCTACGTCAGCGAGAAGGACACGTCACTATTCATCGACGAGAGCAAGGTGACCAGCGAACTGGCTGCCCACCTGAAGAAATACGGAGTTCGTGTGCGTAGCTATGACGACATTGTGCGCTATCTGGAGCGCCGCAGCGAGCACGATGTGGTGTTCATCGACCCCAACAAGGTGAGCGACACGCTGGCCAATGCACTGCCGTGCCAGAAGGTCTACGGCGCATCGCCCATTGCCGCGCTCAAGGCCATCAAGAATGAGGCACAGATTGCCGGCACACGTCGGGCCATGGAGCGCGACGGAGCCGCGCTGGTGCGCTTGTTCCGATGGGTGGAGCAGAATGCCGCAGGCGGCACAGTCAACGAGGTGGATGTGTGGACGCGCGGTCGACAAGAGCGTGCCCGTGGCGAGAACTACCGTGGCGACAGCTTCGCCATGATTTGTGGTTACAAGGAGCATGGTGCCATCGTCCACTACGAGGCCGATGAGCACAGTGCAGCCACTCTGCATGCCGATGGACTGCTGCTGGTGGACTCGGGCGGGCAGTATCTCGATGGCACCACCGACATCACACGCACCGTCTCGCTGGGCAACCCCACCGCCGATGAGCGGCACGACTATACACTGGTGCTCAAGGGGCATCTGGCATTGCAGCGAGCCAAGTTTCCCGTGGGCACGTGTGGGGTGAACCTCGATGTGCTGGCGCGCATGCCGCTCTGGCAGGAAGGCATGACCTACTGGCACGGCACCGGGCATGGTGTGGGACACTTTCTGGGATGTCACGAGGGACCCCAGAGCATACGCGTCGAGCAGAACCCCAACCCGCTGGAGCCGGGCATGATTGTCAGTAATGAGCCGGGTGTGTACAAGGCTGGACGCTACGGCATCCGCACCGAGAACTTGCTGCTGGTGGTTGAAGGGAAGCAGAGCGACGAATTTGGCCGATTCCTTGAGTTCGAGACACTAACACTCTACCCTTACGACCTGTCGCTCATCGACCGTGCGATGCTCACTCAGGAGGAGGTTGACCAAATCAACGCCTATCACCAGATGGTCGTGGAGCGCCTCACCCCCTATCTCGAGCCTGACGAAGCTGCTTGGCTCAGCGAAAAGACTCGTCCTATCAACTGATAAAAAACTATAGTATTATGGAAGTAATACAAAGCTTCACGATTGATCACACGCACTTGAAGCCGGGTATCTATGTGTCACGCGTCGATAAAGGGTTCACCACATTCGACTTGCGCATCACCGAGCCTAACCAAGAGCCTGCCGTGGCACCGGCGGCCATGCACAGCCTAGAGCATCTGATGGCCACGTGGTTCCGCAATTCGGCCGCGAAAGACGATGTGGTCTACGTCGGGCCGATGGGATGTCTCACTGGAATGTATGTCATCATGACGGGGCAGTATAGCGTGGAAGATATGCGCCAACTGACGATTGAATGCCTGCGGTGGATCATCGCGCAGACCGAGGTGCCGGCCACACGTCCCGAGGCTTGTGGCAACTATCTGTTGCACGATTTGCCCATGTGCAAGTGGGAGAGTGCGCGCTACCTGCATCGCCTGGAGCACGATTTCCACAGTCAGTACACCAAGCTCCAAATTACCCTCGCCGACGGTAAGACCTTCGCCGACGCCTAAGGGCTAGGAATAGCAACAATAAGTCTCATGCAGACTTTGCTGATGAGGCAGATAAAACAATCTGTCGAAATCGGCAAAATCTGCATGAGATAAATTTTACGAATCAGCGAAGACCGCTAGCAAAGAGCCTCACTTGACGACTTTCTTGCCGGCGACGATGTAGATGCCGCGAGGCAGTGAGTTGAGGTCGCCACGCATGCGCTGGCCAGCGAGGTTGTAGATGGCATTGCTGTCGGTATTGCTGTCGGGCGTAATCGTAGTGACACCGGTTAGGCTGTCGGTCACGACATATACGTTCGACGGGGATGTCTCTTTGCCATCGGCATAAACCACTGTGACGGTGTACTCATCACCCTGGTTGGCTCCTTGGTCCACATAGGTGGGCTCGCTGGTTGAGTCGATCAGCTGACCATTGCGGTAGATGTTGTAGTGGTCAATGGCCTTCTCGCCATAGTCGTAGGCAAAGTCGTCCATAAACATGATGAACTTGTCGTACGAGCAGTAGCGGATAGCGAAATGCTTGGTTCCCTCGGGCAGATAAGCACCGTATTGTGTCCAAGCTCCGGGTACGTTGGCATCAAGCAAGAGCTTGAACGACTCTTTCTGTGGCGCGCGAGCAGGACCGTTGGCGGCGGCATCAATGCCTTCAGTGCTATAGTAGAGCTGGACGCGCTCCTGGCCGTAGTTCTCGTTATAGGTCTTGGCCCAGAAGCTCATCACCTGCTCCTTGCCCGACAGTTCGGGCGAGATAATCCATGCGTCGTTGCGCTCCAGGCCCTCATCGGCCAGCGAGGTGGTGTACAGCATCTTGTTGCCCGTGTGAGCTTGCAGTGAGGCTACCGTGGCATACTTGTCGTAGCCCTCCTCATGTGCCGAGAACAGGTAGAATGCGTAATTCCTGTTGCTGTTGGGGAAGTAGTTGCTGATGATATAACGTTGGTAGGCGTTTGGCTGATAGTTGATGCAGGTATAGGCACCGATGGTGTCGCAGGCAAAGGCCGGATAGTCCTCAAAGCTGTCGACAAACCGAGCGGAGTTTGCGGGGTTGCTCCAGGTCAGCGTTACTTGCTCGTCGGTCACACCCGCCAGGTCGTTCACCGCATTGAGCACCTCGGTGTCAACGCCCACCGAGTGCTCGGCCACATTGTTCTCGGCGTTGGTGTCGCTGCCGAGTGTCACTTGGGCACGCAGGGCCACCCCCTTGGTGCCTTCGGGCACGGTGTAGGTGTAGGCAAATGCCTGGTCCTCGTTGGCCGCCAGGTCGGTCTCTTCCTCACTAGCAATCAGCTCGTCGCCGGCATAGACTTCGAGGGTGTAGGTCTCGGGGTCGGCAACCTCCTGCAAGCCCTTGTTGCTGACGGTGGCAGTGACGGTAATCTCGTCGCCGGGCATAGCCAGGTAGGGAGCGTCGAGTGTCACGGCAAGGTCGCTGTCGGGCGTGTCTTGAATCAGGAGGTTGTCAAAGCGGCACACGCCTGTATTGCCGAGGATGTGATTGTTGAAACTCAGGCTCACATAACGCGAGTCGACATAGTCGGTCAGGTCAATGACCATCTTGCGCCAGCCCTCGTTGCCACTGAGCGAGCGGTGGTCAATCTGTGCCACTGTGTAACGTTCTTGCTGGTTCTTGAGCAAGATGACGTCGGTGCTGAGCCCCTGTCCAGGCTTGGCATAGTAATAGTAGCTGAGCACGGGATGCTGGGCACTGGCGATGTTGATGAGCGGTGACTTGAAGATGGCGGTTTCACCTACCTGGGCATACGCCAGATAGAATGCTCCATGATCGCCATCTTGCGAGTCCTCGGTCAGAGCGAACTGAACGCTGCCACCTGTCTCGGCAATTGAGAGCCAGGGATTGGTGCTGATGGTCTGGTCGGTGTAAGACTCGGCAAATGGCAACTCGTAGGGCGTGCCCAGCATGACATCGCCGGCGCGGGCATAGCTCTCGCCCTGTTCGTTGAAGGCCTGCACAGCCAGTTGCATGATCTTGAGGTCGCCGGGCTGGCTGCCCTGGTAGGCGTTCTGATAGTCGTAGCTGTAGGCATCGACGTTGTCGGCCAGCAAAGAGCCGCCCGTGTTCTCGATGTAGTACACACGATAGCGCACAGTCTCGGGATTGACATAGCCGCCATTTTGTCCCTTGGGCAGTTCCCAAGTCAGGCGGAAGGTGCCGTCGGCCATGTCTAGAAGCTGTACATTCTCGGGCCAGTCGGGGGCATCCATGCCGATGTAGGCTTTGACTTTGCGGTCAGGCCCATCGCCCGCCTCGTTGGCGCAGATGGCGGTGTAGGTGTTGAAACCATTGCTCGGGTCGTTGTCCTCGAAGGTATAGGCTGTTCCCACCTCAGGGTTCTCCTGGGCGAAGACCAGTACCGAGTCGTTGCGATACACGCGCAGTTCTGTCAGGCTTGTCAGCTGCGCGCCTGCCAGGTCGAGCGTGGGGGTGGTGACGCTCACGGTGGCCTTGAGCTGGCCCAATTCTGCCGGGGTGACGCTCAGCACGGCCACCGAATCGGGGGCTGCTGCCTGGCTGCCTGCCTCGACCGAGATTTTTCTGATCCACGTCTGATTGTCGTTGTCTTCGTTGTCTAACACGCGGAAGGCGATATGGTAATCGCCCGTCGCATTGCCCGGGGCAAAAAACGGCACCAAGTGGTCGGTGTAGGTGGCCGTTGACCCTTCGGGACGTTCGTAGTGCAATGAGTCGGCAATAAAGGTGGTGTACTCGTCGGGAGTCTCGCTCGTGCCGATGGCTATCTCAAGGAAGTTGGGGTCGTAAGTGGCACTGTAGCCGTACAGGTTGAGCACATATTGCATATCGGCCTCGAGATGCAGCAGAGGCAACATGACCCACTGGCTGCCATCGCCGGCAGCGATGGCGCGATAGTTGGATTTTGACTTGTAGGACCAGGCCTGGCCGCCTCCTTGATAGTTGACAAAGGTCAGGCCATCGGCATTCTTGTCAGTGTAGATGTCCTTTTCATAAGGAACGGTGAGTGCCTGTCCCAGTGCCCAGGGCACTGTTACTGTAAGGCACACTACCACCACTGCTAGACGGGTAATGAATCTGTTCATAATCGTTCGGTTGGGTTCGGGTGTGAATATATCAAGTCCATGGCATGAACCCATTGTTGCCATGGGTTTGAAAATTATTGTCCGTTAATGTTTTTGCCAAGCACGATATTGACCACCGCATTGACATCGGCCACATCCACCACAGTGTCATCGTTGACCAGGGCACGTCCGCCATAGCTGTCGGCATCGGCTTTGCCTAGGATGATATTGATTAAGACATTGATGTCACTCACATCGACTGTGTCATCGCCGTTTACATCACCGATTTGGTAGAGCTTGGGCACGAATGATTGGGTGCAGTATAGTGTGATGTCGTCAACATAGATGGCTCGGGTGCTGCTGCCACTGGTGTTGGTCAGACGTAGCTGCGTGGGTGTTGACAACAGCAGGTCGTAGGTCAGTGCATAGCTGCCTTTGGCGATATTGACTATGGAGGTGTGCTGAGTCAATTCGGTAGCACTGTGCCAAGTGTCGTTGCCTGCGGGCTTGTATTCGAGCGCAAATGTGCCTATTGTGCTGTTGGCGTTAGTCACGATGAGCGTGACACGGCTTATGGCATAGGGGATGGTGTCGGTGACTGCCGCAGAGCCTTTGAATAATGCTAGCGCATGCTGCCCGTGGCATTGTGTGGTGTCGGCGGGTGCCTCGATGCGGCTCTTGCTGAAGTACCAGCGGCTGAACGCTCCCTCAACGCCCTGAAGGTTCTTGTCGTCGCTTGTTGCCATGCCCTCAAAGTCTTCGACCAAGGTGTAGGGTGCTTGGCCAGCAACAATACTGAACGAAATCTGCTGGTCTTGCTCGGTGATGTCGGTGATGGACCAATCGTTGTACTGCCCGTCCCAGGTGAGCAGGTTGGGAGTGCTGAAATTGTTGAGCGAGGTGACTGCCCGGCTGCCCGGATAGGAGTCACTGTCGTGGCTCATGGCGGTGATGCTGGCTTCGTTGCCTGCACGCAGCAGCTGGTAGTGGTTGTGTGATGGGTCGGTGTTGATTTCCTTGCTCAGCCAAGCTTGCTCGTCTACCGAGTCGAC
>JAFUVK010000075.1 GCA_017477555.1 Muribaculaceae bacterium
CGCACATCGCCCGGGTCGTGGATGGTGCGGGCGCGCTCCTTCAGGTCGTAGAAGGCGTCGATGCGGTACTGCGCCTTGTGGGCGCGTGCCTGGGGCTGACGGCGCATCCAGTCGAGCTCGGTGCGCAGCAGGTTGCGGGCGCGCTCCACGGCGGCATTCTGCGCCTCGATGCGCTCGGCGCGTTTCTCCAGATAGTAGTCGTAGTTGCCGGCGTAGCTGTAGATGGTGTGCTGGTCCATCTCGATGATGCGGTTGCAGATGTTGTCCAGGAAGTAGCGGTCGTGCGTGACCATGAGCAGGGTGATATAGCTCCGTCGCAGGTAGTTCTCCAGCCACTCAATCATGTCGATGTCCAGGTGGTTGGTGGGCTCGTCCAGGATGAGCATCTGCGGTTCGCTGATGAGCAACTTGGCCAGCGCCACGCGCTTGACCTGTCCGCCCGACAGCTGTTCTATGGGCTGGTCGTAGTCGTCAATCTTGAGCATGGTGAGGATTTGCTTGAAGCGGTCCTCGTAGTCCCAAGCCCCGGCATTGTCCATGGCCTGGATGGCGGTTGTCATGGCGGCGGAATCGCCACTGCGCAAGGCATGCTCGTAGTCGCGCACTGCACGGCTCTGGCTGTCGTCGCCCCACAGGCAGGTGTCCATCACGCTGCGAGAGCCCTCGAAGGTGGGCATCTGCGGCAGGTAGCCCACGCGCAGGTCATTGCGGTAGACAATGGTGCCCGAGTCGGGCGTGTCCATGCCGGCCAGTGTGTTGAGCAGGGTGCTCTTGCCAGTGCCGTTCTTAGCGATGAGCCCAATTTTCTCGCCTTCGGCCACACCGAAGGTGATGCCATCAACGATGACATCGGCCCCAAACGACTTGGTCAAATTCTCGACTTGCAGATAACTAACCATTTCTTAAATTGAGAATTGAATATGAACTTTCAATGCATGATGCTTTTTCAATGCGCAATGCACAATGGCAGCCAGACAGTCATTGTGCATTATGCATTATACATTATAAAAAGGGAGCTGCTCAACTTTTAACTATAAACTATTAACTTTAAAAATTGCCGCCCCACAGCTTGTGCTGGCAAAGGTACAAATAATTTTGTTAACGCACGCGGTGCGGGCAAGAGTTTCCAAACCTTGATGCCATAATTGCCAAAAAAATGAGGTTGTATGGCTTCGGTATGAAAAGTTTTCCTTAAAATTTGCGCAAGTTGAGCGCAAAACAACAAGAAAAACAACGTTTTTCATTTTTTTTTGCCGAGACGCAGCAAAATTTATCTAACTTTGCACTTTAATTAGAAAACTGCATAACGAGAAGATGAAAGATATCAAACGCATCGTGCTTACCGGCGGCCCCTGTGCCGGTAAAACAACGGCTCTGGCCAAGATTGTGGAGCATTTCTCTAACCTAGGCTATCAGGTGTTTACACTGCCCGAGGTTCCCACCATGTTCACTGCCGCAGGCATGAACTACCTGACCAAGAACCAAGGCTACTTCTATGAGGGCGAGAAGGCTACACTAGAGGTGCAGCTGGCATTGGAGGACAAGTTTACCCGTATGGCGCAAGCGTGCGATGGCAACAGCATCATCGTGTGCGACCGTGGTACCATGGACATATCGGCCTATATGAGTCCCGACATGTGGGAGACGCTGACCCGTGCCGTGGGCACATCGAGTGCCGAGCTGCGTGAGCGTTACGATGCGGTGCTGCATCTGGTGTCGGCGGCCGATGGTGCCGAGCGGTATTACACCACGGCCAACAATGCCCAGCGACTGGAGCAGATGAACGAGGAAGGCCTGCGCATAGCACGCATGCTGGATAAGAAGGTGATTAAGGCATGGACCGGGCACCCACACTTGAGCGTTATCAATAATCACGACGACTTCGATGCCAAGATGAAGCGCGTCATTCAGGAAATCAGCAGTGTGCTGGGGCTGCCCAAGCCCATCGAGACCGAGCGCAAGTACATTGTCAAGCTCGTGGGCGACGTGCCCACCGACTGCATCGAGAACGACATCGTACAGACCTACCTCAACTCGTCCGATTCCAACTCGCAGGTGCGCCTGCGCAAGCGAGGGTGGGACGGCAAGTTTGTGTATGTGCACACCACCAAGAAGCGGGTGTCTGACACCGAGGAGCTGGTCACCGAGCGGCAAATCAACAATAGCCTGTACGAGATGATGCTCACCCTGGCCGATCCCAACCGGCGCACCATCTGCAAGCATCGCCTGAACTTTATCTGGCAGGGGCAGTTCTTTGAGATTGACACCTACAAGAACGAGCTTGAAGGGCTGGTGATTCTTGAGGCCAAAGGCGTGGATGAGGGTGAGCCCATCAAGTTCCCGCCCTTTATCGAGGTTATTGAAGACATCACCGGCAATGTCAACTACTACAACCACAATCTGGCTCGTAAGTTCGACTAGAGCATAATTAAGGTACTTTGCTGATAATGCTTGCGACCGTGGTGCTGGGTGTAGCGATGCTGCGTGACGCATGGATATGGAATTGTAGGGCTGTGGCGCATGCGCAGCCCTACATTGTTGCAATACCCCCTGCATACTGCAGTGCTCACTTGCCACTCGCACCCTGTGACTCATTATATATTATTAATGTGTAGCGGTGGTTTCGAGCAAGAAAAGCGATTTTTTTCAGAAAAAATCGCCAAAATAGTTGGCGTGTCACAAAAAAGTCGTACCTTTGCACTCGGGTAAGTCCTACACGGCCAGCTCCCCGTAAATCCCCCAGGTCTTGACCGAAGCAAGGGTAGCGGGTTGTAGCGGCGCGATGTAGTTCGCTTACCCTTCTTTTTTTATATACCCTATAGTTCTATAAGAGAAGTATGCGACAGTTCTTGCTTATTGTAGCGACACTGACTGTGGCCATTGGCGCAAGGGCAAACTGGTGGTGGGACAACTTCGAGCCTATCAACCCTCAGGTCAAGCTCACCGAGACCAATCTGCCCATCGTCTTTGTGGATGTGGATGGCGAAATGATTGACCGCGACGAACGCATCACCGCGCGCATCAAGGTCATCGACAACCAGGGCCGCCAACTCAACTATGCCGACACGGTGAGCCATCGTGGGCAACGCGTCGACTATGAGGGATACATTGCCCTGCGCTATCGCGGCAACACTTCGTTTGACGCCAGTTCCAAGAAGCCCTACTCGTTCCGCACCATCGACCGCCCACTAGAGGAGGGGGGCCAGAAGGTAAAGGCCGCTATTCTGGGCATGCCGCCCGACAACAACTGGGCCATACTGGCACCATACAACGACCGCAGCATGATGCGCGACATGCTTGCCTTTGAGTTGTCGCGGCCCTGGATGGACTACACACCACAAGGCCGGTACTGCGAGCTGGTGCTCGATGGTACCTATTATGGAGTGTATATCATCACCGAAGTGGTGAGCAAGGGCAAAAACCGGCTGAATTTGAAAGACCCCGGGACACAGGGTTTTGACCTCAAGGGAGGATACCTGATGGAGGTGGACCGCGATGATGAAATCACACACTTGTCCAAGCATAACCCTGTGCGCAGCAATGGCTCGCGCATCAGTTCGCGTAGCATCGTCTTCCAGTACAAGTCGCCCGACTATGAAGACATGACCGATGAGCAAATCGGTTACATTAATGCCCAAATCGATGCCATGGAGGACGCCCTCGCCTCGACACAGTATCGCGATGCTGAGGTGGGCTACCGTCGCTACCTCGACCCACTGTCGTTTGCCGACTACCAGTTGGCGCAGGAATTTGGGCACAATGTGGACGGCTACCGGTTGAGCGCCAAGTTCTTCAAGTGGCGCGACAGCGTCGACACGCGTTTCAAAATGGCCCTCTGGGACATGAATCTGGCCTACGGCAACTCCGACTATTACAATGGATGGCGTACCGACACATGGGTTTATCAGAACAACGACCAGCTCTATCGTGAGGGCGACTATCAGTTGGTGCCTTTCTGGTGGTACAAGCTCAACAGCGATTCCGACTATGTGGACATGCTCAAGCAGCGATGGGCGCAGTACAGGCGGGCCAACTTTGCCCACGACCGTATTATGGCCACTGTCGACTCTATCGCAGGGATACTCACAGCGCATGGTGCCGAACGGCGCAACAGCCAGGCATGGCCCATCTGGGGGCAGTACGTCTGGCCCAACAAGTATGTACCCATCAGCTTTGATGACGAGTTGGCCTACCTCAAGCAGTGGCTCAGCGACCGCCTGCAGTGGATGGATAGTCAGTTAGGCTTTGATCCCGATGCGTTGCCACTGGGCGATGTCAATGGCGACGGCGTGGTCGACATCATCGATGTCAACGCAGTGATTAATGCCATGTTGGGCAAACCCGTCACCGATGGAGCGATGCCCGACGTCACCGGCGACGGTGTGGTCGACATCATCGATGTCAACAGGGTCATCAACTGCATGCTGGGCAAGTGACACCATTTTGATAGAATGGCAGCTTTTCAATGGCAACATTGCACGAATGTACAAAAATGCCCAGCTCAAGAAAGAGTTGAAGCGAATCTATGAGGAGCAAACTGGTTTGAAAGCCAATTTCTTCTCAGCACTATGACACCGAATTCACACAAACCATCCAACTGCTGAGTGAAAAGTGAGAATTGTGAATTGAGGTTCCGTGAAGAAGTCGGCAGGTTTTAGACGATAAAGACACGCGGTAGTAATTTATCAGTTACTACCGCGACTAAAAACTTAAAGTTTGGTGTCTTGCTTAGAATTGCATTTTTCCATGACGAAATTGCACAAATGAAGAAAATATTATTATCTTTGCAGTCGAAAATACAATCATCATAATGTGCAAGCAAGTGTTAACAAAAGAGGAGGCATTAAAACGCTTCGCTGCTTCCAAAGACAAGAAACAAAAAAAAATAGCCCAACTAGAGAAAGAGTTGAAGCGAATCTATGAGGAGCAAACTGGCCTGAAAGCCAATTACTTCTCTGCACTATGACACCACTGAATCTTGACAAGATCAATCAAAGTGCCACCTATTCAGTCGGATGCGACTCATCGGGCATGGAATACAGATTCCAGACCCAATATGGTGTCCAGTATTCAGTGGCTTTTATTGATGACGACTCACTGCTCAGTAGAGAGTCGTATCAATTAATCATTGCTAACGTCAACCACGTTAGAGCGCCACAAGATATTGGCGTGAGAGATACAATACTCGCTATTATTGAGCATTTTTTCGAGGCAAACAACACTACTCTGCTGTATATATGTGAGACAGGTGATAACAAGCAGTCATTGAGCAACAGATTATTCCAGAACTGGTTCTCCCACTTTCAGAACAGCGTGTTTTATACATTCATTTCATCATCGATTGTTGATGCTGATGGAGTTGTAAATTATGCAGCGCTAATTATCAGGAATGACAACCCAGAATTATTGGAGATTGTCACCGAATTCACACAAACCATCCAACTGCTGAGTGAAAAACCGCAGCCATATATCCTTAATAATTAATTATAATCCAAAGCCCATCATTGTCCTTGCCTTCATGCTTCAGAATTCCTTTCTTTTGTAAAGCAGAGAGGTCACGTTCTATGGTGCGTTGGCTCACCGACAAAGTCTCCGACATTTGCTTGCCGGTGATTGTCGGAGATTCTTTGATGAGATTGAGTATTTCTGCTGACGCTCAGTGAGTTTCATCTCCGACACATCTCCGACATGGTCTCCGACATTCGTAACCATCCGAAATAGGCCGTATTGCGGTATTTTTGTGGTGGCAGTACCTTTGCAGGCAAAAAAGCCATGTTTAATCTGAATGAGAGCGACCGTATCGTGATGGCGCAGCATCCGAC
>JAFUVK010000076.1 GCA_017477555.1 Muribaculaceae bacterium
CGCTTCTTCTCTCCCAAGCGTCACCACTTGAAACTTGCGAGTCGCTATAGGGTTCGTCGGTGACTACGCCCCGAGTGGACTTTCACCACAGATGTACAACATGCCCGTCATACCAAAACAAAGCCGCTCACCTGATGGTGAGCGGCTTTGCTTTAGTTTTATTAATTTAGCGACGTGGGCCGCGGTTGTTACCACCGCCATTGCCACCCTCGCGGCGCGGGCCACGGTTGCCACCGCCATTACCCTCGCGACGCTGACCGCCACCATTGCCACCCTCGCGGCGTGGGCCACGGCTCTGGCGACGCTCCTCATAGCCCTCGGGCTTGTCCTGCAGCGCGCGCATCGACAGGCGGAACTTGCCGGTCTTCTTGTCAATCTCGATGAGCTTGACAGTGACCTCATCGCCCTCGTGCAGACCGCTGGCCTCCATGCTGTCGAGGCGGTCCCAGCTGATTTCGCTGATGTGCAGCAGACCGTCGCGACCGGGCATGAACTCGACAAACGCACCGAACTCCAGGATCGACACCACCTTGCCGGTGTAGACCGAGCCCTCCTCGGGCACAGCGATGATGGCCTTGATGCGCTCAACGGCTGCGTTGATGCTTTCGACGTTGGCTGCCGAAATCTCGATCTCGCCCTTGCCGTCAATCTCGTCGATGGTGATGACGGCACCTGTCTCCTCCTGGATGCCTTGGATGACCTCACCACCCTTGCCGATGATGGCACCGATAAACTCCTTGTCGACCGTCATGGCCACGATGCGCGGCACGTGCGGCTTGTAGTCCTCGCGCGGTGCGGGAATAGCCTGATTGATGAGGTTCAGGATGTGCAGACGACCGTCACGGGCCTGGCGCAATGCCTGCTCGAGCACCTCGTAGGGCAGACCGTCACACTTGATGTCCATCTGTGTGGCAGTAATGCCGTCGACTGTACCCGTCACCTTGAAGTCCATGTCGCCCAGGTGGTCCTCGTCACCGAGAATGTCGCTCAGCACGGCGTGCTTCACATTGCCCTCGTCGGTAATCAGACCCATGGCGATACCGGCCACCGGCTTCTTCATCTTGACACCGGCGTCGAGCATGGCCATGCAGCCGGCGCACACGGTTGCCATCGACGACGAGCCGTTGCTCTCCAGGATGTCGCTCACGATGCGCATCGTGTAGGGGAAGTCGTCGGGAATCATGCGCTTGAGGGCGCGGTGTGCCAGGTTGCCGTGTCCAATCTCACGACGGCTCACGCCGCGCGGTGCGCGTGCCTCGCCGGTGGAGAAAGCGGGGAAATTGTAGTGCAGCAGGAAGCGCTCGTTCTCGTGACGCAGAGCGTCATCCACCAACTTCTCGTCGAGCTTGGTGCCCAGCGTGACGGTGGCCAGTGCCTGAGTCTCGCCACGGGTGAACAGTGCCGACCCGTGAGGATAGGGCAGATAGTCGGGCTCGCAGCTGATGGGGCGAATCTCATCGGTGCGGCGGCCATCCAGGCGGATGTGCTCATCGAGGATGCAACGGCGCACAGCATCGCGCTGCACATCGTGGAAGTAGCGGTCGATCATCGGCTTCTTCTCCTCGCGCTCCTCCTCGGGAATGGTCTCCATAAACTCCTCGTAGGCCTTGTCAAACTGCTCGTTGCGCCACTGCTTGTCGGCGCAGCCGGCCTGTGCCACCTTGTAGCACTTGGGATAAACCTCCTCGCGCAGGCGAGCCTTGATGTCCTCGTCGTCGACCTCGTGGCAGTATTCGCGCTTGGTCACTCCCAGCTCAGCAGCCAGTTCCTTCTGTGCCAAGCACATGGGCTTGATGGCCTCGTGAGCGGCCTTGAGTGCGGCAATGAGTTCGTCCTCGCTCACCTCGTTCATCTCGCCCTCGACCATCATGATGTTATCGTAAGTTGCACCTACCATCAGCTCCATGTCGGCTTTCTCAATCTGCTCGAACGTCGGGTCGATGACAAACTGTCCGTCCACACGTGCCACACGCACTTCGGCGATAGGCTCCTCAAAGGGCACATCGCTCACGGCGATAGCGGCCGAAGCGGCCAGTCCGGCCAGTGCGTCGGGTGCGTCGACACCGTCGCTCGAGAACATGATGATGTGCACGATGGTGTTGGCGTGATAGTTCGAGGGGAACAACGGACGCAGCACACGGTCCACCAGACGTGCCGTCAGGATTTCGTAGTCGCTGGCGCGGCCCTCACGCTTGGTGAAGCCGCCCGGGAACCGGCCAAAGGCCGAGAACTTCTCTTTGTATTCAACAGTGAGGGGCATAAAGTCAACCCCGTCGTCGGCCTCCTTGGCCGAAGTGACTGTGGCAAGGATCATCGTGTTGCCCAGTCGCAGCTCAACAGCTCCATCGGCTTGCTTGGCAAGCTTGCCGGTCTCGAGCGTAATCTCACGCCCGTCGGCCAGTGCGATGGTTTTCTTGGTAGGTGTAAACATAAAATATCTAATAACGTGTAAAAATTCGGGCAAAGGTAGTCATTTTCTGCCTATCCGCCAACATTTTTGCCACATTATTTAATTAATTAATAATTAACAATTAGGAATTAAGCTTTTTTGTGTACCTCAATGGGCTGGCTAACTGTTCAGCGATTCAGAAAATCTCCTCTTACACCCCTATGCATCGAAGATGCAGAGCGGGTCGAAGACCCGATTTTGTTCGTAAGACCATGCAAGTGCATCGAAGATGCACGCAGCTTGGTCCTGAGACTCGACCTGCCAAGTGCCTCGCAGAGGAACTTTAACCAGATAAATACTTATAATACTCCCATGATTTCGGACCGGTGATTAAGTCAAACAAAATACTTAACTTTGCACCATTATGGGAAAGAACACAAGAAGAAAGCTCACAGCCGAGTTTAAGGCTCGTGTAGCGATTGAGGCTCTGAGAGAGCAGTCGACATTGGCCGAATTGGCCAGCAAGTATGAGGTGTCTCAGGCTCAGATAAGCCGTTGGAAATCAGAATTTGTCGCCAATGCCGCCGCAGCGTTCGGCAGACGGCATGAAGAAAATATGAATTTGCTTTGCAAAATGGAATATTATGGCTACCTTTGCCGTACCCAAGAAAAGGACGACGGCGATTGCTATGCTGTTGCCACGAAAATGGCGGGGTATCGAGCCCCACCATTTTCACCCAAGAGAAGGACTCAGGCTCATGCTGTCTGTTGTCTTAAAAATCAAATCTGCCGGTCTGATTTTGGGGAGTATCATAAACAGGAGTATTCATCACAAACTTTTTAAAATTGTATTATGACAAAAACTACGAATCTATTGGGCCTGATGATGATACTTATGCTGGCCATTTGCCCAAATTGTTATTCCCAAAAAGTTATATATACCTACATTGGCAGCAGAGACCACCCCATAGCATCGATGCAGGTATCAGACAAGGAATTTGGCAAGCGATACGACAAAAACAACAAGTGGTTCGCTAAAGGGCTATCTTTTCATGACTCTATCCATTGGACTATTTATTCTTATACAATCCCGACCAAGTCACTCGTTGTGTTGATTGACACAATTGTGAAACAACCTGGTTTAGACCTTGAAACTTATAACAAAACAAATAATAAATCCTATTGGGGGGTGTATAAGATTACAATAATTGATGGTGACAACACTCAACGTTATTTTTATTTCTGGGATGATTTGTTACCGTTGATTCAAGAACAAATAACTGCCTTAAGCCTTGACCCAATGACCTTTGAAGTACGTGATTATCTTCAAGAAACCAAGCACAGATGGAAATGGGTTACCAACGACAACAAGGAGTAGCTGGGCTTCGCCGGGCTGGGCTGGCACGACAACCGTACCCGCAGTTTGCTACTGCGGTGAGCAAATTATCAACCTGCGGAACTTGAGTCGGTGTTATCTCGCCCTGCGACTAGATTCACCCCCACCCCTGCCCACTACTCCTCCATCGCCTGGCGGCAGTAATTCTTAATTCACTCAAGTTTCTAAAGTAGTTAAGGAGTTAAGTAGTCAAATCTTGTGCAAGCCGAATGCAATATCAAGTTCGCTTAGGTATTGATGAGGCGAAGCCAAGATTATCCAAATGGAGTTAAGACGTTACCTGATGGCTGTAGGGACGGCATCCCTATGCCGTCCCTACCTTGACGCAGTAACGACGTGTTCCCTAGTAACAATCTAACTATCAATACCGTACGCAGGTATCACATGGTTGCGATTGGTTCCAACGAGTCTCCCCTCCCCTTTCAAAGGGGAGGGGAGGCTGCCATTGTGCATTGGGCAAAAGGGGTAGCCTATTGCGGCATGGCCTTGAGGCTCTGGACGAACTGCCAGGCGGTCTCGTGCTTCTTGACGCGGATGAGCGAGTTGTGTCCCACGATATACTCCGACACGCCATGCTTGTCGGCCCCATGGTGCCAGTCGTAGGTGTAGCCCAGCTGCGTCCAGGGCAGCGGACTGTCGTCCTCGTAGGCCGCCTCGACGCTGTAGCGGTACCACTCGCGGAAGTTGGTCTCCCCTACCCTATAGCCGGCGTTGGCATAGGCCGGGAACTCCAGCCCGACAGTCGTTGTGGTGATGTCGGGGTCGTGGGCCGGGCGGAACATGGTGGCCGGGTCGGCATAGAAGCTGACCATGATGTCGTAGTCGCAGGTGGGATCGAGGCCATACATCTGGATCAGGCGCATGTGGGCCGCCACGCTGTCCAGCCCCTCGAAGGCCGCGGCGCGCTTGGCCCAGTCGGCCGGCAGCGACACCCATGTGCCCATCTCGCGGTCGATGCGGTAGACGCCGTCCTTGCCAAAGAACTTGTGCAGGCGGCTCGAGTCGACGAGCGTGACCACGAGCACCATGTCATGGCCGTCGAAGTTGGCCCATTCCTGCCCGGGATACCCTTTGCGAATGGGCATCAGGTCGGTGGAGATTTTAGACGAGTCAAGGGCCTTGGCATCGTCGATGGCTGCAGCCAGGTCGGCCGCCAGGGCCGAGTCGTTCTCATACCATGCCACTGTGTCGGCTTCGTGGGGCGATGTCGAAGTGGCGTTCTGTCGACATCCCACTGTCATCATAGCCGCCATCACGGCAGCCGCAAATAGGATTTTCTTCATTGTAATTATTTTTTTGGGGTTAGATGAGTCGTTTACGCTTGAGATACACATAGATGAGCACCGATAGGATGACACTGAGCACGAGGGCGAACAGGAATCCCCATGCCCAAGCCTCCATGCCGTTGGGCACATTCATGCCATAAAAGCCGGCGATGCCCGTGGGCACCATCAGGATGATGGTGATGACGGTGAGCGTGCGCATGATCACATTCATGTTGTTGCCGATGACCGATGAGTAGGACGACTGCTGGCGGTCGAGGATCTGGCTGTAGATGTTGGCCGTGTCGTAGGCCTGCTGCATCTCGATGTCCACGTCATAAAGCAAGTCTTCGTCGTAGGGGATGCTGCGCAGGCGTTTTTTCAGCCGCATGAGCACCACCTCGTTGCCCCGCAGCGAGGTGATGAAGTAAATCAGGTATTTTCCCAGCCCCATCATCTTGAGCAGCTCGTCGTTGTCCATCGACTTCTCGAGGCGCGTCTCCACTTGCTTCATCATGATGTTCATCTGCTTGAGGTACTTGAGATACCACACCGAGCTAGAGAGCAACATGGATAGCACCATGTCCATGCCTCGCCGCTCGGGCTGGTGGCGACGGTTGCTCCACTGCACGAAGTCATCGAGCACCTCGTTGTCGAAGAAGCTCACGGTAATCAGCACGTCGGCCCGCATCAGTATGGCCAACGGGCGCGTGTGAAACTCGGGGTCGCCATCGGCATCGACGCTGCGGCTGGGTATGCGCACTATGGTCGCCAGCCAGTTGTCCTCGTCGTCGACACGGGGGCGCTCGTCGGCATCGGCGGCGTCGCGCACAAAGTCGAGTGGTGCCTGCCAGCGGCTCTCGAGCAAGGCCAGCTCTTCGGCCGTCGGGTTGTCGACCCTGACCCAGGCATTGGGTGTCCAATCTTGGTCCTGCACGTAGCACGTGTCATATTTCCAGTAGGTGATCATCTTTACCGATAGTGGTTTAGACCGCAAAGATAATAAAAATTTGCACAGGACGAACGCAAAAGCTGTTTTTTTTGCTGAGACGAAACCCAGATGATCAAAATTTATCCAAATTTTGTGCAAGAAAGACTTGGGCATTAGTGGCAGAATGCGTAATTTTGCCGCCATAAAATCGCACGACAATGAAAAAACTCGTCATCTTTGACCTCGACGGCACCCTGCTCAACACCATCGAGGACTTGGGCCATGCCGCCAACTATGCGCTGGAGCAGAATGGCTTTGCCACCCACACCATAGCATCCTACCCATTCTTTGTGGGCAATGGTGTGCGCCGGCTCATCACCCGTGTACTGCCCGAGGAGCACCGCACCGACCATACCATCGACAAGCTGCTCAAGGACTTCCGCGAGTACTACGACGAGCACTGCTGCGACTGCACCAAGCCCTATCCGGGCATCCCTGAGCTACTGCGTGACCTGCGCGACCAGAACGTGGCCGTGGCCGTGGCCAGCAACAAGTATGACGCAGCCGTGCAGCGTATCATCAACCATTACTTCGGTGACATCGACTTTACAGCTATCCGGGGACAGGTCGAGGGGATGAACGTCAAGCCAGACCCGTCGATTGTGTTTGCCATATTGGCACAAGCCCAGATACCCAAGCGCGAGGTGCTGTATGTGGGCGACTCGGGCGTGGACATGGAGACCGCCCGCCGCGCCTGCATCGACTCGGTGGGCGTGACTTGGGGGTTCCGCCCCGAGAAGGAGCTGGTGGAGTACTACGCCGGCACCATCATCCACCAGCCCTCCGACATCCTCAACCTCGTCTAGCCTCGGGGTCACTTCACCACCAGTTAGACACATCGCATAATGCTTTTTAATTCATAATTCTCGCAGCCGATTATTTTGCCACAAGGTAGGGACGCGGCGTGCCGCGTGATTGGCCACAATAGGCAAGCTTTACCTAAGAAATAAATAAGGTAACATGTGGGGGCAACGGGGGCTGTGTAGGGACGGCACCCCTGTGCCGTCCGCCTCGACAAAAGGTAATGTTGCTTGCAGCCTTGCTGGTTGTCATACCACCCCCAACCCCTCCTATCTTAGGAGGGGAGCTGTGGCGGCGACGTAGCCACTTGGGTGACGGCCTTGCTTGCGTGCTGCCCCCTACCTTAAGCCATAGTTGAACAGTGGTGCCGCAAAAAAAACCACAAAATATTTGCATATACAAGTAATATTTGCGAAATTTGCAAAATCTCACACAAAACAACACTGTTTTATTACTAATCATAATCACCAAAGACTATGGAAGTGAACATGGAAATCTTCTCAGAAGAGCGTATGGCCGCGGCCATCGACAGTGGCCAATACCCCTATATGATGCAAGCCGTGATTGTGGCCGTGAACCTGTGCAAGGCCTGGCGCGCCGACGACGGAACAGGCGAGCCCTACAGCGTGCAGCAACTGGCCGAGTATGCCCGCCTGTGCGACAGCCACGCACCACTGGTCGAGGGACAGTACTACATGGTGACGCGCGAGGGAGCTATCGGGCTGTGCCCCGGGCAGGAGTGGGAGACCGAGTGGCTGTTTGTGCCCATGGAGCCGTGCCCGCTGCGCGACGAGATGCTGCGCCAGCTCGACCAGCAGATTGCCGCGCTCAACGCCGAGTATCAGTCGCTGTCGGCACAAATGGACAGCAACGCGTAAAATCACCTGAAGAATAATCCACCGAATAACAGAATAACAGATGGAAAAAGAACGAATGACAGTTGGGCAGTTCTTGCGTAGTTACTGGAAGGACTGCGTCAACAACTTGAAACACCCATTGAACCTGCTGCCCACAGTGCTGCTGGCTGCGATATGGATTGTACTGGGCTGGATGGCCGCCAAAGCCAAACTGGCGCTTCCGCTCAAGATAGTGAGCTTCCTCACCTTCACCGAGGGTGGCTTGTTTGGCGGTGTGATAGGCGCCGTGGGTGGCATTGTGGGCAAGGTGGTGGTCGCCGCCTTTGTCAACGCAGCCGTGTTGCCACTGTTCCATGGCAAGATGCCGTTCAGCGGTGTGGGTAACAGCTTCAGCCAGATGGCGTCGAGCATGCGGCTGAACAGTGCCGGCGCGCTGCGGCCGCTGTTCTACGGCCTGGGCGTGGCACTGCTGCTCTACTCGTTCATGAACGTGACGCAGAGTGGCCAAAACGCCATGGTGGGTATCGTGGCTGTGGTGATGCTGCTGCAGAGCATCGGCAACAAGGGAGGCTTCTTGTGGGGCTTCCTGTTCAGTATGGCCAACTCGGTGACGGGTGGCCGTGTTCCCGACTACGCCACTGTCACTCGTGCCCTGATGGGCATGACGGTCGGATTCACCCTGGCCGCCGGTCTGAGCCTCACGGGACTGCACTGGTGCTTCTGGCTGGCATGGCCGATGCTGTTGATCGGCTTCCTGCTGGGCTTGTTTGGCAAGAAGAAATCCACCCCGCCGCCCATGCCTGTGCCTGCTGCTTAATCAATCAGGAGTTAAAGGGAGTTAAGACGTTTCACTTTGCCCCAGCGGCTCATAACTAACCTCAAAGCTTTATCTAACAACTCAAAGCAATCTCATGACACGACACAGTAATATAATACTATCGGAGATTAGCGAACTAGTGCGAAAAGCACTACCTATCAGATGGTTGACAAAACAGTCAAGTTCCACACGCAGTCATTATCGTTCGATACGCGCTCTCGGCGCGGCATTCATTGTGATTGCGACACTATTGTCGGCATTCGATGCCGCCGCTCTCTCCGGAAGCAAGGGCACAAAATACGGCACACTCTCTTACTCCATCCCCAACTTGGACGGCCGCTATAAGCCAGGGCAGCATTACACGCTTACTGCCACATTTGCAGCCAACAGCCGTGTTTACGGCGATAAGAAAGGTTGGGCAGGCACCGTCGTGGTCATGGGGGGAGGTCGAACGCTTAGCCAGTCAAAAGTCACTGTATATAAGAACAAAACGACTTCAACCTCAGTCAGCTTTACCGCTCCTACCGATGGTAGTTCAGTAACAATCACATTTGGAGGCAGTGGCGTGCGTGAATCATTTTCCATTAGCCCCATGCCAGAAGAAGTGGTTAAGCAAGAAGAACAGGAAGAACCATCGACAACAGATGAGAGTTCCAACAACGACACTGATAATGCTAGCGATAACGTCAGCAATGCTGATGACAACGAAACCACAGATGACGGCACGAATGCCGACAATGCTGATGAAGAGAATGCAGCCGACGACAGCGGTTTACTGCCCGATGTTGATTTCAGCTCACTGCCAGAAGACATGAAGCAGCTCATCAATGAATGGTTAGCTAGCGACCCACTGGGGCTTGAGCGTGCGGCCACCCCCGAGGAGGCGGTGGGTGTCGGCGCGGTTGGAGCACTGATATCATTGCTGCTTGGTGGCGGTATTGGCGGTGCCCTGGGTGGTGGCGTTGGCGGTGCCCTGGGTGGCCTGGGAGGCGGAGCCGGTGGTGCGGCCGGTGCGGCCGGCGCGGCCGGCGCGGCCGGCGGTGGCAGTATGCCACCCCCGCTGGATGGTCCGGGTGGTCCTTCAACTCCCTATCAGGGAATCGAGGACAAGTATGTGACCCGCGACCCCGACGGCAGCATCACCATCAAAGACCCCATCACGGGCGAGAAGAAGCTGTATCTGCCCGACGGGCAGGGAGGCTATGACAATCCGCTGGGCGGCGGGTTCCAGAGCGAGCAAGACATGCTCGAGCACCTGGCATATCTGGACCGCAACAGCGACACCCTGTCGCAGGATGCCGCCACTGCTGAACGAAACCGTGCCGAGCAGCACGCTCAATGGGAAGAACAGAGCCAGCGCGACGCCGAGCGCGGCTATAGCGACGAGTCGGCCGACTTCAAGAAGTGGCGGGAAGAGGAAGAGAGAAAGACGGAGCAGATAATCAAGCTCGCCGACAAATATCTTGTCGAGGCTAACGAAGAGGCCGTCAGGAAGGCGATAAAAGTCGAGCAGATCAAGGCCGGCATCGAGTCGGCCAAGCAGCAGGCCATTGCCGCCGACAAAAACGTAACGGTCGTGGGCCTGGAGAGCACCAAGAATGTGGCTGCCACCTCGCTGGTGCTGATACCCTTGGCACTGAGCGGCGTGGGCACGGTGTCGGTCGGCACGATGGCCAAGGTCAAGATTGTGCAGAGCGGCTTCACCATGGCGAAAGAGATTACCGAAAAGGTGGGCGACGCCTACGTCGAGGGCAAAAGCTTGGGCAAGGCCGCAGTTCATGGCGTGGTGTCGGGAACCATTGAAGTAGCCAAGAACTATGCCGGTGACATCGGCGGGAAAGCGGCCAAATTGGTCCCCAAAGCCGGGGAAATCGGGCAGAAAGTACTTAATCTTACCACCGAGGCTGCAGTGGTTGTCGGCGGCGATGGCATCAAGGAAGGATTAGATGAATACAACAAAAGCGGCGACCTTCAAAAGGCCCTCGACGCGTCCATCAAGGGCATGCAAAAAAGCGCCAAGACCCACGCCATCAACAAAGTGGCTGAAGTCGGCATCGACAAGAGCAAGGAGTTTATAAAATCCCGCACGTCGGCCGTCCAGCGTACAAGAGTCATGGCCGATAATGCCGCCAAGAAAGTGACGGCAGGGCAACAAGCGGTCACCCGCACGCAGAAACAGGTGACCGAAGCACAGCGACGTGTCACCTTCACCCAGCAGAACGCCACGCGCACCCGGCAACAGGTGACAGCGGCACAAGGGAAAGTCAACACCGCCAACGAGCAGTTGCGCACCGCCAACGGCAAGGTGGCCGCGGCTGAGCAGATGTTGGGCCAAGCTAAGACACCGGCCGAAGCGAGCCGAGCTCAGGCCGAGCTGGCCACAGCTCAACAAGGTGCCGCACAGGCGCAGCAGAACGTCAACCAAGCCAGAACCGAGCTACAGACGGCACAACGCGTCGACACGGCCACCCAGCGCGTGGCGCAGCAAGCCGAGCAAAACTTGCAGAAGGCACAGTGGGGCGCGCAAAAGGCACAGAGCGACCTACAGACCGCCACTGCTCAGCGCGACCAGGCCATGCGCGATGCCTGGGACGCCGAGCAACAGGCAGAGGTCAATGAGAAGCTGATGAGTCAGGTGGGCGGTAGCGATATCGTGGGCGGCGGACGGGCCGTAGAGGAACACCTCAAGAACGAGGGCTACCTCCCCAAGGACGACAAATAATGTTTTCTTTGAGATTGTCTCACCGAAGGCATAGGAGGCTTAAAAGTAACGAATTTGCGAAACATCAACTGATATGACGCTATCACATTCACATGACTATAAAACCGCAACGTTATTAGTGGCACTGCTGGCTTGCTGGCTGTGTGCCGGGGCACAGACGCGGACAGTGCAGCTTCAGAGCGGCAAACTCGTCTATGCCATTACCAATCTGGGCCAATCCTTTAACGTTGTAGATGTGGCGACAGATGTGGACTTAGAGACGCTCATGGATTGTACTCATATCCTGACCTCTGACATCAAGGGAGACACGTTGAAGGCTGGCACAGAAATCCATGTTGATGTAACCTACTATCCCAACAACGATGGCGATGGCTCTTGTTCGCAACTCAAGCTGGTCTCCAACAACTGTGTGACATGTGTCGATGGGTCTCAACGTTTAAATCATGAAATGCAATTCAAAGGCACCGTCGAAGAATTCTTCAACAAAACGGCTGAGGATTGGAATTATGACTATACGACCCGCAAATCTCCGCACCATGTCAGTCGCACATTCCGTGTCAACCATGACATCACCAGTGAAGAAGCATTATTTTACATCAGCGTAACCTACTATGTGAGGAACAATATAACAGTCCCTTATGACTGTGCCGGGGGATACGACACGCAATTCGCGTATGCCGAAACGGTCACAGCTCGCTGTGTTGGCTCAAAACCGGGCGAAGAGGATGCTGTGGTTAACGATACAACTGGTGTCAACGACACTTCAGTGCTTGACGGCCTCGACTCTATCAAGCAGTACGTGGACACGGATTTGTTCGACACCATCGCGCAAATCCTTGGACTTGACCAGCATGCCACTCCCGAAGAAGCTCTGGTCATCGGCACACTGGCTGCGATATTGGCCATACTGTTTGGTGGGGCTGGTGGTGCACTTGGCGGGGCTGGTGGTGCCCTACCACCACCCATCGAGGGTGCTCCGAGCGGGCCGCCTCCCATCGAAAATCCCTATCAAGATGTTGAGGACAAGTATGTGACACGTTACCCCGACGGCAGCATCACTGTCAAGGACCCCATCACCGGCGAGATGAGGCACTACCAGCCCGATGGACATGGTGGTTATGACAACCCGCTGGGTGGCGGGTTCCCGAGCGAGCAAGACATGCTCAACCATCTGGCCTACCTCGACCGCAACAGCGCCACACTGTCGCAGGACGCTGCCACTGCAGCCATCAACAAGGCCCAGCAGCATGAGCAATGGGAAGCCAAGAACGCTCGCGACCGGGAACGTGGCTGCAGTGATGAAATGGCCGACTACAGAGACTGGAAGGACAACGAAGAGAGGAAAGAGGCGCAGATCATCAAACTCGCCGACAAGTATGGTGTCACGGCCGACGAAGAGTCCGTCAAGCGGGCTATCAAACTCGACCAGATCAAGGCCGGCATCGAGTCGGCCAAGCAGGAGGCCGTGGCCGCCGACCAGAATGTGACAGTCGTGGGCCTGGAGAGCACCAAGAATGTGGCCACCACCGCCCTGGCGCTCATACCGCTGGCACTGAGCGGCGCGGGAACCGTCTCGGCCGCCACCATGGCCAATGCCAAGATCGTGCAGAGCTGCTACACCATGGGTGCTTCAATCACCGGCAAGGTGGGTGACGCCTACGTCAAGGGCGAGGACATGGGCAAGGCTGTTGTGCATGGCACCGTGACTGGAGCCATCGACGTGGCCAAGAACTATGCCGGCGACATCGCCGGCAAGGCGGCCGGAGCAGTTGGCGGAGCCAGCAAGGCGGTCAAGACGATCGTCAATCTGGGTACCGAGGCGGCAGTGGTCGTCGGTGGCGAGGGCGTCAAGAAAGGCTATGAAGAATATGCCGAGAGCGGCGACCTGAACAAGGCACTCGACAAGGCTTTAGACGCTGTGAAGGACGAAGGTAAGAAGCACATCATCAACAAGGTGGCGGAAGTTGGCATTGACAAGCTCAGGGGTCTGGCATCGGGCAAGACCTCTGTCGAGGGCACCCGGAAGCATGCCGATGCCACTGGCAAGACGGTGACCTCGAGGCAGCAAGCCGTCACCCGCACGCAGCAGCAGGTGACCTCGGCAAAGGAAAGCGTGGCCGTTACCCGTAAAAACGTAGAACATTCGCAGCAGCAGCTGACCGCAGCCAGAGGGAAACTCAACACCGCCAACGAGCAGTTGAGCACCGCCAACAGGCAGGTGGCCACCGCACAGCAGAAGCTGGGCCAGGCCAAGACACCAGCCCAAGCGAGCCAGGCCCAGGCCGAACTGACCCGTGCGCAACAAGGTGTCGCACAGGCGCAGCAGAACGTTAACCAAGCCAGCCGTGAACTGCAGACGGCTCAGCGCATCGACACTGCCACCAAGCGGGTGGCACAGCATGCCGAGAACAACCTGCAGAAGACACAGTTTGGCGCACAGAAGGCGCAGAGCGACCTGCAGGCTGCCACTGCCCAGCACGAACAGGCGTTGCGCGATGCCCTGGCCGCCGAGCAGCGGGCACAGATCGACAAGACGGTGGCACATGCGACCGGCAACGACATCGTGGGCGGCGCACGGGCCGTTGAGGATCACCTCAAGAACGAGGGCTACCTGCCCAAGGACAATAAATGATGCGAGAACAGCTCATGCTCTTGAACCTATTCAGTAATTTAAAACGCTTAACAATATGGACACCAACCAGCAGAACTCATCACAGTCGTTTAAAGACTACAAAACCCGTATCGGCCATTACAGCACGCTGACCGAAGCCTTGGCAGCAGCCATGCTCAAGGGCAATCTCGTGTGGCGCATCTATGACGAGACGCGTGAGCCCTACGACCTGGAAGAAATTTCTAATTTCGCAAAGAAGTATGATCAGGAACACCCCATCACGGGCACGCAGTTCTACTGGGTGTCGCGCGAGGGTGCCATTGGCATCAGCATGGGGCTGGAGTACCGCGTCAAGTGGCTGTTCATACCCATGGAGCCGGGCATGGAGCTGGACGAACGGGTGGTCAAAATGGGTGAGAGAATGGCCGAGGTCGAGGAAGTGAAAGATGCTCTCAACAGAGAGGCCGAGGCTACGGAAACAACCCCACCCGCTGTCACACCCTCCGAAACGAGAATTCCGTTGCAACCAATGCAGCAGCCACTGCCCGTACAGCAGCCACTGCCGGTGCAGCAGCCGGTTCAGCAACCGGTGGGCAGCGAGCCGGCTTCAAACCCCACCCCTACCCCTCCCCTTTGGGAAAGGGGAGAGGAGACTGCCATGGAACAGACTGTACCACAGCCGACACCGCAGCCTCAGCCGCAACCATCGCAACAGCCGATGCAGCAACCCGTGCAGCAGCCGGTTCAGCAACCGATGCAGCAACCGGTTCAGCAACCGATGCAGCAGCCGGTTCAGCAACCGATGCAGCAACCCGTGCAGCAGCCGGTTCAGCAACCGATGCAGCAGCCGGTTCAGCAACCGATGCAGCAGCCGGTTCAGCAGCCCGTACAGCAACCGATGCAGCAGCCGGTTCAGCAGCCTGTGCAGCAACCCGTGCAGCAGCCGGTTCAGCAACCGATGCAGCAACCCGTACAGCAGCCTGTGCAGCGACCCGTGCAGCAGCCTGTGCAGCAGCCAATGCAGCAACCGGCCGCAAAGGGCGGCAAGAGCAAGTTACCGATGATGATTGGCGGAATAGTGGCCGCCTTACTGATTGCCGGTGGAGGCTACTATGCCTACAACCAATTTATGGGCAACAAAGAGACTCCCACCCAACAAGAAGAAGTCACCACAGCCACCACCGAAGGCGAGAACCAGACAACACAACCCGCCACTCAACCCACTGCCCAACCCGCCGGCGATGCCAAGGCGCTGACCGCAGCCGCCGTGGACGACCTGAAGAGCGCGACCACCGCGCAGCAAGGCATCGACAAGCTCAACCAAGCTATCGACAAGGGGGGCAAGGAGTCAGTTGAGGCGCTATATACCCTCGCTCAACTATATGGTCGCGTCTATAGTGACAAAGCAGTGCTTGACAATGTCGACAAACTGCTGCCCAAGGACACCAAGAAAGCGCATGAGCTGAACGAGAAAGCCGTGGCTCTCGACCCGACCTACTATCCCTCGCTCTACGAGCTGGGGTGCGACTACATGGCCGGTGATGCCCGTGGTGCGGTGGAACGTGACATCGAGAAGGCCAGGGAGTATTTCACGAAAGGTGTCAAATATGCCCAACAGGCCAACGACACCCAACTGGCCGAGCGCTTTGAGATTCGCCTCTCCTCGCTCGAATAATTCAAGTTGCGACAGCCAGCGAAACTTGAAGGGTAAAGGGGAAGGTAGGGACGCAGCGTGCTGCGTGAATAGCCACCATCACACGAGTTTATAGTTGATAGTTTATAGTTGCCTCCAGGCTGCATTCAACATCACCTCTTGTCGAGGCGGACGGCATAGGAACCACGAAGTGCTCGCGACCGAACGGGAGCCCGAAGGGCAAGCGCAACGCGCGCAGCAATGCCGTCCCTACAACCCACCTGGCTGTTCGCTGTTTGTTATTTGCTAAAGAACTACATTACTACTAGAGAAGAATGAATAAAATACGTTCTATTATCATCATGGCTTGTCTGCTGGTGCCAGCAGCACTCACCCGCGCCGAAGTTGCAAAGTGGATCATCAAGCCTATGGCCAGCGCCATCGCACGCATGGACAACTCACACTTCAAGGTGTGGAACGAAGACAAGTGCGGCGTGTTCAACAGTCAGGGAAAACAGGTGGTGCCGTTCATGGCCGACTCGATTACCGACTTTGTGGGCGACGTGGCGGTTGTGCTGCGCGAACAGGATGGCCACAACCGGCTGCTGAATGTGCTGCACACCGATGGGTCGGTTTTCCCTGTATATGAGGAGGTCTATGTCGACGAAAACCCCTTTGTGGGTACCGACCGCCTTCTAGTTACCGACCGCAAAGGAAAAGAGCTGTTTCTCGACCTAGCTGGCAAGAAAATGAAAGAAAAGGTGCACCGCGACAACTTGCCTCCTGCCTCGCCCGAGCCCGAGCTTGAATTTGTAGCCAATGGCCCCATCCCGTTTGAGGTTAATGACGAGTATGGCTACTACTATGGCCAGGAGATTTTTCTGCCGGAGCAGTTCAGCGAGGCCCAGCCGTTCAGCAACGGATATGCCATTGCCGCTGACCATACCGGGCGATATGGCCTGCTACGGCTGCTCGATGATGACGTGCGCATAATCAAGACCCGACGCGAGGCTCCCGAAGACTATATACACGAGAACATAAAACTTAAGCTGCATGTGCCCGAAGAGCTTGGCAACGACATCATCACAGTGATGTGCACTGATGTGCGAGGACAAAGTGTAAAAGAAGACAGCTACTCTGGCGGCACCGACCGCGAAGTACCGCTCAAACTCGCAGCCGGCAGGTATGTGGTAAATGTACTGCTGGGCGACCTGCAAATCTACACCACATCGTTTACATCAACACCACCGGCCAAACCCAAGCCCCAAGAGAAAGTCCAACCCAAGCCTGCCACCCAAGCGAGCACCACAACCACCCGTACAGCGGTGAGCAGCAATGCCGTCAGCGCGGCATCGGTGCAGATTGGCATCGGTGCCAGAACCTTAAAGGCCAACGCCAAAGACTGCGCATCATTTACCATCACCATCACCAACAATGGCAACGAGACACTTACTACACCAGTCAGAGTCAGTGGCAAGGGAGTGGTCTGCGCCACCAAGCAAGTGACTGTCAAGCCACACTCGTCGCGCTCGGTCACCGCAACTTTCACCGGCATCAAGGGCAAGGAGAGCCGCACCGTCACAGTGACCGCTCAAGGAAAGACCGTGAGCCGCACCATCGCGCTCAACCCCTTCTTTACTGAATTCTGATGCGTTATTCTTGATGGAAACACTGTCAAAATTCTATTACCATAAGGCAAAGATCGCTGCATGGGCTGTGTTTTTTAGCATTGCATCGCTACTGCTGGTTGCCTTTGGAGTTTTCTGCTTTGTGCACTGGGACCTTGGCTTTATGTTCACCGACTGGAAAGGATATATGATGCTGGGTGTGTATGGCTTTATCACACTGAGCCTCATTTACGACATGGTTGATTACATCTTGAAATTGGGCAAGGCCTACAGTGGCATACCGGCGTTCGGTGTTGGCTCACACCGGTTTGTCATCTATGACAGACATGGCATGGAGACATCAATACCCTTTGACGATTGCGAGCGGGTGCGGATCAAAAGTGAATTCAAATTTCGCGGAGCACCACCTGCGCTCAAGCTCATCATTGCCTATCGCGACAAGGCCAGACAATCTGACAAGACGCGTATCGAAATACCTCTTGACGAGCTCAATCAAAGTCAGTCGCTTATCGAGCGACAGCTGAAAGAGGCTTTCTCAATTAACAATTATGAATTTCAAAAGTAGGGCTTGATGGCATCGCGCCAGATGAGATAGGCCGGTCCCAACAGGTGCAGACCGTCGTTGGTATACTCGGCTTTGAGTTTTCCGTTCTCATCGACAAAGAGGGGATATAGATCAATCCATGTCACTCGCTGGCGACGTGCCACTTGCTCCAGGGCGCGGTTTCCCTCGACCACCACATGCTCACGGTCCTTGAGCAACTTCCACAAGCGCACATCGTTGTTGAACGGCAGCATCGACTGCAGGTAAATCTTGGTGCGCGGACTACGGGTCTTGATGAGCACAATCAGCTTCTCGATGGCGCGCGCTATGCTGTCGCCCGACACGTCGTGCGAGATGTCGTTGACCCCACCCATGATAAAAATTTTCTTGGGCTGCCCCTTGAGTATGGGTTCCATGCGCTCGTACATGCCCTGCACGATGTCGCCCACGATGCCACGGTTTTTGACATGCCGATTGCCCAGCAGCTCGTTCCACTCGGCACCGTCGGTGAGACTGTTGCCCAGCATGATGATGTCCTTCTTGCCCACCGGCAAGTGGTCGAACAGCGTGGCCCGGCGCACATAGTACACATCCTGGTTGGCCTGCGCCATCGCTCCCAGCGCCGACAGCGCCACCACCAGCGTAATCAAAAACTTCTTCATACTTTCAAAAGTGGCGGAATGGGGACGGTTCTTTTTCCGCCAAGTGTTAAAAAAATTAACAAGTGGCAGAAAGAGAACCGTCCCCTTTCCGCCAAAACAGTCAGTGGGCGCGGTAGGCGTCCTCGGCCTTCTTGACCGACCCGTGCAGCAGCAGCAGACGGCGGGCATCGTCATAGGATAGCCCCAGCGACTCGACGAGCCAACGCGTGCCGCGGTCCACGAGCTTCTGGTTGGTGAGCTGCATATTGACCATCTTGTTGCCCTTGACGCGACCCATCTGTATCATCACACTGGTCGAAATCATGTTGCAGATGAGCTTCTGTCCGGTTCCGCTCTTCATGCGCGAACTGCCGGTTACATATTCCGGCCCGACAATCATCTCGATGGGAATCTCGGCCACCTCGCTCACAGGCGCATCGGGGTTGCTGGTGATGGCTGCGGTGAGACATCCGTGGGCGCGTGCGTCGCGCAATGCCCCGATGACGTAGGGTGTGGTTCCCGATGCGGCGATACCGATGACCGTGTCGCGCTCGTTGACGTTATACTCCATCAGGTCCTTCCAGCCTTGCTCGGTGTCGTCCTCTGCATTCTCCACAGCATTGCGCAGGGCGGTGTCGCCTCCGGCTATGATCCCGATGATCCATCCTGGATCCATGCCGAATGTGGGTGGTATCTCGCTGGCATCGAGCACTCCCAGTCGGCCCGATGTGCCGGCACCCATATAGAAAATTCGTCCCCCTTGTCGCATGCGCGGCACTATCTGGGTGACCAGTTTCTCAATCTGCGGGATGGCACGCTGCACGGCATCGGCCACCTTGTGGTCTTCCTGGTTGATTTCGGTGAGCAACTCGTGTACCGACTTCTTCTCCAGGTTGTCATATAGCGAGGCTTGCTCGCTGATTTTTACAAAAGCCATGTTAATCTTGAATTGAGCGTTGAGAATTGAGCATTGAAAATCAATACTTGCGCAGGTAGCCTTCTTGATTTTCAATCCTCAATTTTCAATTAGTATGAGTGGTACTTGATGAGCCCCTCCATGGGGTTCTTGATGATGTTGCCAATGGTGATGTTCAACGCCTGCGCCGCCTCGCGCAACACCGGCTCGAAGTAATGCGCCACCGATCCGACAAAGTTGCATGGCAGCTGGTTGTAGCCCTTGTAGCTGGCCACATTGCGCACAAAGAAGTCGGTAAACGAGCTGAACACCAGCTGATGAATCGCGGGCTCCTGGATGTGCTTGGCCAGGAAGGGTCCAAACTGCGCGAGGAAGCGGTTGGCTGCCGGCTGGCGATAGACGGCGGTGATAATCTTGTTGCGGTCGAGGTTGTACTCGTTGAGGAACTCGTTGCACAACGCCTCGGGCAGCTGCTTCTTGAGCACATCGCCCACCAGTCGCTTGCCCAGGACGGCTCCACTGCCTTCGTCGCCCAGTATGTAGCCCAGGGGCGACACATTGTCGACCACACGCTCACCGTCGTAGTAGCACGAGTTACTGCCCGTACCCATGATGCATGCTATGCCCGGCTCACGCTGGCAAAGTGCTCTGGCTGCGGCCAGCAGGTCGCTCTCGACCTCGATGTGCTGTGCCACCGGCAGGTTGGCCTTTAGGGCACTGACCACATGTTGCTTGATTTCATCGCTGATGATGCCAGCGCCATAGTAGTAGATTTGGTCAATCTCCTTGTAGCTGGCCAGGTGGGGCATCAGTTCGTCGTGTATGCGTGTAGTCATCTCCTGCTGCGTGAGCATGAGTGCGTTCATACCAGTCGTGAATATTTGCGCGACCTTCTCTTTTCCGTTAAGCAGGCACCAATCAATCTTGGTTGACCCACAGTCTGCAATTAGTATCATATCTCTTGTTAGTTTTTTTGTTTCTTGTCTTGGTGTTCCGAGACTGCGTCTCGGAATACATCGACATGATGCAACTTAATTCAGTGTTCTCAAAGTTAAATTTTGATGTAGATTTTCTTCTTGTAGAGGATGTAGCCGAAACACCAGGTGATGAGCACAAAGGTGATGGCATAGAAGCACGAAGCGGCCTCGGGTGTGGTGGTGACCGACTGCCAGAAGTCGTAGAGCATCGAGTGGATGGTGATTGGCGTGTCATCGGCCTGCTTGCCGAATCGCACAGCCCCGAAGACGATGCTCAACAGTGTGCCCACCAGATAGCAGAACAGCGGATTGACACCAAACGACTGGAAAAAGCGGCACCAGCGCTTGTGTCCCTTGATGTCGATAAAATAGATGAGCATTGCCAGGATGCACGATGCCATGCCGCAGGTGATGAGCACATAGGAGCTGGTCCACACCTTCTTGCTGCACGGGATGCCATACTGCGCCAGCCATCCCACCAGCACCATGATGCTTCCCCACAGAGCGGCCTTGCCCACCCGGATGTTGTTGTCGCGGATGTCGACCAGCATCTTGCCCATCATGAAGCCTATGAGCACATGGGCTATGCATGGCAGGGTGCTGAGGATGCCCTCAGGGTCTAGAGCCAGCGCCTCGCCGAAGGCATGCTCATGATACATGTGCTCCTCGCCCAGCACAGCCAGGTCGATGCGACTCACTATGTTGTCGAGGGTGAAGTCATAGCCGTGGCCCGTGCCCAGAATGATGGCATAGACGACCAGTATGGCTCCAATAATCCACGGAATCCAACGCGTGCGACACAGGATGGCTATCATCGATCCGAAAAAGTAGACCAAGGCCAGACGTTGGAACACCCCCAGAATGCGCAGGTCGCCAAACATGCGCGCAAAGAAGTGGCTCTCGGGGTTGTAGAGTCCACGCAGCCACATGCCGAACCACTGCACCGCCCAGCCAATGAGAAAGAGGATGAGCGTTCGCCGGCAAATCTTCCACACCAGCGCACCGCTGGGACGAAAGTCAAACTTGCGCAACGAGAAGTACATGGCCACACCCATGACAAACATGAAGAACGGGAACACCAAGTCGGTGGGCGTGAGCCCTGTCCACTCGGCATGAGCGAGCGGAGCATAGAGGTGGCTCCACGAGCCAGGGTTATTGACCAGCAGCATGCCGGCAATGGTGATGCCTCGCAAGATGTCGACTGCGAGGAGGCGTTTGTTGTCTGATTTTTTCATCATTCTATTGGTGTTGTCCGAGACTGCGTCTCGGAGTACTACTACTTGTTCTATCAAACTATCTGGTGGCCTCATCGATGAGGTAGATGAGCGACTGATAGGGGATGCCACTGTGGGTGGTGAGACCAATCTCACAGGTACGGCTGTTGCTGAAGCCGCGTCGCGCACCGGCGGTCTCTACCGCCTGCCGCAGGTGGCGCAGCGCATAGGCGTTGAGCTCGGGATGCGTGAATCCCTTGTCGCCCGCAAAGCCGCAGCACCCTACCCCATCGGGCACCACCACATGGGTTGAGCAACGCCGTGCCAGGTCGAGTATCTTGTTGTCGATGCCCATCAGGCGCGTGGAGCACGTCAGGTGCAGCATCACCGGCTCGTCGGTGGCATGGAAGGTAAGCTCGGGGGCCACATGGTCGTGTACAAACTCCAGCAGTTCCAGTGGCTTGATTGTCTCAAAGTGCTGACGCATGTGATGCAGACACGGGCTTTGGTCGCATATCACGGGCCACTTGCCGCCCTGCGATGCCTGGAGCATGGCCGCCTCGAGTTCGGCAGCCTTGAGCCGCGCCACATCGGGCATGCCCTTACTCTGCCAGATCATGCCACAACACATCCGTTTCATGAAATCAGGAAAGATGACCTCCCAGCCTGCTCGACGCAGCAAGGCCACCACAGTGTCGACCAGGTCGGTATCCGATCCCTGCCCCCGTCCCATCGTCTGGTTGAGGCAGCTGGGAAAGTACACCACTTTTTTGTCCCTGGCAGAAGTCTGTCTTACCTCTTGTTTCTTGTCTCTTGCTTTTCGGCGCGGCTTGGGCAAGGACGGTGTCCACAAGGGCATACCTAAGCCATGCATGGTGCGGCCTATGGCCGCGACAGCCTTGTCGCCCAGCACCGCATGGGCTGCATCGGCCACATAGAGGAGCGAGCGCACACCCGCCTTGACACCAGCAAAGTGGTCGGCACAAAACTCTCCCACTCGATGCGCCATGGTGCCCTGACGGTGCAGCTGGTTCCGCAGGTCGTGGGTGAGGTCGCCCACATTTATTTTCATCGGGCACGACGTGCTGCAAAGCCCATCGGCCGCACAAGTCTGTTCGCCATAGTAGCTGTATTGCTCCTCCAGTCGTTTCAGCCGCTCGGGGTCTTCGCCGGTGGCACGCAGTCGCGCCAGTTCGCGTTGCACGATGATTCGCTGGCGGCTTGAAAGCGTCAGACCGTGACTTACACAGTTCACCTCGCAGAAGCCGCACTCGATGCAGCGGTCCACATGGCCGTTGGTCAGGGGCATGGGCTTGATATCATGGACAAAGCAGTCGGGGTCATCGTTGAAGATGACACCCGGATTGAGGATTCCCAGCGGGTCGAAGATGCGTTTTACCTGCTGCATGATGTCGTAGGCCTTGTCGCCCCACTCGCGCCGCACAAAGGGCGCCATGTTGCGTCCTGTGCCATGCTCGGCCTTGAGCGAGCCGTCGTACTTGTCGACCACCAGTTTGACCACCTGCTCCATGAGGTTGCGGTACCGCGCCACCTCCTGTGGTGTGTCGAACGACTGGGCGATGATAAAGTGGTAGTTGCCTTCTAGTGCATGACCATAGATGCAACTGTCGTCATAGCCATGCTCATTAAGCATATTGGCCAGGTCGACCGTGGCTTGCGGCAGATCCTCGATGTGGAAGGCCACATCCTCGATGATGACCGTTGTGCCCAGCGGACGCGTGCCCCCCACACTGGGGAAGATGCCCGAGCGTATGGCCCAATACTTGCCATACTCCTTGGGGTCGCTGGTGAAGCGTGCCGGCACAAACAGCTGAAATGGCTCGAGAATGCGATTGATGGCAGCGATATTATCGTCCAGCTCCTGTTGCGAGTCGGCAAAGGTCTGCACCAGCACCGCCGTCAGGTTCTCGCCCGTAGGGTCATCGACACTGGCCAGCGACTTGCGGTCGAGCAGCTCGGCGCAGTGTACCGGGCCCTGCTTCATCGCCACCACCGCCTCGCAGGCCGTGCGCATCTGCTGGAAGTAGAGCATGGCACTTGCCCTGAAAGGCGAGAGGTGCCCTGTGGCCATGGTAAACTCGCTGGCAAATGCCAGAGTGCCCTCACTGCCCACCATCAGGTGGGTGATGATATCGAAGGGGTCGGTGAAACGCACAAACGGTGCCAAGTTCAGGCCTGTGACATTCTTGATGGCATACTTGCGGCGGATGCGTTCGGTGAGCTCGGGGTCGTCCATCACCCGGTCGCGCAACTGCTCGATGGCAGAGATGAACTCGGGGTGTGTGGTCCTGAACTGCTCGCGACTGCGCTCATCGCCCGTGTCAAGGACTGTGCCATCGGCCAGCACCAGGCGCAGCGAGCGCAAGATGCGGTCGCTGTTGGCATGGGTGCCGCAGCTCATTCCCGAGGCGTTGTTGATGACGATGCCTCCCACCATGGCCGAGTTCTTCGAGGCCGGGTCGGGCGTGAACGTACGTCCCAACGGTGCCAATATCTTGTCGACATTAGCCCCCACCAGTCCCGGCTGCAGGGTGATGGTCGAAGCATCGGGCGCTATACTGTAGCGCTCCCAGTGCTTGCCGGCCACGATGAGAATCGAGTCGGTCACCGTCTGCCCACTGAGGCTGGTGCCCGCCGCCCTGAAAGTGACCGGCAGACGCATCTCGCTGGCGATAGCCAGCAGGCGACTCACCTCGTGCTCGTCACGGCTACGCACCACCACCTGCGGCAAGTGGCGATAGAAGCCCGCATCCGTTCCCCAGGCCAGGCAGCGAAGCTCGTCGGTGTAGATGCGATCGTCGGGGATAAACTCGGCGATGCGTCGCACATATTGTTTATACTCTTGTTTCATAGTCTCCTTGTTTGCCTAGATGCTCTAGACTTTCTAGAGTTTCTAGATTTTCTAGATTTTCTAGAATTTCTAGCCTAGTTATACAGATAGTACTTGGCCGACCGTTGCTTAAAGGCTTCGGTGTCCTTGTTGAAGTAGTCGATGATGTCGGCCACCTGATAACGCTTGCAGAAGCGCTCGCGAATTTCCTTGGTGCCGCACACCTTGTCGAACATGTTGTAGCGCTTGGTGTTCTGCTCAAACAACTGCTTGTCGGGATACATCTCGTGGATGACCTGCAGGAAGTAGAACTGCGTCATCACCAGGTTGGCCTTGTCCAAGTCGGTGATATAGGTCTGCACGCCGTGTACCTCTTGCAGCGACTTGTCGACTGCCACGCTCAGCGCAAAGAACGGCTTGTAGTTGATGGGACGAAACATCATGCCCGGCAGGTTAAGAGCGTTCATGCGCTCGCACAGGGCATCAGCATCGATCCACGATGCGGCAAAGCACTCAAATGGCAACGTGTAGCCGATGCCGGTGTTGAAGATGTACAGTTCGCCCAGTATGCCGCTCACGGGATAGAAAAATGCGTTCTCCGGAGCGGGAATCTGTGGCGACGGAGCCACCCATGGCATGCCCGTGTCGCGGAACTTCATGTCGCGCGTCCAGCCCTCCATGGGAATGACGGTGAGCTTTGCCTTGCCCTTAATCAGCCCCTCGCCGTTGAGGAAGCGTGCCAGCTCGCCGGGCGTGAGGCCGTAGAGGTAGGGAATGGCATACTGGCTCACAAACGAGAAATATCCGTCCTCAACGAGGTTTCCTTCCACCTTATTGCCGCCCAGCGGATTGGGGCGGTCGAGCACCATGAACTCCTTGCCCTGCTCGGCACAAGCCTCCATGCACACACCCATGGTGGCATAGAAGGTGTAGCTGCGACAGCCTATGTCTTGGATGTCGTAGACCAGCACATCGATGTCGCGTAACATCTCGGCCGTGGGCTTGTGGGTCTTGCCGTAGAGCGAGTACATCTTCACGCCCGTCTTGGGGTCGACCTCGTCGCCCACGGCATCGCCGGCATGAGCATTGCCGCGCACACCGTGTTCGGGTCCATAAAGTGCCACCAGCCGCACACCCGGTGCCTCGTTGAGGATGTCGACCGTACTCTTAAGGTTGTTGTCGATGCCGCTGGGGTTGGTCACTAGCCCCACGCGCTTGCCTTGCAGCTGCTTGAAGCCACCGTCGCGCAGCACCTCGATACCGGGCTTAACCACGGCACCCATCGTCAGGCTGCACACCAGCCCCACAATAATCGCTAGAATGTTTCGTTTCATATCGCTAATTTGTTTAAATCAAACGTTTCGCCTCGCCGGCCCATGGCCACGAGCCGATGGTTATCGCCATCGCAGCAAAAGATGCGCCAATGGTCGACGATGGGCATGTAGAGCCGCCGCAAGTTGCGCAGGCCGGCATGATAGTGGCGAGCCACGACCTCGTCGGGCACATAACGCCCACCCTGACTCACGCGCTGCGACACACGGTCGATGGCAGATTGTGGCGAGGGCAGGTGGAAAAACAACAGGCTCACATCGTAGCCCTGCTGCCGGGCCTGTAGAACCGTTCGGCTAAAGCATCGCGGCGCCAGAGTGGTCTCGAGAGCAAACGTCTCGCCCTGGCCAAGCAGGTGGTCGATGCGCTCAAGCATCAGCCTACCGGCCCGCATAAAGGCCCGTTCGGGAGCCTGCGGCGACAGACTGTAAGCGATGTCATCGTCGCTCACCCAGTGAGTGCATTGCAAGTCATCGAGTAACGAC
>JAFUVK010000077.1 GCA_017477555.1 Muribaculaceae bacterium
GATGGGGTATACCTATGGGTGGTCTCAAGGCGAAAAAACGCACAAAGTCGACCACGGCGGCAAGAAAAAGGAGCAGAAAGCCGACTTTGTGCGATTTTACAGGTGCGACTACCGAAAATCGGGTACTTTTTCAGTGGCCTCGTCACGCCGCGTCCCTACACTTTTCACAATTATGATACACCTTCAGAGGGGGAGGGAGCAAGGGAGGGGTTTAAACCAATGCTCAATTCACAATGTATAATGTACAATGACAGTCAGGTAGCAGATTCCCCTCCCCTTTCCCAAAGGGGACCAATGGTGCAAGCCGAATACAATGTCGAGCTAGCTCGAACATTGTTGAGGCGCAGCCCATTGACGATGAAAGAGCGGAAGGGGTGGGGTTTGAACCACGACCATAAGGTCAATTTAACGTCTAACGTCTAAAGTCTATTATGAATCATAAATTAATTAAACTGTCCGCCATGCTGGCCATCATCATGTTGGCCCAGAACTTATCGGCACAGCAGAACGTCGACGAGCTCAAGGAGCAACGCTTCATCGAGCGCGAGGCCTATAACACTGCGCGTGCCCTCAACACAGTCGATGCATGGGAAATTTTTATCAACAATTATCCCGAATCGTTCTACATCGAACAGGCGCGAAAACTGCGTGATGCCGCTATCGTCAAGCACTATTGCAACGACAAGACCACGCTCGCCCAGCTCACCGAGTACATCGACGAGAACACCGCACACGAGCCGCGCATTCGCACCTTCTATGCCAATCTAGTGAACAACCCCACACACAGCTACCGCTTTGAGCATATGGACGTTGGCTTCAACGGCTGCACAGGTCGGGTAGACGAGCACATTACCTTTGCCGACGGCACTAAGCCGCGCGACTGCTACTTTATCTTCGACGACAAGGGGCTGCTGGTCAAGTCGTCAATCATGGGCTCGCGTCCCAAGCCCGTGGTCACGACCTACACCTACCGCTACGACAATCTACATGGCTATGCACTTAAGCAGATGAACCGAGCTGGCATTAAGAGCGACTTTGAGGTCTTCTATGACAACAACGACAAGCTCGAGATCATCACCAGCCACAGCGGCCAGAAGTGGGTCATGAGCTATAACGACAATGGAGCCATTGCACGTGTAATCATCACCGATGGAGCTTCGCGCCGTACACTCGTCTACAACGATGGTTACATCATCCGCGAGGAGACTGCCGGGAAAGCACTGCGCTACCTCTACGACTACGACAGTGCCACCTTCAAGAAATATCTCATCGGCATCAACGAGGTCGACCGCCCCACGCCCGGCGGCGAACGCAAGTTCGACTATCAAATCGACATCAAAGGCCGCATCACCCGTTGCACCATCAGCCAGGACGGCAAGGAAGTCATGACCATCACACGCAAGTTCTCAAACTGACCCCATCAAAAGAACAGTCCCCAATGTGTCATTACAGGTCGGCAGTAAGCCCGAAGGGCTAGCAGACCACAGGTCAGGGTGAAGCGCCAGCGGAATCCCGGTGACAGAGACAAAACAAACCAGCGAACAGTGGACAGCGAACAAGCCTGAAGGGCTGGCAGAACTCAGGCCGGGGTGAAGCGATAGCGAAACCCCGGTGACAGGGACAAAACGAGCGAACAAGCCCTGAAAGGGCGGCAGAACACAGGCCGGGGTGAAGCGATAGCGGAACCCCGGTGACAGGGACAAAACAAGCGAACAAGCCCTGAAAGGGCGGCAGACCACCCGCATAATCACCAGGCGAAGGTATTGGCCTCACTACCCTACTACCACACTTCACTACTGCTAAAAATGTAATGTCTTAACTCCTTTTGGCCACTTAACTCATTAGCTACTAAATGAATGCGCAGTTGCAAATTATGAATTATGCATTAAATAAATGGACAAATTAGCAAAACATCAACAGCGGCAGCAGGCCAAGGAAAGCAAGGTCTATCGGATGATGGAGGCCATGGAGCGATACATGGACCGCTACTACCTCGATGCCATCATCGGGTTCATCCCCGGCTGGGGCGATGCCATCTCGCTGTTGTGCGCTGCCCCGTTTGTCTACTTTTCGGCTCGTGTGGTCAAGAGTGTGCCGCTGACCCTTGCCGTGATCAACAATGCCTTGCGCGACATCCTGCTGGGATTGATACCCTTCTTTGTGGGCGATATCATCGATGTGTTCCATCGGTCCAACTCGCGCAACATGGCCATGGTGCGTGGCTTTGTCGAGGGCGACCAAGTTGTCATCAAGCAAGTCAACCAGCGTGCCTGGCAGGCCGTCGCCATTCTCATCGCCTTGTTGGCCTTGATTGCCCTAATGATCTGGCTGCTCATCAGCTTCGGCCAATACCTGTTCTCGCTGTTATGAACCTCAACCGTTCAGGCCAGATGCCGGTCACTTGCCCAAAATCAGGTTGATGATGTAATTCACATCGCCCACATCGACAACGCCATTCTTGTCGACATCGGCAGCGGCTGTCATGTATAGTTTTCCCAAGATGATATTGATTACGGTGTTGACATCAGCCACATCAATCTGCCCGTCATGGGTGATGTCACCCACAATTTCCTCAGGACACGCAACCACAAATGACACATCGTCGCCCCACACGCGGAAAGATGTGGTCACCGATGGGTTGCGCAGAGCCAACCGATAGGTCGTGCCGGGTTTTCCGGCAAATGCCCCCGTGAATGTGACAATGTGCGGCTCATTCTTCTTGATGACTAAGAATTCGCTTTGAATAGTGGCCAATGTGGCAGTGGCAGTTGAATCCATCACCAACATCTCGAGCCATCCCATAAATGGGCCACCAGCATTACTTATGGTCGCGGTAGCTTGCACATTTTCGGCTGGCATGGTGTCGGCGGCAGCAGTCAGTGGTTCCGCAATGCTAAGCAATTGTGTGCCGGCTTTGATGACATTCAACACGAGCTCGCTGCCCATCATTGCACCCTGGCTGTTAAGTATCCTCAAACTATATTGTCCCGCCTTGTTTGGAGCAGTTATGACTGTGTGGACTGCTTGCTGCTCGTTATGTGGTATGCAAACCTTTAAATCATTGTGGATTAAAACACTATCTTCTTGACACAATTCCAGCGACAGATTGCCGTGATATTCCTCTCCGGCATTGCTTATCACAGCTGTGACAGGAATGGGACGCTGGGTGTAGAACTCATCACAGTCGGTGGCCAAGCTCAGCAATGTCAATTCCTCTGATATTGGGTCGCTTTGAAATCTTATAATGCCGCCATCCACGGCCATTACGACACCATCGGGTTGACTGATGGCTGGAATGAAGTGACGCGCCTCCATGTCACCAACGGCAAAAACCGGGCGGAGTCGGTATCGTCCGTCGGCCAGCGATTGTGGCAGGGACAATGTGAGCTGCCTGTTTTTATAGGTTACTCCACTGAAATAGGCAGTGGCTGCACACTCGTCGACTGTAGTCCAAACGATTCGTCCCGACTCATCCTCCACGCTGATGCCCAGCCTGGTATGCTCAACGTCATGGCCAAAGGCTACAATGCCGTAGTTATTGAGATTTAGTTCTACAATGTCGCCTGGCGAGGCGGTTTCTTGAGTGGGTGTCATGGCGAAGTAATAGCCATACACCGTATCGACAGGTGCCGCGCCATCAGATGGGCAGATGCCGACAATGGCCATTTGTTCGCTATTATAGCCACCTGTATACGATCCGGCACCCTGGCTGGACGGATTGAGCGCGGTCAGAGCAAAATAACCGTTGCTGCGGCCGCTCCACCCCCAATTGATGTGGAACAGCCCATCACGGTCATAGCCGTCAAGCACAAACGCATGACCACCGGTGGCTGTACAGCCTGAATACAGCACCGGACGGTGTGCATCCAGCTCGTTGCGCATCATCTGCTCCCATTCGGCCACAGGGGTGATGTTGCGCACTAGCATTGATGCGCCCTTGCTGTAGCCGAAGTGGTTGTGCAACGCAAGCAGTGCATCGCCCACATATGCTCCACTGGACGATGGCGAATAGCCCATTTTCATTGCGATGCCTGCATCGCTCATCAGTCGGGCAACGGCCTGGCGCGAGAGCGAGTCGCTGATGTCGGTATAAAAGTCGGTCATGTGTTCCCAATCATAGACCGATTGACTAAAGTCGCAGCTTAATTCTGTCTCGGTGTTGTAAATTGTCGTGGTGTAGGTCATGTTACCCTGGCCTTGTTCCGGCCAGTGATAATAATACATGATTTGCGCCATGGCGGTCGCCAAGCACCCGGTCATGCACCGATAATTTCCCCACATGGGGCAAAAGTCGTTATAGGGCGAGCCTTGGTCCCAAACACTCGCCAGCAGTGGAGGCACGTATCCGTCCAGGACAGTGGCTTGCAGCGGCTGCGTGTCGGGTTGGGAGCGTACATAGTCCATCTCGCCTTGAAGTTGTTGCAGCCACCATCGCGCATTGTCAGGAAGCGAGTCTACATCAAAATGACCCTCATCGCTATAGCCTAGCACGGGAACGACTCGGTCGTCGCCTGAGACAATGACATATCCCTGGTCATCATGATTGAAAACATAGTAATCAACATTCAGTCCGTCGTTCGAGTGTGCCATGTGAGCCAGTTGCAATTTGTCCGCGTTCGTGGCATGGGCTGCCATTTTGGCCCGTGATGCAACTTTGTGCAGGGCTATTTGCCTTGCCGTCGCCACAGTGATGCTTTCGCTTCTCGCCGCGAGAGTGGACAAGGCCAATAGCGACACAATCAATAAGGGTCTTGTTTTTTTCATAGCCGTGAGATGAACCATTGTGTGAGACCCAGCAATGGGCCTCACACAATGGGAGTGTCAATTAGTGCTGAATAAACTTTTTGCCATTCTTGATGACAATGCCACGATAGTCATTCCCTACAGGGCGTCCCAGAAGGTCGTAGCAGGGCTGTTGCTCCGCGCTTGTCGTCACTGGCTTGATGGTCTCGATGCCGGTCAGCGTGCCCGCAGAGAAATAGCCGGGATTGTCTGCTTCATCGGGATGAGCCATATTCAATGTGATGGCTGTCTCATTGTAGGTCGTGCCGGCGCCACCGACAATACTGTTGCAGTTCAAGAACATGTCGGTGTCATCAAACACCGAGGTTCCCTGCTCTGCCCAGTCGTTCTCGCAGAAGATGGTGCGCAGCTTGGCGCAGTCCTGGAACATACTCCAGACGCGGGTGGCACTGTTCATTGTCATGTTTGACAGGTCAAGCATAACGAGATTTTCGCAGCCATTGAACATGTCGTTAAATGATTTCCCGACAGGCGTGCTGAAGTTGCTTAAGTCAAGTTCGGTCAGGCTGGTGCAATTCATGAACATACCAGGGAAGTTCTGCACTTTCTCAGTATTGAACCCCGAGAGGTTGACCTTCTCCAGTGCGTAGCAGGAGTTGAACATGCCGCTCATGTTGGTCACCTTCTCGGTGTTGAACGTGCTCAAGTCAAGTTCTGTGAGGCTTTCGCAGTTCTGGAAGGTGTAAGTCATGTTGTTCACATTGGCGGTGTTCAGACTGCTCACATCCAGTGTAGGCAGCGACGTGCAGTAGAGGAACATGCTCCCCATGTTGGTCAACAGCGGGGTTTGCCACCCGCTGATGTCGAGGTCTTCGAGTGCGAAGCAACCGCCGAACATTTGTTGTGTGGTGGTGGCTTTGGCCAGGTTCCAGCCGGCAAGATTGATTTTCTTGACCTTTTCGCAGCCATAGAACATGTTGGTTAAATTGGTCGTGGCGGCAGGATTCCAGTCGCTCAGGTCGATGTCACTGGTCAGATTGGTGCAATATTTGAACATATGGCCGAATGAAGTTACGGCCGACACATTAAGCCCGGTCGGCAGCGTGAGGCTGACGAGGCTGGTGTCTGTGTCAAACACACTGACCAACTGCCCGGTAATGGTGGCACCATTCATTCCACTCAAGTCGATGGAGGTCAGGCTATGGCAGTTCTGGAACATGGATGAGATGGTGGCCTTGGGCGTGTTGAAGTTGGCGCCGATGATGTTCTTCAGCTTGTTGCAGCCATTGAACATACTGCCCATGTTGGTCACTTTCGCAAAGTTAAAACCTGTGAGGTTGACCGTCTCCATGGCGGAGTTGCCTTGGAACATGGCCGAGGTGTTGGTAACGTTGTTGGTGTTCATCCAGCTCAGGTCGATGCTCTGCAGAGCGGTGTTGTTCTTGAACATGCCCGATATGTTGACCGCCGATGCGGTGTTCCACGGGCTGTGCACATCCCAGTCTTCGACCGACACGCAGCCGGCGAACATCGAGGGGAATTGCTTGCAATTGCTCATGTCCCAGTCTTTCAAGAAGGCTATCGACTTCATGTTGGAGCAGCCATTGAACATGTTGCCCACATTGATGACCGCGCCGGGTCGCCAGTTCTTCAAGAAGTCGTAAGATTCGAGCGAGGTCTGCTCAAACATCGAGTCAAAGAATGTCACGGCACTCACGTCCCAATTGTCGAGGCCGATAAACTCCTGTACGCCCCAGCAGCCACGGAAGGTCATTTGGTAGGTCTTGACTTTGCTCACATCCCATCCGCTCAGGTCAATCTTGGTCAACGACTGGCAGAAGTCGAAGGTGCGGTATAAGCCTTCTGTGAGACTGGAGGTGCACCAGTTCTTGATACCATCGAGGTCTTTGAGCGCAAAGTTGTAGGTGAAAAGATATTGCATGTCTTTCACGTTCTCGGTGTTCCAACGTTCCAGACCGGTGATGGTCTCGAGTTTTTGGCACTGATTAAAAAGATAAGAGAATGAGGTGCAGTTGTCGGTCTTGAGGTGAGTGACATCGGCTGTGACGAGGTTGCTCATCGTGTCGAACCAGTGGTCGATGGTGGTGATGCCGGTCACTTGATCAAACGACTCATCAAACACAATGGCTGTGACAGCGGCCGATTTGCTCCAACCCACTGTACCGCCATTAAGAGGCACATCATAGACTGTGCCCTCGGTGGGCTTTTCACCATAACGGAAAGTGAGTGTTGAACCCTCGAGTACGGCGTAGGGCACTGCGTCGGCCCAGGCGGGAATCGCCATCCATACGAGGAGCGAAACAAGGAGTAGACTTAGTTTTCTCATGTTTTTTAGTGTTAAAGGATCCTAACAACATTGCACAGCAGGCGCACCTAGGATCACGTGATGCGACTACCTGAAAACAAAATTCTACTGCAAAGTTATTGGTTTTTATGGTGTCTGTGCAAAGATTGGCGGCACAGAAAAGCACTGATTTACATATCAGTGCCAACTTGGTCGTTTTGGGTTGTTGCTGAGATGTGTTGATTTACATGTTGGTTCATTCAAGTTGTTGAAACAGTGATGGTTGTACGCGTCAAGCCAATGGGGCAGGTTTCTCTCCCTCCCGGGCCATGCGCTGGTAGGCGGCAGGAGTCATGCCGGTGAATTTCTTGAACGTAGCGGCGAAGTTTGCCCTGGACTTGAAGCCCACGCTGTGTCCCACAGCCTCGACTGTGTAGCCGCTGTAATTCTCCAGGTCACTGAGCCGTCGGCAAGCCTCCTTGATGCGATATTCGTTGATAAAGGCGTTGAAGTTCTTGCCGGTGCGCTCGTTGATGACCTGCGACACATAGTTGGGGTTGGCATTGATTGCCCTGGCCAGCTGGTCGAGTGTGAAACCCTCGCGGTAGACCTGTTGGTCGCCCTCGATGGCGGCATAGATGCGCCCGATTAGTTCGTCCTTGGCCTGCTCGTCCAGTGGGTTGTTGCGATATTTCTTGCCGGGGCTGGCGGCTGTCGCACGACTTGTTTCTTGTTTTTCGCTCAGCTGCGATTGCTCTTCTTGCGCCAACAGCTGCCGCACGCGGTCGAACAGCAGGACATTGCGCTCCTTGGTGCTCTTGTAGTTGCGCCAGAGATAGAGGAACATTCCCGTCAGCAGTACCACCAGCAGCAAGGTTGCAGTCAGAATGATGTTGCGCACACGCTTCTGTGTCTCCAGTTCATTGACTTCCTCATTAGCTTTCTCCAAGTCAAGCAGAAACTTCTGCTGGTCGATGCTGAGCAGCTTGCTGTGATTGACAAACTGGTCCTTCTTAATATGGTATTTCAACTCATAGTCCCGGGCCATGGCAGCATTGCCATGTTTGTTATAATAGTTGCGCAGCAACATGAGCACTTCGGTCTCGGCGTCATAGATGCTGTAGTTGGTCGCGATTGCTTCGATGTTCTGATAGGCCTGAACCACCTCCTTGTCATGGTGCAGCGAGTCGAGTGCCACGGCCTCGAGAGCCAGTGCCATAATGCGGCGTCGGGCAATTCTTGTGGCTTCCATGCTCGGGATGGTTGTTTGCGATAACTCTTTGAATTCCAACTGTGCTTGATTGTAATCTTTATGGATAAAAGCCATGGCGCCCGAGTGCATCTTGCGTGTGTACTGTTTCAATGAGATGCTGTCAGGTATATCAAGGGGACTGAAACTGCGCAATTCGGCCACTATTTCACTCGCATTGCCATAGCACATTGCATTGGTGATGAGGTTGGTCATTGTGCTGCATATCCAGTTATAGTCGCCGCTTTTGACGGCTTGGCGGTAGGCTTTCTTCCATAGACCGACATCGGGTGGTGTATGATAGTTGCTTTGCAGACTGCTGATGTTGGTCTGTAATCCGGCTTCATGCAGATAGATATGGGCCAGCAACTGCTTAAACTGGTTCTGTGCGGCGATTTCTTCGGCCTTCAGCAGGTAGCGGTAGGCCAACTGGTAGTCGAAGAAGTAATTGTGATAGAGATCCTCGCAGTCGATGGTGGCCTTGCAACAGAGCTCTTTTTCGGCTAGCGGCATCTTCTCATTGTAGCGATTGGACAGAATCGTCAAGCACACCAGCGCACTATCCAACTGGCCTGATTGCCAGTAGCTGTTGCCCTTGTCAAGCAGAGCCTGGCTAGGCAAGCTCTTCCAGCGGTCGTAGTTCTGTATCTGGGCTGCATTGGCCGCCTCTGCCGCTGGTGTGCCTAAGAGCATGGCTAACAATAGGGTGAATATTTTCAATATCAGTTTATGTATCATTCACAAAAGGTTTGTTGCAAGTTAGCTGGAGCAAAAAGGTGAGGTATCTTGTATGCTGATTTTCAAGTGCAAAGTTACGAAATTTGTCGAAATCCAAGGTAAAAATCTTCAAAAAAGTGCTAAAATCCAAGGTAAAAAATCGCCAAAGTCTGCTAAAATCCAAGGTAATCGGTGGCAAGAAGCGAGAAGCGAGAAACAAGAGGCGAGAAGCGAGAAACAAGAGGCAAGAGCCAGCCCCGTGGCTGAACTCGCCTCTTGCTTCTCGCTTCTTGTTTCTCGCTTCTAAATTAGAACTTGTAGTCGACACCGATGCCGAAGACCTTGTTGGTGCGGCTGTAGACGTCCTTGCCGGGCAGCTGGGGGCTGATGCCCTGGTAGCCGCCGGTCTCGGCGGGCATGTTCTTGGTGTAGTCCTTGTAGGTGGTCCAGAAGTACCCCACGTTGACGCGCAATTTCTCGGTCAGGTTGACGGCTCCGCCGAATCCCAGCGAGTAGCTGTCGCAGGAGAATGAGGTGTGTGTCTGGTAGGTGTCGGTCAGGCCATAGTCGGTGTTCTGGAAACCGCCGCTGACGGTGAACATCCGGTTGATGTCCCACTCCAGGCCGGCCAGCACCTCATGGGTGCCGTGGCGCAGCGCCTTCTGCTTGTCCTTGGCCATCTCGGCGTGTTTGTCGTCATAGAAGTGGTATTCCACGGCGGCTCGCAGCTTGTCGGGTATAATCTCGTATCCGGCCGCTACATAGAGCACCGATGGCAGGTCGCTGGGTGTGTTGACCCCGTCCTTGTAGTCGTTGAGTGCCGTCTCGAAGGCTGCCGGCTCGGCCGTGAGCGTCTTTGTGTCGTTCTCGATGCTGAGGTTGGTTTTGAACTCATATTTTGCGGCCAGTGTCAGCGGACCGGTCTTATAGTTGACGCTCACGATGGGTGTCACTCCCCATCCGGTCTGGTTGCAGTCGAGTGCGATGTTGGCCATCTCGCCATTTTCGTTGACCAGGCCGCTCAAGGTCGGTGCCAGCGCGGGATAGGCCAGGGTCAGCTGCTGCACGGCCTGGGCCAGCTCGGGCTTGGGCTGGACTTTGACAAATCCGTTATAGTTGCCATCGAAGTAGTTCAGGCGCAGTCCGAGGAATGCACTCCAGTGCTTGTTGAACTGATAGGCGGCTCCGAGCTGGAACCCGTAGATGTACTGTCGGCCCTTCATCGACGAGCTGATGTCATACTTGTCGGGCATGAGCGGTAGCATGGCGGCCACGCGCGGGTCGGCGGCAATGAGGGGTTGCAGGGCGGGGTTCTGCGCCAGCTGGCCCGTTGTGTTGTAGATGCCCGCCATGATGCTGGCGTCGAAGATGGGCAATCCGCTGGTGAACGAGCATTTGCCGCCACCGCCGGTGAAGCCGAAGAAGGCCGAGTAGGTGAGCTTGCCGCGCTTGTAGGCGGCATACAGGCTGGGAATGACCGGCGCCGAGGCTTTGCCCTCATAGAGCTTGGTGTGGTCCTCGGTGGGGAAGAGCGGGAAGGTGGCCAGCACATCGCGGTGCTGCGACGCGCTCTGGATGTTGAGCGACAGCGACCAGCCCTCATGGTCCAGAAAAGCTGTTCCGGCGGGGTTGCTGTAGATGGCGTCAATGTCGTTGGTGGCTCCACGTGCCATCATGCGCTGCCATGCGATGCTCTGGTTGGTGTTGTGCAGCAGTCCTCCAGCCCACACAGTTGTGGTGGCTGCCATCATTGTCAAAAGCGTGTAAATTTTCTTCATTTTTCGTTGTGTTTTTGTTTTAGGCTGGCGAAATTACTGCAACTTGCCGAGATTGTGTCGCAAAATACCAAAAAAATGTCCCAAAAACTGAATTCTTGCAAATTGTGACAAAAATTAACACCCGCCTTGTGTTAGCGAGTGTTAATTTTTGAGCTAGATGAGAAGGTTATGGGCTTCTTTAATGCATAATTCACAATGCATAATTCTTAATTCTTCATGCTGCCACTTTGGATAATCTTGGCAGCGCCTCAGCAAATTGAGCAAGCTCATTTGCGTTCGGCTTGCACAAGATTTGCACACCCCCCTTCACTGTAGGGACGGCACTCCTGTGCCGTCCGCCTCCGGGCAGCATTCAACATTACCTTTTGTCGAGGCGGACGGCATAGGGATGCCGTCCCTACAGCCATCAGGTAACGTCTTAACTACTTTAACTCCTTAACTTCCTTAACTACTTTAGAATATTCTAGATATTGTAGATAGGCTAGAGGACAAACGAGTCGAGCAACCAGTAGGTGGCGATACCGGCAATGTAGCCAACAAAGGCCACCAGAGTGATGTTGCGCATATACCAACCGAAGGTGATACGCTCGATGCCCATGGCCACTACACCGGCTGCGCTGCCGATAATCAGCATCGAGCCGCCCACTCCGGCACAATAGGCCAGCAGTTGCCAGAAGATGCCGTCAACGGCCATGTCGCCAGTCGGCGCTATGGGATACATGCCCATGCAGCCAGCCACTAGCGGCACATTGTCGACGATGCTCGAGAGCACGCCAATGATGCCCGTGACCAGATAGTGGTTGCCGCCAGAGGCCTCGTTGAGCCATTGGCCCATGGCTGTGAGCACATGGATCTCCTGCAGGCAGGCCACGGCCATGAGGATGCCCAGGAAGAACATGATGGTGCTCATGTCGATGCGGCCCAGCAATTTGCTCACGCGCTTCTTGATGCCCTCTTTGTTGCGGTTGCGCTTGTTGCCGTAGAATAGCTCGGTGGTGAGCCATACCATGCCCAGGGCCAGAAGCATGCCCACAAAAGGCGGAAGCCCGGTCATGCCATGGAAGATGGGTACAAAAATCAGTCCGCCCACGCCCAGGAAGAACACGATGCGTTTCTCTTGCGAGGTGAGCTCGTCGGCCAAGGACTCAACCTTGCCTTCGGGAATCACCAGCTGACCCTTGAGGCGGCGCTGTAGGATGAGCGCCGGTATGATTATAGACACCAGCGATGGCACGAACAGCTCGGTAATCACACCGGTGGCTGTGACCATGCCGCCATTCCACAGCATGATGGTGGTCACATCGCCGATAGGCGAGAAGGCACCGCCCGAGTTGGCGGCAATGACAATGAGCGAGGCATAGATGAGCCGGTCTTTCTGATCGCGAACCAGCTTGCGCAGCAGCATCACCATGACGATGCTGGTGGTGAGGTTGTCAAGGATGGCACTGAGCACAAAGGCCAGAATGGCAATGCGCCACAGTAGGGTGCACTTGTTGGTGGTGCGCAACAGGTCGCGAACAAAATTGAAACCACCATTCTGGTCCACTACCTCAACGATCGTCATGGCTCCCATCAGGAAGAACAGCGTGGTGGCGGTGTCGCCCAGGTGGTGCTGGATGATCCCGTTGACGTACGACATCATCTGGTCTGGTGCCACACCAGTGACGAAGTCTTCGGGGGCCATGGCAAAGATGGTCCAGCAGATGACGAACATCAACAATGCGATGGCTGCCTTGTTGACGCGCGTGAAACTCTCGAGTGCGATGGCCGCATAGCCTAGCACAAAAGCCAGAATGATTGCTATGGCAATGGTCGACATCTTGGGTGTCTGTTTGGTTTTTTAACCTGTTGTTATCTCAAAAAGTGCCGCAAAGGTAGTGCAAAATTTGTGCAAGTCGAACGCAAAAGCAAAAAAAATTTTTGCATTTGCTGAGTCGCAGCCAAATTTATCCAAAATTTGTGCAAGTCGAACGCAAATGCAAAAAATTTTTTTGCATTTGCTGAGTCGCAGCCAAATTTATCCAAAATTTGTGCAAGTCGAGCGCAAATGCAAAAATTTTTGCATTTGCTGAGACGCAGCCAAATTTATCCAAACCGAGCGAAAAGCAAAATGAAAAACGCAGTTTTTTAAATTTTGCTCTTCCGAGGTGCCGCCTACCTTGGCCGAAGGCAACGATACGACTTTTCTTGCAATCTAAACGTAAAAACGAGCGGACTATTTTCTTTTCTTGGCACAAATGTTGCAAGATAGACAAGAAATGTCTAATTTTACACCGTCAAATCTCGTGCCAACGAGCGCAGAGCCGAGCTTGCTCGGGCTATGCCGAGCGCAGCCGAGATTATCCAAATCTCGTGCTAACGAGCGCAGAGCCGAGCTTGCTCGGGCTATGCCGAGCGCAGCCGAGATTATCCAAATCTCGTGC
>JAFUVK010000078.1 GCA_017477555.1 Muribaculaceae bacterium
AAAATTTCAACAAACCCTATGATAAAAGAGATTTATCTGGCTGGCGGGTGCTTCTGGGGCACCGAGCATTTCTTCAAGCAGGTGCATGGCGTGACCGGCACCGAGGTGGGCTATGCCAACGGCCACACCGAGAACCCGACCTATCAGGACGTGTGCACCGACCGTACCGGATTTGCCGAGACAGTGCGTGTGACCTATGACGATGAGGTAGCAAGTCTGCGCTTCCTGCTCGACCTATATTTCAAAGCCATCGACCCACTGGCAGTGAACCGGCAAGGGCACGACGTGGGCACGCAGTACCGCACGGGCATCTACTACACCGACGCGGCGCAGTTGCCGGTCATTGAGCAAAAAGTGCGGCAAGTGGCCGAAGAACTCTTCGAGCCACTTGCCGTTGAGGTGGGGCCACTGGTCAACTTCTACCCTGCCGAGGACTATCACCAGGACTATTTGGACAAAAATCCCAGCGGCTACTGCCACTTGCCCCTGGAGCTGTTCAAGATGGCCCGCGAAGCCCGAGAGGGCAAGAGCTTATAGCTTATAGTTAAAAGTTTCTGCCACAACTAAAAACTACTTCCTGACCAGGCGTTCGTAGTCGGGGTTGCCACTATGCAACAGCGCATCGTAGCGCGGGCGGTCGTAGAGCACCTTAAGGGCCGCGTCGAGGTCGGGGTTGCGACGGTTGACGATGCGGGTATAGGCACTTGGGTCGGCATATACGTCCCGGGCAATCAGCCCCTTGATCATGGTACGGAACACGCGCTCGCTGGTGCGGAACTTCTGCTCATCGTACTTGACGTTGTCCTTCTCGCCGGCCTCGACAAAGCGCTTGATGTCGTCGTCGCTGAGTTCAAAGCGCGCATCGAAGTCCTCCAGTGTGGTATAGTTGCTCTTGAGCTGCTTGCGGTGGCTGTCCACATAGTTGATGACATACTGGTTGACGATACCCTTGGCCACCATGTCGCGGTAGTAGGTGCTGTACTCGCTGGTGTCGACCGGCACAAAGATGTCGGGCATGATGCCTCCTCCGCCATAGATGGGCCGCTGATGCTTGAGCGTGGTGTAGCGCAGCGAGTCGTTGAAGTGTATGCTGTCCAGGCAGTAGTACTCTCCGCTCTTTGAGCGTTCGAGCAGGTCTTCCTCGTAGGCTTTCTTGTCGCCCTTGGTATAGGGTTTCTGTATGCAGCGGCCACTGGGTGTGTGGTAGCGCGCCACGGTAAGGCGCATCATCGATCCGTCGTCGAAGCGAATGGGTCTCTGCACCAGCCCCTTGCCAAATGTGCGCCTGCCCACTACCACAGCACGATCCCAGTCTTGCATGGCTCCGCTGAAGATTTCGGCAGCCGATGCCGAGTATTGGTTGACCATGACCACCATGGGCAGGTCTTTATACTTGCCGTTGCCCATGGCATTGGCCTCGCTGCGCGGCGACTTCAGCCCCTCGGTGTAGACGATGAGCTGGCCGCGGTCGAGAAACTCGTTGCACATGTCGATGGCCGCATTGAGGTATCCTCCACCGTTGTCAGTGAGGTCGATGACCACCTGCTGCATGCCTTGCTTTGACAGTGCCGCCAGAGCATCCATCATCTCGTCGTGTGTCTTGGCTCCAAAGTTGGAGATGCGCACGTAGCCCGTCTTGTTGTCGAGCATATAGCTGGCATCGACACTGTGCAGCGGAATCTTGTCGCGCGTGATGCGAAATGTGATCAGGTCGGGCGACGAGCCGCGGCGCACCTTGACTGTGACCTTGGTGTCCTTCTTGCCGCGCAGGCGCTTCATGATGTCGGTGCGCTTCATCTTCACCCCGGCGATGAGTGTATCATTGACCAGTACGATGCGGTCTCCGGCCAGGATGCCCACGCGCTCGCTGGGTCCCCCAGGAATGGTCTGGATGACATAGAGTGTGTCCTGCTTCATATTAAACTGTATGCCTATGCCGCTGAACTCGCCCTGCAGCGGTTCCTCCATGTCCTTGGTTTCCTTGGCGTCGGTGTAGCTGCTGTGTGGGTCAAGCTTCTGCAGCATACCCACGATGGCATACTCCACCAGTTTGTCCTCGTCCACCGAGTCGACATAGAGCGAGTTGATGGCATACTCGGCATGGAGCAGCTTGTTCAGGTTCTGTGGTATGCGCTGTGCCTGCACAGCCACGACGCATGTCATCACAGCGAATAATAGAGATATCTTTCTCATAAAAAATAATGTTTTCAAAAACCAAATATCAGTGGCAAAAACTGTGCCATATCGCTCATGGCAACATGCCAATCGGGGCCATGTCGGGCAGATAGGGCCTAACGTCCTGCCCCAGAGTGTGGAGCTGACGCACGAGCGACGAGCTGATGTGCGCCAGCTGGGGGGCTGTGTAGAGCAGCACGGTGTCCAGGCCGCTCAGGTCATGGTTGGCCTGTGCCATCTGCATCTCATACTCAAAGTCTTGTATGGTGCGCACGCCCTTGACAAAGCAGCAAGCGCCCTGATCGATGGCGGCCTGTGCCGCCAGACCGGTGAAGGTGACCACTCGCACGCCATTGCGCCAGCCGATGCACGCGTCGATCCACCGGTGCCGCTGGTCGATGGTCAAGAAACCCACCTTGTCGGGATTGACCCCGATGGCGATGATTACCTCGTCAAACAACGGCAACGCGCGCAGCACGATATCTTCATGCCCCTTAGTGAACGGGTCGAACGAGCCGGCAAAAAATGCCACTCGGCGGTCGGGCCGACACTCATCAGTGTACAGTGATGTCCTCATCGTCCTCAATGACTAGGTTGTCGATAATAAAGTTCTGCCTCTCCATGGTGTTCTTGCCCATGAAGAATGCGAGCATATCCTTGACCGAGTCTTCCTTGCGCAGCGACACGCGGTCGAGCCGCATGTCAGGACCGATGAAGTCCTTGAACTCATCGGGCGATATTTCGCCCAGGCCCTTGAATCGCGTGATCTCGGCGTTCTCACCCAGACGGTTGATGGCGTTGACACGCTCCTCGTCGCTGTAGCAGTAGTAAGTTTCGGGTTTCTGTTCCTTGGCCTCCTTCTTGGTCGAGCGGTTCTTGCGCTTGGCCTCTTTCTTGTTGAGCACGCGGAAGAGCGGTGTCTGCAAGATGTAGAGGTGCCCGGTCTTGATGAGCTCGGGATAGAACTGGAGGAAGTAGGTAAGCATGAGCAGGCGGATGTGCATGCCGTCGACATCGGCATCAGTGGCGATAATCACCTTATTATATCTCAGTCCATCGATGCCATCGTCGATGTTCAGAGCGGCCTGCAGCAGGGCGAACTCGTCGTTGGTGTAGACCTTTTTGGGCTCGAGGCCAAAGGTGTTGAGCGGCTTGCCGCGCAGCGAGAACACGGCCTGTGTCTCCACGTCGCGAATCTTGGTGATGGAGCCGCTAGCCGAGAGGCCCTCGGTGATGAAGATTGATGACTCGTCGCGCCGGTCGTTGTCCTTAGGTGCGCGCGTGTCGTTGAAGTGCACGCGACAGTCGCGCAGCTTGTCGTTGTGCAGTGCGGCCTTCTTGGCCCGCTCCCGCACTTGCTTGGTCACCCCGGCAATAGCCTTGCGGTCACGCTCATTGTCCTGGATCTTCTTGAGCAAGATATCGGCCGTGGCCGGGGTCTTGTGCAGGAAGTCGTCCAGTTCCTTCTTGATGAAGTCGTTGACATACTTGTAGATGGTGGGGCCGTCCTTCCACATGTTGCTGCTGCCCAGCTTAATCTTGGTCTGCGACTCGAAGACCGGCTCCTCGACCTTGATGCTGATGGCCGCCACCACACCGTTGCGAATGTCGCTGTACTCGAAGTTCTTGCCATAGAACTCCTTGATGGTGCGCGACAATGCCTCGCGGAACGCGCTCTGGTGTGTTCCGCCCTGTGTGGTGTGCTGGCTGTTGACAAACGAGTAGAACTCCTCGCCCATCTGCGCGGCATGTGTGATGACCACCTCAATGTCGTCGTTGCGGAAGTGCATGAGCGGATAGAGCGGCTCGCTGGTCATGTTCTCCTTGACCAGGTCGCTCAGTCCGTTGCGCGAATGATAGCGCCGGCCGTTGTAGTAGAGCGACAGTCCGGTGTTGAGAAACGAGTAGTTCTTGATCATCGTCTCGATGATGTCGTCGCGGAAGGCATAGTTCTTGAAGATGGTGGCATCGGGTGTGAAGCGTACCAGCGTGCCGTTCTCCTCGCCCTCTTCGGCCGGGATGATACCCGTCTCGTGCTCGACCAGCCCCTCGTGATAGGTGACTGCTGCACACTGCCCATCGCGCACCGAACGGATATAAAACTCGGTCGACAGTGCATTGACCGCCTTGATGCCCACACCGTTGAGTCCCACCGAACGCTTGTAGGTCTGGGTGTCATACTTGGCACCGGTGTTCATCTTGCTCGACGCGTCCTTGACCTGGTCGAGCGGAATGCCACGGCCAAAGTCGCGGATGGTGACGCTACCGTCCTCGACATCAATGTTGATGATGGGTTTGGCAAAGCCGGTGTTAAACTCGTCGATGCTGTTGTCCACCACCTCCTTAATCAAGACATAGATGCCGTCATCGCTCTGCGAGCCGTCGCCCAGCTTGCCAATGTACATGCCGGGGCGTTGCCTGATGTGCTCGCGTGGGGTGAGCGTGACCAGCTTATCATATCCGCCAAAGTCGCTGGGTTGCGGCTCGGCCTTCAGTTCTAGTTCTTCTGCCATATTTTTGGTTCAGTGCCCGAGGCGGCAGCCCCGGAGTACACAAACAGCCCAGAGGCCAGTTGTGCTATTTATTAAATTTCGTGCAAAGGTAATGATTTTTTGCGACATTATCAAAACAAATGACGGGCGATGCGTGCCGAGCCTCGCTTGCCAGCCACGATGCGGCGATAGAGCCAACGCACCACCGGACACACCAGGCATCGCCAGCGCAGGCTGTGATGATAACTGTTCCCCAGCGCCTCCACTGCCCGACGGGCCAACGGCTCAGCCAACTCGCCGTGGCCCTCACGCTCATATTGTGCGGCCAGCACCAGTCGGCGGTAGTCGACCAGTCGGCAGTAGCGCGGGGCACATTGCGCCTGCCGCAATTGGGCCTCAACCATGTCAAGCACGTGCTCCCACTGCCCGGCACGGCTGTGGAACTCGGTGCCGGTGATTGAGTCGCGACCATTATGGTTGACAAACACCATCGGGGCTTGCTCGCAGTAGGCTATGCGCGGCTGCGCAAGCAGCAGCCGCACGCCCAGCTCCCAGTCGTTCCAGCCTGGCAAATCGGCATTCCAGCCGCTTGTGGCGGCATAGAAGTCGCGCCTTACGGCGTAGCGCTGGGTTGCCAACTGGCTATGCAGCAGCTGAACGGCCATGATGTCGCGGGTAAAAAAAGGTGCCTCGCGCCGCGTACCGTCGGGGAAGACCAGCATTGAGCGCACCGACACCATATCGACCTCCCCCACCCTGTCGCTCACCTGGCGAGCATAGGCATCAACCAGCCCGGGAGCCATCTCGTCGTCACTGTCGAAAAACATGACCCACTCGCCCCGCGCCAACTCGAAGCCACGGTTGCGTGCCGCACCGGCCGTGTGATGCGGCTCTTGGGCGACCTGCACCTGAAAGTCGGGTGCATGGTGTTGCCGGGCAAACTGTTGCAGCACTTGCAACGAGTTGTCGCTGCTGCAATTGTCCACCAGCACCAGTTGCAGGGGCCGATAGGTCTGCGACAGCACTGTGTCGAGCGTGCGCTGCACCACGGCAGCACGGTTATAGACGGGTATGATGATTGTGAAAAACATACGTTATCTCGAAAAATCTTGTAAAGGTACATTATTTTTTGGTCCTCCGCAAAAATTCACCGTTTTTTTAATCAATTGAGCGCCCTACCACCCCTCACTCAACCCCTCCCCTGCAGGGGAGAGGCCGGGGGTGGGGTCATCGCCAAGCGTGGCATAGAGGTGTGGTCACCGCGCTTGTCGGGATCACTGCAAAATGTAGGGCTGCGCCGCAGGCACAGCCGCAAGCGAGGCTGATCACCCATATGGCGCGGCCCAACCTTGTAGCTATTCAACCCCTCACCTAACCTCTCCCCTGCAGGGGAGAGGGACTAGCGCCACCAACCGCGGAACGGCTGGCGCCCTCGAAATTTTGATAAAATGCTCACACTCGGCCATCAGCAAGCGAGCTTGCATGGCTCTCGCTTATTCGATTTTTTGGCGGCGTCTCGGAAATAAAAATCAAAAACTTTGTTTTTAATTTTGTATTTCGCTCAACTTGCACTATGTTGAGGGCTAGCGCCCTCGAAATTTTGATAAAATGCTCACATTCGGCCATCAGCAAGCGAGCTTGCATGGCTCTCGCTTAATCGCATTTTTGGCGGCGTTTCGGAAATAAAAATCAAAAACTTTATTTTTAATTTTGTATTTCGCTCAACTTGCACTAATTTTGTGCCGCAATGAAGATATTATTCGTTGGAGATGCCAGCAATCTGCACAACTGCCTGGCCCGGCAGCTGCGCCTGATGGGACACGATGCAGTCGTGGCCTCCAACGGCTCGCACTGGATGGACACCGCTCGTGACATCGACCTGAACCGCCATCCCGGCCACTGGGGGACAGTGCGCTATTTACTCGACATTCTCAAGGCTCTGCCACGCATGCGCGGCTTTGACATCGTGCACCTGTCGAGCCAGATTTTTCTGGAGTTGAAACCACAGAAGGTGCGCCGCGTGTTTGACTACCTGCGTCGTCACAACGGCAAGGTGGTGCTCTCGGCCCTGGCCACCGACCGCGTGTACTACGACGCTTGCCATGACGGACACACCTACCGCTACAGCGACTATCGGGTGGGTGACCAGCCCAGCCCCTACGTGGGTTCACCAGAGTATTATGCCCAAGAACAAGATAACTGGCGGCTGCCCCTGATGGAACGATACAGTGACTATCTGATTGACCACATCGACGGTGTGGTAGCCTGCCTGTGGGAATACTATGAGGCCTATCGCCCTCTGGTGGGCGACCGACTGGCCTATGGGGGCATCCCCATCGATGTCGATTCGTTGACGCTGCGCCCACTGGACCACGAGCCCGAGCGCGTCAGGTTCTTCATTGGCATCCAGCGCGACCGCACCACCATCAAGGGTACCGACCGTCTGTTGGCCTCATTGCAACGCGTGCATGACCGTTATCCCGATCTGTGCGAAATGGAGGTGGTCGAGAACTTGCCCTATGCCGAGTACACCCGCCGCATGCGTGCCTCACACGTGCTGCTCGATCAGTTGTACAGTTACACACCCGCTACCAATGCACTGATTGCCATGGCGCAGGGACTAGTAGCCGTGAGCGGAGCCGAACCGGAATACTACGATCTCATCGGCGAGCCGTCGCTGCATCCCATAGTCAATGTCACGCCCTACAACGACGAGGACATTGACCGTCAACTCGAATCCATCATCCACCAGAAGTCACAATTGCCACAATGGAGCCGCGATAGCCGCGAGTTTGTCATCCGCAACAATGCTGCGCAGGTTGTTGCCGAACGCCATCTGCACTTCTGGAACCAACTACTTGAGGAAACATGACACTCCAACTGCTCATCTGCACCATCGATGGCGGCATCGACAACGTGGTCGACTTGATATTGCCGCCTCAACCCGGCATCGGTTATGTCGTGTCGTGGCAGCACAGCACCGCCGACGGCCACCGCGACGTGCCCGCCCCGCTGTTGCGCGACGACATCCAGGTGTTCCATCTCGAGGGCCGCGGACTGAGCCGCAACCGCAACAACTGCCTGCGCCATGCTTCGGCCGACGTGTGCCTGATCTGCGATGATGACTGCCGATACACCGTCAGTGGCCTGCAAGCCGTGATGGACACCTTTGCATCCCATCCCGACACCGACCTGGCCACCTTTGTGATGCAGAACCCCTACTGCACCAAGCCCTACCCCACATCGGCCATCGACCTGCGGCAGCGCCCCAGGGGTTACTACCCCACATCGTTCGAGATAGCTTTCCGGTTGCAGTCGGTGCGCGGCTGTCTGCAATTCAACGAGCACTTTGGCCTAGGTGCGCCATTGTTCCATTGCTGCGAGGAAGAGATTTTTGTGCACGACGCTCTGTCGTTGGGATTGCGATGCCACTTTTACCCCATCACCATCGTCGAGCACGACCATCCCACCACCGACGCGGCACGAGCCACCACAGCCGGTGTGCTCATGGGCAAAGGCGCGTATCTGTACATCGGCTACCGCTCCAAGATGCTGCTCTACCCCTGGCCCATTGCCTGGAGGCTGCACAAGCAGCATGGTGTGAGTCTGGGCTACGGCCTGCGCTACCTCTACCGGGGCCTGTTCCACATCATGCGCCACCAACAAAAAGCCACGGCCGGTGTCATAGCCACCGACCGTGGTGTAATCAAGTAGTCAAGCATCAGAGTGTTCGATTACTCGCCCGCCATCGTCATAGGTGACGCGAGAGGGCGGCTTCGAGCTGGGTAGCGTCCTCTACGCGCTCCACAATGTCGCCGTCACGAATGACGAATGTGGTGGGCACGCCCATCACCTGATAGGTGCCCACGTTACGCGAGCTCTGCCCCTGCGGGTCGTAGACAGTGATCCATGGCAGGTTCTTGGCCGCCTGGCTCCAGAACACATTGTCGGTGTCGAGGCTTACCTGGAAGATTTCCAGCCCGCGACCCTTGTACTTAGTGTAGATGTCGTTGAGCAGCTTGTTGAATATGGGCGAGAACTCTGCCTGATAGATGGTGAAGCATAGCAGCACCAGGTGGTTGCTGTGCGACACCTGTTCCAGACTGTAGGTCTTGCCGCTATAGTCCTGGAGCTTGATGTCGATGAGCGAAGCTACCTCGGCGCTGATGGTGTCGACGGCCGCTGTGGCTGCCCGTCTGCGCTGCTGCCCCTCGGTGAGCACTCGCACCAGGTAGTCGGTGCGCGGGTCACTGGGCTTGAACGTGTAGAAGGCATTGGCCACAGCCCCGATGATGCGCAGGTCGTCATTGTCAAGCGGGTCGAACAGGGGCTTGCCGTCGACATACTTGTTGATGGCATAATAGGCGACGATGCCCTTGGGGTCGGCCACAATCTGCTCGGCCAGCTTACGCTTCCAGGCCTTGAACTGGTCGGGCGAAGCCTTGCCGCCAGCCATCTGCATGGCTTGCTTGTCGATGTTCATCACCTGCACGGCATGGTCGCTGCCTGCCACGGTGAAGTCGGTGCCGAAGGCCTCCAACCGGGTGTTGATGGTCAGGTGGTCCAAACTGTCGACCGGGAAACAGATGTCGCGGTCGCCCAAGCGCAAGCGGTAGATGTTAGGATAGTCGGGAGCCTGCGCCGCCACGCTGTAGTGTCCTTGACCGTCGATTTTGAGCGTGTCGACGGGATACCAATAGCCATTGCTCGACATCTCGAGCACCACCTGTGTCGAGTCGTTGGCTCCCTGTATGGTGCCATCGACCTTGAACTTGTTGTCGTTGCACGAGGCCAACATAGCCACGACAGCGAGCATCACTAAGATATGTTTCTTCATCTTCATTATATTATTCAACAGTGAAAATCGGGTGCAAAGGTACAATTTTTTTCATTGAAAATTGAGAATTGGCACTGAGAATTATCAACGGCACTTGTTTGTCCGAGACTACGCCTCGGAATACAGGGACATGCTGTCCACTGCTTGCCTAGCTTCACGGGGTGATGGCAAAGGTGACCAGCTGCGGATAGTGATCGCTGCCTCCTGCGCGATCCAGCCTATGGTCCACGGCCTGCAGCGAGCCTCTATAGAGGATGTGGTCGATGTTGAAGTAGAAGCGGTCGCGGTTGAACGTGAACACCGGTCCACGGCCACACTCGGCGTAAGCGTCGTGCAGGTCACTGCCACGGATGGTGCGGTAGCTATAGGAGCCCGGCGTGTCGTTGAAGTCGCCGCACACCACAACATTGGGCGCACCGATGGTGTCGTTGAGAATATCGCGCAGCTGGTGCGCCTCTCCGGCCCGTCGCCTGAAAGCCCCTTCCAGCTTGCTCATGAGCGAGTGCCTGACCTGGGTCATGTCGTGCCGCCCCTTGAGCTCGTTTCGCGTCAACTTCTTGTACAGCTCCTTGTCATTCTCGTTCAGGCCGATTGACTGCAAGTGCACATTGACGATACGCAGCGGCATGCCGGCCACCTGCAGGTCGAAAGCCTTGGCATAGAAGTGATACTCGCTGTGGATATCATCGGGCGAACCGAAGCCTTGCTTGAGTGTAGTGTCGTTATAGACCGTATAGGGCAGTTTGGACAGTATGGCCAGGTCGTGATAGCCTTGCGAGTGATAGGGGTACTTCTGTTCCAGCTCCTCGCGCAGGTCCACATGTTGTGGCAGGTCGGTGAAGTCCATCGGTCCGAGCGAGGTTTCCTGCAGCACCACAAAGTCGGCATCCTGGTCCAGGATGTAGCGCAACGTCTTTGCCTCCAAGTCAAATCCGGCCACGTTATAGGTCATCACTCTGAACGTAGTGGCGTGCTCATCGGCCCGTTGCTCACCACGCAAGGGCATGTGCAGCCTGACCACAGGCCAGGCGAGCATCGCGGCCGCCACCAGCACCAGCAGGGCGCGCCACTGCCGAGCCAGCGCACAAGCCAGCGCCGCCACCACAGCCAGGCACACGGCAGCTGGCAGGGCCAAGTTGGCCACAGCGGGCAAGGCCCATACACGCGGGTCGAACCACCCGCCATAGGCCGAGGCCAGCAACATCAGCGCCACCCCAATCGCTATGATCCTAAATATCAACTTCATGGCTCATGAGTCACTTTTTGCGCGAGGCCCTGAAGAGCATATCGCGCTCACGGTCGGTGAGCGAGGTGTAGCCCGAACGCTTGATTTTGTCGAGAATGGCATCAATCTGGGCCTCGGTGGGTTCGGCACTGCCACCACCGCCGGTGAAGGCCTTGCCGCCCACAGGCTGCCCTACGCCAGGCTCGCGCTGCGGCAGCAGCGAGGCCAGCCAGTCGAGTGCGGCATTGATGGGCCGGGTGATGTCGGTGCCACGACGCAGCGCGGTGGCATAGATGGCTCCCACGGCCGCCCCTCCCAGATGCGCGATGTGTCCACCGGCATTGCCGGCATCCACACTGAGCAAGTCGATGCCTATGGTGACGATGGCCACCCACTTGAGCGCCACATCGCCGATAAACAGCAGCCCAATCTTGTAGTCAGGAGCCCACACCGCCACTGCCACCACAATGGCTATAACCGATGCCGACGCGCCTGTCAGGAAGCTGTTGTGCCCCACAAAGTGTGGCAGCAGACTCATCGCCAGCAAGTAGAGTGCCGCACCGCCCAGACCGCCCAGCACATAGAGTGCGCTCAGCCGCTTGGGGGTAAAATACTCCAGGAAGATGCGCCCCAGCCAGTAGAGCCACAGCATGTTGAACAAGATGTGCAGCAGGTCGTAGTGGGTGAACATATAGGTCACCACGCTCCAGGGCTGGCGCGAAAGGCGAGGCAGGGCCGACGGCAACTGCAGCCACGTCACCAGTTCCTGGGCCGGCACATTGATGAGCACCCCCACCAGCGCCACCAGATGTACAAGCACAAACACGCCGATGTTGATGTAGATGATGCGCATGAGCATCGTGCCTTGACGATACTTGCGCTTGATGTCATCAACGATTGCCATAACCACCCATATTGGTGCCCGAGCGGCGCCAGTACCACAAGATTAAGAACCCGAAAATCATGCCGCCCAGGTGAGCAAAGTGCGCCACCGTGTCCATCGTGCCCGACACGCCGAACAGCAGCTCGACCACGCCATAGCCGATAACCATCCACTTGGCCTTGATCGGAAACGGGAAAGGTATGATGTACATGGGCATATTGGGAAACATATAGCCAAAGGCTAGCAGAATGCCGAACACGGCTCCTGACGCGCCCACCGTGATGAAGTCATTGTAGGTGATGGGGGTACCGACGGCATCAATGACCATCCTGCCGGCCTCGACGGCGGCCACCATATCGGCCAGAGTGTACTCCCAGGCCAGCTCCTGCATCAGTCCGGCCCCGATGCCGCACGACAAGTAGTAGAACAAGTATCGCTTCACTCCCAGTGTGCGCTCGATGATGCCACCGAACATCCACAACGAGAACATGTTGAAGAACACATGGGCTATGCCATGGCTGTCGTGCATAAACATATAGGTCACCAGCTGCACGGCATTGAAGTCGCTGGCGCGCCAGTAGTGCAGGCCACACCAGTCGTGCAAGTCGATGGCCGAGGTACGCTGCAGCACCAGCGTAGCCAGCCACAACAAGAAATTGATGATGAGCAGGTGCCGCGTCACCGGCGGTATGTTTGACAGAAAAGAACCTCGCAAATTCATAAGTCAGAAACTGTGTAAATGAGGGTGCAAAATTAACGAAAAACTCGCAAAACGCAACCAGATTGGCCACAAATCATAGTTTTTAACTGAAAAATCTCATTTTTTTTGACTTTTTTTTTGCTGATACCATTCTTTTACCTATATTTGCCCCAAAATAAAAAGATTATCTGATTTTTTATCAACCAAATTTTAACTTTTACAACATGAACAAGACTGAATTGATTAACGCAATTGCTGCCGAGGCTAAGCTGACAAAAGTTCAGGCCAAGGCTGCTCTGGAGGCAACCCTTAAGGCAATCGAGGAGACACTGGTAAAGGGCGACAAAGTTGCTCTGATTGGATTTGGCACATTCGCTATCCAAGAGAAGGCCGCCCGCACGGGTGTGAATCCCGCTACCGGCAAGAAGATCGAGATTCCGGCCAAGAAGGTCGTGAAGTTCAAAGCTGGCGCTGAGCTTGCCAAGAAGGTCTAATCTGCCCAGACGGTTCAAAAAAGCACTCCCCATATGGGGCTGATGCATTTCACCCTCACTTCTGCCAAGAAGCGAGGGTGACTTTTTAACCCGCTCAAGTTTCTAATGTATTAAGAGTTAAGACATCACAATGTTGTGCCGGTGGGATTGCCAGGGAGCATAAACGGCCCAGGCGGTAGGGACGGCATCCCTATGCCGTCC
>JAFUVK010000079.1 GCA_017477555.1 Muribaculaceae bacterium
GCCATGTCATTGATGATTTTTGCCTTTTGGAATGCAGCACTAAGGTAAGTGAAAAATCTGACATGGCAAAATCCTGGGCAACTTTTTGTTGCCCAGGTGATTATAAAAAATGTTAAGCTATTATGCTGCGGATTTTAGGTTTATTTGAATTGTTTAATTAAAATGGACAAAAATATGAATACGAGTGGAACAAACTCTCCCCTCTCCCCCCGGAGAGGGGACGGGGGTGAGGCTCATAACGTCTTTGTATATTGCGAAATTGAGCAGACTACAGTGGCCGAGGTGTCACAAGAGCTGCTGACCAAGGGCCGCAAATTGGCCAATGAACTGGGCGTAGAACTGCATGCTGTTGTTGCCGGAGCAGGTATCAAGGGCAAGGTTGAAGATCAGATTCTGCCCTATGGAGTGGACAAACTCTTTGTCTTCGACGGTGAGGGATTGTTCCCATACACATCTGCACCGCATACCGACCTTATGGTCAACTTGTTCAAACAGGAAAAACCGCAAATCTGCCTCATGGGTGCTACCGTCATCGGTCGTGACCTGGGACCGCGCGTGTCATCGTCGCTCACCAGCGGACTCACCGCCGACTGTACCGAGCTGGAGATTGGCGATTTTGACGATCCCAAGACGGGTGCTCACTACGACAATCTGCTCTATCAGATTCGTCCGGCCTTCGGTGGAAATATCGTTGCTACCATTGTCAATCCCGAGCATCGCCCCCAGATGGCCACCGTGCGCAGCGGCGTGATGCAGAAAGCGCTCTACGACGGCAACGCTCGCGGCGAGGTGGTCTATCCCGATGTCGACCAGTATGTGCCACAAGAGGCCTATATCGTCAAGGTGCTCGACCGCCACGTCGAGGCGGCAAAGCACAACCTCAAGGGGGCATCGATTGTTGTCGCCGGAGGATACGGCGTGGGCAGCAAGGAGGGGTTTGACCAACTCTTCCAGCTGGCCAAGGAGCTGCATGGCGAGGTGGGCGCAAGTCGCGCCGCAGTAGATGCCGGATGGGTCGACCACGACCGGCAGGTGGGACAGACGGGCGTAACCGTGCATCCCAAGGTCTACATAGCTTGCGGCATCAGCGGGCAGATTCAGCACATCGCGGGTATGCAGGACGCCGGCATCATCATCTCGGTCAATAGCGACCCCGATGCCCCGATCAACCGCATTGCCGACTACGTGATTGTGGGCACTTGCGAGGAAGTGATTCCCAAACTCATCAAATACTACAAACAAAACAGCAAGTAAATCACTAGGAGTTACAGTAGTTCTGTAGTTCAGTAGTTCAGCCAATACATAACCGCAATGGCTTCATTTCATGACATAAAAGCATGGCAATTAGCCCATGAACTATTATTGTGTGTCTATCAAGTGACACAGAACTTTCCAGAGGGAGAAAAATATGGACTCACCTCACAGTTCAGGCGTGCGGCTGTTTCGGTGCCGGCCAATATTGCTGAAGGTTTTAAGAAACTGGGCAGTTCAGACAAGCTCCGCTTCTACAATATTGCTGAAGGCAGTCTTGAAGAGAGCAGATATTATGTCATTTTATCCAAGGATTTGAATTACATCAATAAAGATGATTATGACAAATTAATCTGCCTAGTCGAAAATACGAGTAAGGCTCTAATTGCCTATTGCAGAGGACTTATTAAGAACAATTACGGCAATAGTTACTAATCAGAAAGGTAACGGCTGAACTACTGAACTACTGAGCTACAGAACTACTTAAATTACAAAGAATTATGGCAAAATATAACGTACCTGAGATAAACTTCCAGCTCACGCATCCGTTGATGAAGCGCATCGTCGAGCTCAAGGAGAAAGGATTCGCCGATGCCAAGGACTATCCCGACGCACCGGTCGACCACGACGACGCCATCGAGAACTACCGCCGCATCCTTGAGATCTGTGGCGAGGTGGCCGAGACCATCATCGAGCCCAACAGCGAGAGCGTCGACCAGGAGGGACCGCACCTCGACAACGGACGCATGGTCTATGCCAGCAAGACGTTCGACAACCTCGATGCCACACGCAAGGCCGGTCTGCACGGCGTGTCGATGCCTCGTCGCTACGGTGGCCTCAATCTGCCCAACGTTGTCTTCTCGATGTTGAGCGAGATGATCTCGAGCGCCGATGCTGGGTTCCAGAATATCTGGTCGCTGCAGAGCTGCATCGACACACTCTATGAGTTCGGCAGCGAGGAGCAGCGGCAGCAGTTCATACCCCGCGTGTGTGCCGGCGAGAGCATGTCGATGGACCTCACCGAGCCGGATGCCGGCAGCGACCTGCAGCGAGTCATGCTCAAGGCCACGCGCGACGAGGCCAACAATTGCTGGCGTCTGAATGGCGTCAAGCGATTCATCACCAACGGCGACAGCGACATCCATCTGGTGCTGGCCCGCAGCGAAGAGGGCACCACCGATGGTCGCGGCCTGTCGATGTTCATCTACGACAAGCGCGACGGCGGTGTGGACGTGCGTCACATCGAGCACAAGCTGGGCATCCACGGCTCGCCCACGTGCGAGTTGGTCTATAAGAACGCACGAGCACAGCTCTGCGGCGACACACGCCTCGGCCTCATCAAGTATGTCATGGCACTGATGAACGGTGCGCGCCTGGGCATCGCCGCTCAGAGCGTCGGCGTTGAGCAGGAAGCCTACAACGAGGCACTGGCCTACGCCCGCGAGCGCATGCAGTTCGGCAAGAAGATCATCGAGTTCCCGGCCGTCTACGACATGCTCAGCCGCATGAAGGCCAAGCTCGATGCCGGACGGTCGCTGCTCTATCACACCGCGCGACTGGTCGACGTCTACAAGGCTCTCGAGGACATCGCCCGCGACCGCACACTCGCGCCCGAGGAGCGCCAGGAGATGAAGCGATACCAGCGCATGGCCGATGCCTTCACACCGCTGGCCAAGGGCATGAACTCCGAGTACGCCAACCAGAACGCCTACGATGCCATCTCGGTGCACGGCGGCAGCGGGTTCATCATGGAGTACAAGTGCCAGCGCCTCTATCGCGACGCGCGCATCTTCAGCATCTATGAGGGTACCACGCAGCTCCAGGTTGTGGCGGCAATCCGCTACATCACCAATGGCTCATATCTCAACTACATGAGCGAGATGCTGCAAGATGAGGTCGCCGACGACATGAAGCCGCTCAAGCGCCGCGTTGAGGACATGGTGCATCTGCTCGAGCAGGCCATCGCCATCGTCAAGGAGGCCGGCAATCAGGACCTCCATGACTTTGTGGCACGGCGACTCTACGACATGACTGCCGAGACCATGATGTCAATCCTCATCATTCAGGATGCCTCGCGTTGCCCCGAGCTATTCGCGCGCAGCGCCAATGTCTATGTACGCATGGCCGAGGCCAACGTCGCAGGGCACTTCACCTATGTGAAGAACTTCAGCGCCGACGACCTCGACGCTTTCAGGGCTCAGTAAGGACAACCGCAATAATCTGCAACGCATCTTCCCGACCTCCCTTCCCCTTTATTTTTCGGGGGGAATGTCACGTAGTGACAGAGGGGAGGAGCAGGGTTAGAACGAATGCACAATGCCTGCCTGGCTGCCTCCCCTCCCCTTTCCCAAAGGGGAGGGGTAGGGTTAGAACGAAAGCACAATGTCAGCCTGGCTGCCTCCCCTCCCCTTTCCCAAAGGGGAGGGGTCGGGTTAGAACGAAAGCACAATGTCAGCCTGGCTGCTTCCCCTCCCC
>JAFUVK010000080.1 GCA_017477555.1 Muribaculaceae bacterium
ACCCGTGCCACAAGCATGCCGTGGCCGGGCAGGTAAGCGTCCCACTTGACGGGCTGACGATTCTCAATCAGGAAGAACTCACCTTGGTTGGGCGAGGGCAGTAATATCCCCTGATGGCCGGTCTCGAGCGGCGGCAAGCGGTAGTCGCCCGGCTGGCTGATGGTCTGCACCGAGGCGAAGTTCAGTGAATACTTGTCATATAGGCTGTAGCCGGCTGGAGTGCGCGAGTAATTCAGGTAACTGCCGTTCGACATCAGTTCCCACTGGTCGGGATGGATGCTCTGGCCGCCACCTTGGGTGTAGTCGCGATCGTAGAGGTCGGGTAGCCCCAGCACATGGCTGAACTCGTGGCAAATGGTGCCGATGCCGTCGTACACTTCCTGGCCATCGATGAGCAGCATCTCGGTCGAGCAGGCGTAGTCGTCGAGCTGCACTCCGTCGAGCAGGACGTTCAAGTAGCCCATATTGCCCTTGTGGGGCCACAAGTAGGCCGAAGGGGCACCACTGTTCGCCCCGGGACCCGGCACGATAAAGTAGACCATGTCGACCCGGCCGTCTCTGTCGGTGTCATATTGGCTGAAGTCGATCAGGCTGTCGGCCAACTCAACCGCTTCGGCCATCATCTCGGGGCCGCGGCTCATGCCGTTGGCGTAGCTGATTGAGCGATTGAGATTTACCGGTCCCACCACATCAAATTGCGGGTCAAACAGATGGTTGCTATTATCGTAGAAATAGTCGCGCACGCTACCCGTAAAGTGCGAGTAGGCTTGCTGCATTGGGGCATCGCTCTCATAGCCGGTGTAGCCCGGCTGATTGATCATGTCGTCGAAGAATGACGCAGGATCGGGCATCGAAAACTGGCGGTCGCTGTAGTTGACCAGAATGACCAAGCCCCTGAAATGGGTATAGTCAAATCGACTTTGTTGTCTGCTTTGTATGTCGGACTGCCGTCGGGCCTGTGACAGCTGTGTCGGGTCGGTGACATGAGTGGGCATGCCATGCAGGAATTGCAGCTCGGTGGCTGGGCGTTTATCGGGGTCGTGGGCCAGAACAGTTAGCATGGTGTTGGCGCTGGGCACGACGTAGGTAAAACTGCCGTCGGCCTGAGGCGCGATGGTGTAGCCGTCGGTTGTGCTGTAGCGATGATAGTATTCGTCACCGATGATGCGCACCATGAGCGTGGAACCATCGGGCTGAATCACGGGAACAGCCCAAGGCACGGCTTGAATGGCATGCAATGGCAATGCGGCAATTATTATTAATAGCAATGATGATGTAAATTGCTTCATGCGGTTGTGCTTTTTAATCATTGCAAAATTACATCTATTGTGGCATCACGGTCAAGCAAATCGTGTGTCACTGTGTGCGTTTTTCTAAAAAAACACACCGCGAGGCGATTTCACACACCCCGCGGGTTGCCGTTGTCGCTCAGCCCCTTGGTTACATAGATGTTGGCCTTCGGTCAGGCATGGGTATCAGTCGGAAGGAATGGCATTGGAGCCATTAGCACGTGTTTGCTTCATGTAGTCGCTGGGCGTGAGGCCGGTGTGTTTCTTGAAGAGTTTGACAAAATAGCTGCGGCTGGTGAATCCTACGCTCTGGCCGATGCCCTCGACGGTGAAGCTTCCATAGTGGGCAAGGTCGTTCATGCGGCGGCAAGCCTCACGGATGCGGTAGTGGGCTAGCAGCGTAGGAAAAGTCCACTCGGGCTGCTGGTTGATGGCTTGTGACACATAGTTCGGTTTGGCCTCGATGAGCTCGGCCAGCCGCGCTACGGTGAAGTTCTCATCAAAAATGTCTTGCGAGTACTCCATCACATGGATGATGTTCTGCCACAGCTCTTCTGTGCTCTGTTCATCCATGCGGATAGCGCCATACTTGGGCGATTCGGTCGCCATGCGGTCGTGTTCATCATGCTCAGCTTGACGGCGGCGCTGCTCATCGGCGGCCAGCAGGGCCACGTTGCTCTCGTACAGTGCGCGGTTCTTCTGCTTGATGCGGTTGTGGCTGATGGCAAGCAGAGCGAGCAACACCAAGGCCAGCAGCAGAAAACCGCACACCACCCACAGCAACTGACGGTCGTGGCGCTGCTTGAGGACTAACTCGTGCTGTTCCTCGTTCATCTTGTCAATCTCATGCAAAAACTGCACTGTGTTCAGGTCGCCGGCATGGGTGGCTAGCGCTATGCTGTCGGTGGCGCGCCACCATAGCAATTCATACTTGTCGGCCAGCGTGGGATTGTTGTGCGTGCGATGGTATTCGGCCATCTGGCCATAGACTTCGGGCAGTAAATCGGGGCGCTGGTTCCTGACCATGTCCAAGCACTGTGTGAGTGTGTGCAGAGCCTGTGTGTCTTGGTTGAGCTTGAGCAGATTGTAATAAACCAGCTCGTTGAGCATGATGTGCATGGACACCTTGTCACGCAGGCGGTTGTCGAGGTGGTCTCTGGCATGGACAAAGACTGCAAGCGACTGGTCGGGATGGCCACTAGCCAGCAGGCTCGCTCCATGGTTGATGACCTTGGCAAGGGTTTGCTGGCCTGTCGAGTCGTTAGGGAGAGTCAGGTTGTCGAAGGCTGTACGCTCTTTGCTCGACTGAGGCAAACGGTCGAGTGAGCAAGTAATGTAGTTGATATTGATGATTGCGGCCGGTAGCACGTTGTAATCGCGTGTGTCAATCGCTTTCCAGAAGGCTTCTTTCTGCATTGCCAGGGCTTGCTGCGCATTTTGCCCGTCATGCTTCACTCCCTCTTGCACCCAGTAGAGATTGCCGATAGACATCAGCACATTGGGCATAAACTCATCGTAGTGATGTCGTTTGACAAGGTCTTGCGCGCGCAGCAATTGCTCGTAGGCTGTGGAGTAATTGTGGTAGTTGTTAGAATAGATGGTGCCTATGTGGTGTATGGCACGGATGCATTGTGTCAGCTGATGGTCGTCGAGGTCGGGGTGGTAACGGTTGGCAATGATCGAATAGCACAGCATGGCGCTGTCGGGCATGTTCTTATGGTTGATGAAGGCGTTGCCCATCTGCATCAAGGTGGATGTGGGCAGTTGCTCCCAGTGCCGCCGATTGGACAGGAAGGTCACATCCTCGGCCATCACAGCCAGCGCACACGCCAGCATCACACCTATTATGGCTATCCTCCTCATCGCTCAAAATTGTTTTAAAGTCGTTAAATGTGAAACAATTCGTCCGTTTGATGCTGCAAAGTTAAGCAAAAAATGCTATTTTGCGCAAGTTGATTCTAGCTTTTTTGCTCTTCTGCTCTTCTGGCTGATGGAGGTCACTTGTGGAGTGTGAACTCGATGGTGAGACCTCCGGCCTGGTTTTTCATGGCGTTGATGGTGCCGCCATGGTGCAGCACGGCATTTTTGACAATGGCCAGACCCAGTCCGGTGCCGCCCATCGAGCGGCTACGACCCTTGTCCACGCGGTAGAACCGCTCGAAGATGTGGGGCAGGTGCTTGTCGGGGATGCCTTGCCCGGTGTCGCTGAAGCTGAATTGCCAGTGTTGCGTGTCTTCGGTGGCGGTGATGCTCACCGTAGCCCCATCGCCGGCATAGTTGATGGCATTGTCCATCAGGTTGCGGAATATACTGTAAAGCAGTTGTTTGTTACCCTTGATGACCAGAATCTCGGGCAACCGGTTGTCGATGGTCATCCTACGTTGCGCGCATGCCGTGTCGGACTCATAGATGATGTCGGCCACCAGTTGCGACAGGTCGACGGCGGTATGCTCCAGCTGCTGCGAGGCATAGTCCATGCGGTTGAGCGCGCTCAAGTCCTGAAGCAGGTGCGACAGTCGCTGAGCCTGGTCGTAGGTGCGCTGTGTGAACTCCTGTCGTTTCTCGTCGGACAACTGTGGATTGTTGATAATGGTCTCGGTAAGGCCCATGATGCTGGCTACAGGTGTCTTGAGCTCGTGCGAGATGTTCTGGGTGAGCTGGCGGCGCATCTCGGCGCGGTTGTGGTCCTGGTCGCGGCGGATGCGGTTGTCCATGCGGCGGGAATAGCGGTACAGCAGTACGGCCATGGCGGCCATTGTGATCAGAGCAAAGATGATGAGGTGAACATCGCTCAAGTCGATAAAGGGCAAACCGTGGCGGTCGAGGTCCTCGAACACGACGAACACCAGGGCATAGATGACAAAAACCGCCATCACGCTGATGAACATCTTGTTGCCCTCGCTCAAGCGTTTCATGCGTCGAACATATAGCCAAACCCTGAGCGCGAAACGATGCAACGCGCATAGGTGCCCAACTTCTTGCGCAGACGGGTGATGTTGACATCCACGGCACGGTCGGTGACCACCACACCTTCGGGCCAAGCGTCATGAATCAGGCGGGTGCGAGTCAGCACATGGCCGCGCTCGCGCATGAGCAGGCACAGCAGGTCGTACTCGGTTTTGGTTAGTGACAGACGCTCACCGTCGGCGGTCACTGTTTGGTGGTTCACGTTCACCACAAGGCCCTCATAGGTCAGCTGGTGCGACGAGACGGTGGCCGTGCGAGCCAGCACGGCGCGGATGCGTGCCATGGCTTCGCGCAGCGAGAAGGGCTTGGTGATGTAGTCGTCGGCACCCAACCCAAAGCCATGCAGCAGGTCATCCTCGCTGTCCTTGGCGGTGATAAACATGATGGGGATGTGAGCCGTGGCCGGGTCGCCCTTGAGCAGGCGGGCTAGCTCGAAGCCCGACATGCCTTCCATCATCACATCGAGCAAAAGCAGGTCGTACTGGGCTGGATGGCTAAGCAGGGCCTGCTCAGCCGAACTGGCTGTGTCCACTTCATAGCCCGCCATCTGCAGGTTCACCTGCAAAATGTCGCGCAGGTCGCGCTCGTCGTCTACAACTAGTATGCGTTTCATGCCGCAAATATAATTCTTTTAATTGAGAATTGAAAATTGAGAATTGAGAATGACCAAACGAGAATTGAGAACGCCACTACAGCCTGCTCGTTACCCTTTACCCTTTACTTAATATTATATCGTGCCTCAACCACGTTGATGATGTAGTCGCCCAGTTTTTCGCACTCCTTAATCAGAGCCACATACACTGTGCCCATGCCGTAGTCGTACACATGGTCGTTGACATCGAGAAGGTTGCGCTCGAGCAAATCCTGACAGGTGTGGTCGATGTCGGCCTCCACAGCGTAGCTGTCGCTGATGGAAAAGTCCTCCTTCGGACCCTGCATGATGCGCACCATCTGCGACATGGCATTGTCGCACAAGTCGAGCATCATTTCAAGGTGCTGTTGAAGGTCATTGCCGAAGGTGTCGTTCTGATCGCGCCGGCGCTTGAGCGTGCGAGCCAGGTTGAAGCATGAGTCTCCGATGCTTTCCAGCTCGCCAATCTCGCGCATCATGTTGCGAATCTTGACCTTGGTCTCGTCGCTGAGGTGAGCCGAGCTGACTTGCTCCAGGTAGCGGGCAATTTCAATCTCCATGTTGTCGGACATTTCCTCATACTTGACCACGCGCAGGTAGGTTTCTTCAAACTTCTTGGCATCGGTCTCGTTGACCATGCCGCGCACCATCGACAACATGGCCTGCATGCGCTCGGAGAACACAACAATCTCCTTCTGGGCTTGTAGCACCGAGATTTCGGGCGTGCGCATGATGCCACTTTGTATGTATTGCAGGCGGAACTCTTCGTCCTCGGGTTTCTCCTTGCCCTTGATGATCCAGCAGCACAAGCGCTCAATCTGCGGGATGAACCACACCAGAATGAGGGTGTTGGACACGTTGAACAACGAGTGGAATGCGGCCAGGGCAAATGACAGCTTGACCGCACTCTGCTTGTCGGCATCCGGGTCAAGCCCCACCAGCGAGCAAGCTAAGTCAACAAATGGGAAGAATATACACAGGACCCAAATTACACCGAACACGTTGAATATCAGGTGGGCCAATGCGGCGCGGCGGGCTTGGGTGTTGCCGGTCAGTGCCGCCAGGTTGGCTGTCAGTGTCGTGCCGATGTTCTCGCCCATCACCAGAGCGATGCCCTGATAGATGCTCATCACACCGCTGGTGCAGAGCACCATGGTGATGGCCATGATGGCCGCCGATGATTGTGCAATGATGGTGAGGATGGTGCCAATGAGCAAGAACAGCAGGATGGTCAAGTAGCTCGATGAATCAAACGACGAGAAGAACTGTACCACAGCGGCGTTGTGCGCCAAGTCCAGCTCCTTGCCGGTGACCGACAGGGTGCCCAATGCAAAAAACAGGAAAGCAACGCCGAAGAGGAAGTCACCAAACAGTCGCTTGCTCTTGATGTGAATCAGCAGGATGCCCACCAAAAAGGCTGGCCAGACGATGCTGGAGATGTTGAACGAGAAACCGGCCGACATAATCCATGCCGAAAGCGTGGTGCCGATGTTGGCACCCATAATCACACTGATGGCTTGGGCCAACGTCAGCAGGCCAGCGTTGACAAACGATACGGTCATCACTGTCGTGGCAGCCGACGACTGAACCGCCACGGTGAGCAGCATGCCGGTGAGGATGCCTGTGAAGCGGTTGGTGGTCATAGCGCCAAGCACATGGCGCAACTGCGGACCGGTCATTTTCTGCAAGGCCTCACTCATCACCTTCATGCCATAGATGAGCAGTGCAAGGGCGCCCATCAGCTTGAGCGATATCAGCCAGTAACTTTGAGTTTCCATTGAATGTTTTGTTGGTTTTGCGAAATTTGGTGCAAAGGTACAAACACCTAGTCACACCGATGTTAACGATAGTGTTACGATACTGTTACAATGGGTGAAAGAAAAAATATGGTTCCCCCAAAAATATTGCTAATAAAGAAAAAATTCTTGATTCTTAATTCCTATTTCTAAATTATTTATTACCTTTGCAGCCGTAAAACTGAAAGGAGGTTTGACAATCCTGACTTAAAAGACTGATAGCGAACATATAACCCTGTCGGTGCGGCCCATCTGCCTGGCCGCCTAGCAATGTGTCGAGAGTCGAGAATGACTCAGGGCCATTTATAAAATAAGGTGGAATCACTTAAAAGATTGCGGCAAAATACCCCAAGGGGCTTCGGAGAACGAAGGCCTGGGATTTCAAGCCACGTCGCTTCGAGAAAACAAATACAAAATACAATAACTTTTTAAAATCAAACGACACTATGATTATCGTACCCGTGAAGGAAGGCGAGAACATCGAGCGCGCCCTCAAGAAGTTCAAACGTAAATATGAGAAGACCGGCATCGTCAAGGAGCTGCGTGCACGCCAGGCTTTCCAGAAGCCTTCGGTGACCAACCGCAAGAAGATGATGAAGGCTGTCTACGTTCAGCAACTGCGCAACGCCGAGGAGTAACTCCCGTCAGCCCATCCACACAAGCCGCCCTGTGAAGTAAAAGGGGCGGCTTTTGCCTTTTTTAGGGGCAGAATGCATTTTTTTTGCCCGAAAATTTGGTGGTGTCGCAAAAAGTAGCTATCTTCGTTGCGAGCGAAAAAAATGACGCTCGCATTGATGATGAACGACACGACCATTCAGCAGTTCCTGACGCACCAACGGGTGGAGCTCAACCGATCGGAGTTGACGGTAATAAGCTACCGCAGCGATCTGAGGCAATTTGAGCAATACCTCGCTGGGAGGAAGGAGATGGACTGGGCATCGGTCACCGTCAATGATGTGAGAGCGTGGTTGGTGCAGCGCTCGTCGCTGGGCGACAGCGCGCGCACGCTGCGACGCAAGGTGCAGTCGCTGCGGGCCATGTACAAGTGGCTCATGCGGCATGGCATGGCCGAGCAAAATCCAGCGGCCGACATCGAGATGGCCAAGCTGCCCAAGCGACTGCCACACCTGTTGCGACCACAGAACCTTGACATGCTGCTCGACAGTGAGGTTGACTTGAACGACTTTGAGCAGGTGCGAAATCGCCTGATGCTGCTCATGTTCTACACCACGGGCATCCGCCGCGCCGAGCTCATAGGGCTGCGCGACGCATGGGTTGATACGCAGGCCTTGCAACTGCGCGTGCACGGCAAGCGCGACAAAGACCGCATTGTGCCTTTCGGAACCGAGTTGGCGCAATGGGTTGAGCGATACAGGCAACTGCGCGACAGCGAAGTGCCCAGGACTGATCTCTTCTTTGTCAGGCCCGACGGCAAGCCGCTATATCCCACACTGGTCTACCGTGTGGTGCATGATGCACTGCTTACTGTGGGCGGAGGCGACCAGTTGAGCCCGCATGTGCTGCGACACTCGTTTGCCAGCGCTATGCTCAACGATGGGGCCGACATCACCAGTGTCAAGGAGCTGCTGGGGCACGAGTCGCTGGCAGCGACGCAAGTCTACACCCACATCACGCTCAGCGAACTTAAAACACATTACAAACTTGCCCATCCACGGGCGCTTAAAAAAGGAGGTTAATATGGAAGTTAAGATCCAAGCCATTCACTTCGATGCTACCGAGAAGTTGCAGCAGTTCATCAACAAGAAGGTTGAGAAGCTGGTCAAGCACAACGAGATGATTAACGACGTAGAGGTCAACCTGAAGGTTGTCAAGCCCGAGACGGCCATGAACAAGGAGGCCTCGGTCAAGTTGCTCATGCCGCAGCAGGACGACTTGTTTGCGTCGAAGACGGCTGACACCTTCGAGGAGGCCATCGACCTGTGTGTCGACGCACTCAAGCGCCAGCTCGAGAAGACCCGCAAGGACAAGTAGCGTCGTTGCCTTCGGCCGACAACACAAATCCCCGCGTCACCTTCGGTGGCGCGGGGATTGACATTGTGGTGGGTCGCAGAACCCACCACAACATTCTCGGTTTGGCTTGTCTTACTTGATGACCTTGCTCGTCTGGGTGGTGCCGTCGGTCAGGGTGGTGACCACGATGTTGACACCATCAAATGGCTTGCTGCTCACCTGGCCGGCCAGGTTGACGTACTTCACTCCTGCCACGGTGGCGGCGCTCAGGTCGCTGATGGCGGTAGTGGCGTTGTCGATGATGGTCAGCGTGTGGTTCTCCAGGCTGACGTTGAAGGTGTAGTTGCCACCTTGCTGCATGTAGCCCTTGTAGAGGTCGCTCTGCTGACTGACGGCCTTGCGGGGAGCCTTGTTGGCGCGTATGCTCTTGACAAAGTTGTTGAAAATCTCAGGGGTAGCCTCTTTCACATTCTCCATTTTGACGGGAGTGGGGTTGGCCTCGTTGGGTTGAGCCAGGTTGAAGGCCGATGCGCTCATTGCCAGTGCGGCAATGCATGCGCTGAGTAGAAACTTCTTCATACTTGATTGAGTTTTTGTGGTTAATATGTTAAACAGAAAAATTGGTTTGCATTTGCAAAATACGTTCTTTTGATGATTTGTACAACATATTGTAATGATTTATGCGAAAAGGCATTTTTTTTCGCAGCAAATTTTTTTTGCGGCAGCAGATGTGAATGTGCTGGCCTAGCGGCGGCGTGCCAGTGCTGGTTATGCCTGTCGGGCTACATGAGTCGCTTGTTCGCAAGGATGAAAAGCGCACTTCAATATAATAAATAAGGTGTAAATTATTCTGGTGCCCAAAAAACAGGAAAAAAGCACTTTTTTTGAAAAAAAACTTGGGAAAGTTTTGCCAGTTCAAAAAATGGTCGTAACTTTGCACCCGCAAAACGAGTTCAACCTGTCGGTGCTCGTGAGAGCGACTGCCTCTTTAGCTCAGTTGGCCAGATCACGTGATTTGTAATCTCGGGGTCGTTGGTTCGAATCCGACAAGAGGCTCAAAAAATACATGTTGGGTAGATTCCAGAGTGGCCAAATGGGGCAGACTGTAAATCTGCTGCGTCATCGCTTCGGTGGTTCGAATCCATCTCTACCCACAACATGCTGCGGAAGTAGCTCAGTCGATAGAGCATCAGCCTTCCAAGCTGAGGGCCGCGGGTTTGAATCCCGTCTTCCGCTCAAACAAAGAAAACCGCCTATGTAG
>JAFUVK010000081.1 GCA_017477555.1 Muribaculaceae bacterium
AGGCTGTTGCAAAACTCGTTTCAGAAATGAGAATGTGGACTCTGTAGGAGGGTGTGTCATAATTGTGTCACATCCTCATTTTGTAATATGCTGTAAAATATATAACAAAGCCTCTACTTTCCCAAGCGGAGGCTTTGTCATGTCAAAAAGTTTTAGTAACTCTGTGACAATCAATTTATTAAATAAAAATATGTCTGCAAAGTTACACTTTCGTGAGCACATAAACAACCAATTGGTTCTTTTTCCTGAAAGAATCGACAAAGATATTGCCCCGGACGACCCTGTCCGTCTGGTCAATGCGATTGTTGACAGCCTGGACATGGGTCGCATATACTCCCTGTACTATGACCACGGCGCAAGCCCCTACCACCCGAGGATGATGCTCAAGGTCATTATCTACAGTTACATGAACAATATCTACTCGTGCCGCAAGATGGAGAACGCGCTCAAGCGTGACGTTCATTTCATCTGGCGGCCCGGCCCGACAACCCGGAGGCGGACGGCACAGGGGTGCCGTCCCTACACAGCCCTGCCACCCATTGCCACGATACCTGCCGTCCCTACACAGCCCTGCCACCCATTGCCACGATACCTGCCGTCCCTACCGCCGCCGTGGGCGTTCATGCTACCCGTGCCCCTTCGGCCACAACATTGTCATGTCTTAACACCTTAACTACACCAGAAACTTGAGTTCCCCATTTTTGTGGTTACTAACTCTGGTTTCTTGATTCTTTTTTGATTTTTTAAGGTATCATTACATCGCCATGTGGCGAAATTGTAGTAATTTTGTATGCTTTTAGTGAGGAAGCGAATTCCGCACTCAGCATACAAACCAGACTTATGGCAGAAGACTACAATATCGAACAAGAAGAAGAACAATATTCCGCGAGTAATATCCAGGTGCTCGAAGGGCTGGAGGCCGTTCGCAAGCGCCCATCGATGTACATTGGCGACACCCATATCAAAGGCCTGCATCACCTTGTGAGCGAGGTGGTAGACAACTCAATCGACGAGGCATTAGCAGGATTTTGCGACACCATCGACGTTGTCATCACCGAGGACAACAGCATCCGCGTGAGTGACAACGGCCGCGGTATTCCTGTGGACGAACACGAGAAGCTGCACAAGAGCGCCCTTGAGGTGGTGATGACCGTGCTGCATGCCGGCGGTAAGTTCGACAAGGGCTCATACAAGGTGTCGGGCGGTCTGCACGGCGTGGGTGTGAGTTGCGTCAACGCGTTGAGCGACTATCTGCGCGCCGAGGTTCGCCGTGGCGGCAAGGTGTACATGCAGGAATACAGCAAGGGCAAGCCCAAAGCCGAAGTGGCAGTGATAGGCGACTGCGCCGAGGAAGACCACGGCACCACTGTGCTGTTTCATCCCGACGCCGAGATTTTCCAGAGCACCGTCTACGAGTACAGCATCCTGGCCACGCGTCTGCGCGACTTGGCTTATCTGAACGCCGGCGTGAAGCTGACGTTGACCGACCTGCGCAACAAGGACGAGCAGGGTGTTCCCCACTCCGAGACCTTCTACAGCAAGACGGGCCTCGACGAGTTTGTTCGCTATATCGATGCCAGCAAAGAGGCTCTGATTGACGATGTGATACACATCAGCACCAACAAGGGTGACATCCCGGTTGAGGTGGCGATGACCTACAACACGTCGTTCAACGAGAACATCTACTCCTATGTCAACAACATCAACACCATTGAGGGCGGCACACACCTGACGGGATTCCGTCGCGGTCTGGGCTCAACGCTCAAGAAATATGCCGAGGACAGCAAGATGCTCGACAAGGTCAAAGTCGAGATCAAGCCCGAGGACTTCCGCCAAGGCCTGACAGCAGTCATCTCGGTGAAAGTGCTGGAGCCACAGTTTGAAGGTCAGACCAAGACCAAGCTGGGCAATACCGAGGTCATCGGTGCAGTGGAGACCAGCCTGCGCGAGGCGCTCAACATCTACCTTGAGGAGCACCCCAATCAGGCCAAGGCCATCGTGGAGAAGATTATCCTGGCAGCCACAGCGCGCCACGCCGCCGAGACAGCGCGTGCCCGCGTGCAGCGCAAGTCGCCTCTGGCCGGTGGCGGTCTGCCGGGCAAGCTGGCCGACTGCTCGTCGAAAGACCCGGCATTGAGCGAGCTGTTCCTGGTCGAGGGTGACTCGGCAGGCGGCACCGCCAAGCAGGGTCGCGACCGCAAGTTCCAGGCCATCCTGCCACTTCGTGGTAAAATCTTGAACGTGGAGAAGGTGATGGACCACAAGGTGTTTGAGAGCGAGTCGATTGTTACCATCTTCCGCGCACTGGGTGTGACCATAGGCACCGACGAAGACCCCAAGGAGGCCAACCTGAGCCGTCTGCGTTACCACCGCATCATCATCATGACCGATGCCGATGTCGACGGCAAGCACATCGCCACACTGCTGATGACCTTCTTCTTCCGCCGCATCCGCCCCATCATCGAAAACGGCTATCTGTACATCGCCAGCCCGCCACTGTACAGCATGTCGATCATGCGCGCCGGCAAGGCCACCAACCAGGAGTACTGCTGGAACGACATGCAGAAGCAGCAATACATCGACAAGTATGCTGGTGGCGATGAGAGCAAGGTGCACGTGCAGCGCTACAAAGGTCTGGGCGAGATGAACTCCACCCAGCTCTGGGAGACGACAATGGACCCGGAGAACCGCATGCTCAAGCGCGTCAACATCAGCGACGCCGCCGAGGCCGACCGCATCTTCTCGATGCTCATGGGCGAGGATGTGGAGCCGCGACGCAAGTTCATCGAAGAGAACGCAGCTACGGCCAACATCGACACCTAACCGAACGACAATTCAGAAACTCTTAGTTAAATAACAGACGACATATAACCTTTCTATAATTTTCCATTAACTAAGACCGTGAGACCTGCGCCCGGACCCGCCGAGCGCAGGCCTTTTTTATGGGAGCCACACACCCGTTGCCCCCAACGGGGCCGCCGACCACAGGCGGGGGCAACGGGTGGCAGAGGTGATTTTTCCCTTCGCCCCCACCCTACCCCACACCAGCAGCCAGACGTAAGCGGAGGCTTACAGCGGAGCACAGGTACCGACACGACAAAAAGCGTTAAGCACTGCATTGCTTAACGCCGCCTGGGTGTAGCCCATAGCAGAATCGAACTGCTCTTTCAAGAATGAAAATCTTGCGTCCTAGCCGATAGACGAATGGGCCGCACAAGGAAAGATCGCTGTCTTAACGCGATCAGGCTTCCAGTTTATTGACGTGCTTAGCCAGCTTCGACTTGAGGTTGGCAGCTTTGTTCTTGCTGATGACGTTCTTTCCAGCCAGCTTATCGAGCATGGCGGTCACCTTCTTCAGAGCCTCGGCAGCCTTAGCCTTGTCGCTCTCCTTGCGCAGGTTGCGCACAGCATTGCGCATGGTCTTTGCATAGTAACGGTTGCGAAGGCGACGAGCCTCAGACTGGCGAATTCTCTTGATTGCTGATTTATGGTTTGCCATAATTCTGTTGTAATTTCCTTGTTTAGTTGTTATTATTGTTGTTAGTTAGTAGCCCATAGCAGAATCGAACTGCTCTTTCAAGAATGAAAATCTTGCGTCCTAGCCGATAGACGAATGGGCCGAACCTGTACGTCGCCAAAAAAGCGGTGCAAAGTTACAACCGTTTTTTCAATTGACAAAATTTTTGCCATCGAAAAGCCAAAAAATGGTGATTTTTAAGGTCAATGAGGGTGTAAATGCCCAAAAATCATTATCTTTGCGTGACTCTAAAGGCCTTGAATCGTTAGAGCTTCTGGAAAATCTGGAGATTCTTGACTGTCTAGAGATTCTAGAGAGCCCTGCCAAAAAGAGATGAGCGATGTACGAGAAGATACAAGGTGTGGTGCTTGGCACCGTCAAGTATAGCGACAAGCACAACATAGTGCGCGTGTACACGCGGCAGCGTGGGCTGATGGCGTTTGCCGTGCCACAAGGCAGGAGTGCAACCGCGCGTCAGCTGGGCGCCGCGCTGATGCCGCTATCGCTCATCGATGCCGAAGCGCGCATCATGCCCGGTCGCGAGTTGAGCACCCTACGCGACACTCGCCGCAGCGCTCCATTGAGCGCCATCTATGCCCACCCCATCAAGAATGCCATAGCGCTATACGTGTGCGAGCTGCTGACGCACGCCATCCAGGAGCATGAGCAGAACCATCTGTTGTACGACTACATCGAGCAGTGCGTGATGATACTGGAGAGCGCCACACAGGGAGTGGCCAACTTTCACATCTGCTTCACCTACCATCTGGGCATCTTGCTGGGCATACAGCCCGACACTGCCACCTGGCACGAGGGCTGGTGGTTCGACATGCAGGGCGGCGTGTTTCGCCCAACCCCATCGGGCGGCAGCCACTGGCTTCGTCCCGACGAGGCTCGCGTGATTTGGCTACTGTCGCGCATGACGTTTGCCAACATGCACCACTTCAAGTTCGACCGCAACCAGCGCAATCAAGTGCTCGACGTGATGCTCACCTACCTGCGGCTTCACCAGTCTACACTGGGCACGCTACGGTCGCCCGATGTGCTCAGGCAGCTGTTTGTGTGAGGCACAAGTCTGCTGTGGTCCGCGTAGGGTCACAGTCCGTCGGGCAGTTCGATGTCACCCTCATAGACCAGGGTTGCCGGCCCGGCAAGGTAGACGTGGTTGTCGCTCTCGCGCCACTCGATGTCAAGAGCCCCACCCTGCATGACCACTACGGTTTGCCGGCCACAACGTCCGGTCATCACCGCCGCCACAGCCGTGGCACATGCCCCTGTGCCGCAGGCCAGGGTGATTCCACTGCCACGTTCCCACACGCGCATGCGTATACCACTATCCTCGACCTTGGCAAACTCGATGTTGCACCGCTCCGGGAAACAGGGATGCCGCTCAAGCGCGGCTCCATGAGCGGCTACGTCCACATCCTCCAAGTCATCCACAAAGATGACATAGTGAGGATTGCCCATCGACACAAAGGTGCCCTGTGGCAGTTCGCACTGCGACGGCCTGAAAAGCCGCGTGTCGGCCAGCACCGGAGCCCCCATGTCGACGGTGACACTGCGCACCTGGCCATGAGCCACGTCCAGCTCAAGCGTCCTCACGCCCGACGCCGTGAGCAGACGAATGCTCGTTTGCCGCGTAAATCCCCGCTCGTAGACATACTTGCCAATGCAGCGGCTGGCGTTGCCACACATCATGCCCTCCGAACCATCGGCATTGAAGATGCGCATCGTGAAGTCGGCCTCATCGTTGTCAGGCCTTCCTATCAGCACCAAGCCGTCGCTGCCTATGCCCAGATGCTGCTTGCTCCATGCTATGGCAGTGGCTGCCGGGTCGCCAATGGGACAGCTGGCCGTGTCGACATAGATATAGTCATTACCCACACCATGCATTTTGGTGAAATGTACCTTGCTCATTTTTGATGTCAATTGTTGCCACAAAGGTACAACACAGTTTTAGAGTTATGCAAATATTTTACACATAATTACCATTTCGCCCCCATCAGTCGAATAAATGATAAAAAATTTAGGGAATAACATCAAATTTTTTGCATATTTTGCAACATTTAAACTTTAAACCATGCGGGATTTAGGGTTAATTATGTCAGAAAGTACTACTTTTGCCCAGATTTTAGTTGAAATATTCAGACTGATTATGGCAAAGTATAATTTTGACCAATGCATTGACCGTCATGGCACGCAATGCAAGAAAATTGAGGTTCTCAAACAAGAGTATGGGCGCGACGACCTGCTGCCGTTGTGGATTGCCGACATGGACTTCGCCGTCTGCCCCGAGATTACCCAGGCCCTGGTGCGCCGTCTGGCCGACCATCCCATCTATGGCTACACCTGCACCTACGATGCCTACTGGCAGTCGATCATCGACTGGCAACGCCGCCGCAACGGCTTCTGCTTCACCCAGGACGAGGTGACCTTTGTGGCCGGCATCGTCACCGGCTTTGGGCTGGCCGTGAACTTCTTTACCCAACCAGGCGACAAGATTGTGATTCAGCAGCCGGTCTATTACCCCTTCAAGGACGTGATTACAGGCAACGGACGCGTGATGGTCGACAACCCGCTGCTGCCGGCCGATGACCACCTCTACCGCATGGACCTCGAGGGCCTGGAGCGCATCTTCGAGCGCGAGCATCCGCGCATGATGGTGGTGTGCAACCCGCACAACCCCGCCGGCATCGCCTGGCCGGCCGACGTGCTTCGCCAGGTGGCACAGCTGGCCCACAAGCATGGGGTCATCATCTTTTCCGACGAAATCTTCGGCGACCTGATGCTCTATGGCCACAAGCACATGCCCATGGCCACAGTGAGCGACGAGGCTGCCGCGGTGACGGTGACCTGCGGTGCCCCGAGCAAGACGTTCAACATCGCCGGTCTCAAGAGCTCGTGGTGCGTGGTGAAGAATCCCGAGCTGCGGGAGCCTTTCTTCCGCTGGATTGAGACCAACGAACTGTGCAATGCCAACATGGTGTCGATCATCGCCACCGAGGCCGCTTACCGTCATGGCGAGCAGTGGCTCGAGGAGTGCCTGCGTTACATCGAGGGCAATGTCGACTATGTGGAGCAATACTGCCGTGAGCACCTGCCAGGCATCACCGCAGTCAGGCCTCAAGCGGGCTTCCTGCTGTGGCTCGACTGCACCGGACTTGGGCTGGAGCACGACCAGGTGGTCGACCTCTTCCGCAACCATGCGCATCTGGCCATGAACGAAGGGTCGATGTTCGGTCCTGGGGGCCGCTGCCACATGCGCATGAACATGGGTAGCCCGCGCTCGGTCATCGAGCAGGCCATGCGCCAGCTGCACGCCGCCCTCGACACGCAATGATTGCAGCTTTCTTGATTTGTGATACACTTTGACCGAAAGCAGCACCCACTGGCGAAATTATTTAGGGAACGATATACTTGCTGTCCCTGAACACATTTGGAAAACAACATTTAGCATACGCTAGCTGTAAGGTATCTCTTCAGCGATTCCGCGTTTCCCCTCCCCTTTGGGAAAGGGGAGGGGTCAGGGGTGGGGTTTGGATACAACAATAATAATAAAAATGTGGCAAAACTTGCTCGTTGCAACCCAAGGCCCATCGTGAGCCCGTCCCCGCCATTGTGCCGAAACCCGAACCAAGGGTCGATGTTCGGCCCTGCGGTCAGTCGAAGATGTTTTTGCCCAGCATGATGTTGATCACCATGTTGACGTCGGCAATGTCGACCTGGCCGTCGCCACTAATATCGCAGGCCGGGTTCTGTTCCGCTTTGCCCAGCATGGTGTTGATCACCGCGTTGACATCGGCAATATCCACCTTTTGGTCACCGTTAGTGTCGCCGCTCATGCCCCCTTCCTCGATGATTTGCCCAAAGCGGTTCCATCCTTCGGCTTCGTCATAGTATTTCTTGCAACCGATGGGTACATATAGCGTGGCCTGACTCAGGTTGACCAGATAGAACACCACCCAGTCGCCATAGAGGTTGTACTGGCTGGAGCTGTACAGCGGTTGGTTCATGCGGGCATGCACTTCCTGGAGGTTGGAGCAGGAGCTGAAGCACCATCCGCCCATATCATGTAGCGAGAACGGAAGGGTCACTTTCACCAGGCTCTTCTGGCCATAGAACGCATACTGAGCGATGCCCACAATGCTGTCGCGCAGCACCAAATGGTAGTTCTCGGGCATGGTACCCTTGTACTCATAGGCCACATATCCGGCATACATCTCGCCGTCGGGGTGGGCATTGTACCACCCCGTGCCCTTGAAGGCATTGTGGCGCACGTCGCTGCACGTGATGGGAAGGTCGAAACTTGCCAACTGCTTGCAATTGTTGAATGCATTGGTGCCGATGGCCCGCAGACGAGGCGGGATATTGAGCGTGGCCAACTTGGTGCAGCCGCTGAATGCCTCCGAACCGATAATCTCTACACTGTCGCCCAGCGTCACCGACAACAGATTGGTGCATCCCTTAAATGCACTCTTGGTGACGTGGCGCACTGGTGCTGGAAGGTCGACCGCAATCAGGCTAGTACAACTGGCAAACACCGACGGCCCGATCGTGTCGAGCGTGGCGGGCAGCTTGAGCGCGGCCAGTTTTGAGCAACCCTGGAATGCCGACGAGTCGATGCGGGTGACATGGCCGTTGATTTCGACATCGGTCAGACTGGTGCAGCTGTAGAACGCGTGTCGGTCGATGGATGGGACATCAGCCTCGACAACCAGTTTGGTCAGACTCTTACAACGGGTGAAGGCAAAGTTGTTGATAACCGTGATGCCTTTAGGAATGGTCAATTCACTCACCAGCTGCTCATTAAGATAGAGAGGAATACGGGGATACAGCGGATTGGCGCCATCGTTGGCAAACTCGATTGCACACCACTTCGCCAGGTCGGTAATATAGACGTTGTTTTTCGAACCGCTACTGCCGAAGGCATCTTTCTCCATGCGCGTGACGGTGGGCGGAATCTCGGTGCGGGTGATGGTTTTGTTGCTGTAAAATGCACTTTCACCAATGGTTGTGACTGTGTAAGTTCTGCCTGTGCCTGGATCGGTAACCGTGCTAGGAATGGCCGCTATGGTGAGTTGCTCATAGTTGGTCGACTTGCGCCGATCAAGGTAGGTCACTGTGGCGGTGGCTCCGTCGGCATTGATTAGATATGCCAGGCCGTCGGCCATGAAGTCGTAGGCCATGGTTGTTAATGCTACTGCCATCATTGTCGCAATGGTCATAGTTCTCAAGTAGGACTGTTTCATAACTTATGAATTTTAAAGCATTAGTACACAAAGGTACTGAATAATAATCAAAACAGCAAGCGTTAACTCATTTATTTGTGACAAAACCCCGAAAATCAGTAGTAAATTCCTAGTCCTTTAAAGGTCTCGATGCCAATAATGGCTGTGAAAAAGAAATCTCACTGGAGCCCCAGTGAGATTTCTAGGAGTGTTGTGCGCCTGGCTTCGTTCCATCCCCTCGAATGTAGGATTAGATCAACTCGGCATAGCTCGAGCGAGGTGGGTACTGCGAAGAGGCCGGACAGGTTAGTTTCGACTCAGTCTATGCGCAAGATTGTTCCCTGAATTTGTCGCGGTCCGCGCAGCTGGTCATGATTGAAGTAGTAAGTGACCAGCACATGATGCTCATCGAGCATCACCGACCACGGGTAGCCCAAATCAGTGCCTCCGCCATCGCTGCGAAGCACCATTTCGGGCGCTGTGCTCCAGTCGGTGCATTCGGCATTGAGGATTCGCGCGCGTATACCGTAGGGCTTGTGGCGATAACCGTAAGTGAGCAGGACGCGGTTGTCGGGCAGCCGCATTGCGTGGAAGGGATGTCCCTTAAACCCCATTCCCTGCAGGGTGAAAGTTGCTCCGCCGTCGGTCGAGCGCGCGATATAACCCTGGTCGGTGGGGTAATCCAGCGAACGGATGAATGCCACCAAGTGGCCGTGTGGTGTTTCGTAGATTGATGTTTCGTTCAACCCGATGGTGTCGAGCTGTGCAATGACCGACCGATACTGCCATGTGTGGCCATTGTCATGCGACTGCACCAGATAGACACTCGAGCCACTTTTGATGCCATTCTGGCATGCCACGGCCCAGTGCAGTGTGCCATCACTGCCCTGACACAGCGCACCACGGTTGTACAGTGGTAGCTTTCCGAGCATCGTCGACCGGGTTTCGGTAGGAATGGGCGATCCGGGGTCAATGGGTCCTTGCCACGTAGCTCCACCATCGGTAGAGCGAATGACAAACCCACCGGCAAATGTCCAGTGGTCATCGCCATAGAACCGTCCGGCATATTGGTCATATAGTTGAGGGCCCACTTGAATCCACAAGTAGCTGGTACACAACAGTTCGCCATTGGCAAGCTGCAGCAGACAGGGGTCTTGCGCACCACCAAAGGGGTGAGCAAACATCAACTGTGGCTCACGCGACCAGGTGTGCCCTCCATCGGTCGACCTCACAGCCACAAGATGGCTGTTGGCATCGACGTGGCTGTTGCGGTCGTTGCCCATCATCATGCGGTTGGGGGCGCGGCGGAAGGCCACATACACTGTGCCATCGGGCAGCCGCAGTGCCGACGGGAAAGCTGAGAAGTAGGCCGAGTCGGCATAAATCATCACATCCCTCACCTTTGTCACTCCCGGCAGGAGTGTTTGCCCCAACGCTCCCATTACTCCAGCCACCAGCAAAGCCCACGTTATCAATTGCAATCTCATCATTGTATCACTAGGTATAAGTCTAAAAAACGGCATCCTTGTCATGGGATGCCGTGGGTTTGTTGTGCGCCTGATAGGACTCGAACCTACACAACCGGAGTTACTAGATCCTAAGTCTAGCGCGTCTACCAATTTCGCCACAGGCGCCTTAAATGCGGCTGCAAAGATAATACTTTTTAATTGAAAATTGAGAATTGAAAATTGAAAATTTTAATTTTTGGCTCCAAATGTCGTTTTCCTGCCCAATTGTGGCGATTTTTTTGTACCTTTGTGGGTTAATTGGATAAAAATCGACCCATAAGATATATGAAAGACGAAAACGACAACCTGGACTCGCTGGACGAGCAATTGCCCGACGACACCCCCAGCAGTGAACAGGCGCAAGATGGCGACGACCAGCCTGCCGGGCACTCTTCCTACCAGGTGCCCAAGGACAAGAAGCTGCAGCTCTCGGGCATGTACGAGAACTGGTTTTTGGACTATGCCTCGTATGTGATTCTTGAGCGCGCCGTGCCACACATTGAGGACGGCTTTAAGCCCGTGCAGCGGCGCATCATGCACGCAATGAAGGAGGCCGATGACGGACACTTCAACAAGGTGGCCAACCTGGTGGGCCTGACCATGCAATATCACCCTCACGGCGATGCCAGCATCTACTCGGCTCTAGTGCAGCTGGGACAGAAGGAGCTGCTCATCGACACGCAGGGTAACTGGGGAAACATCCTCACCGGCGACGGTGCCGCAGCCGGCCGATATATCGAGGCGCGCTTGAGCGAGTTTGCCCTCGATGTGGTGTACGACGCCAAGGTCACCGACTGGGGCTTGAGCTACGACGGACGCAAGCGCGAGCCGATGACGCTGCCTGCCAAGTTCCCGCTACTGCTGGTGCAGGGTGCCGAGGGCATCGCCGTGGGACTGTCGTGCAAGATATTGCCACACAACTTCAACGAGGTGATTGATGCCGCGGTGAGCTATCTGCGCGGCGAGGAATTTCACCTCTATCCCGACTTCCAGACTGGCGGCTACATCGACGTGAGCCACTACAACGACGGCGAGCGTGGCGGCAGTGTGCGCGTGCGTACCAAGATTGAGAAGCTCGACAACAAGACGCTGGTGGTGCGCGATGTGCCCTATGGCAAGACCACCGGCACGCTCAAGGAGAGCATCGTCAAGGCCAGCGAACGCGGCAAAATCAAGGTGAAGCGCGTGGACGACATGACCAGCGAGACCGCCGAAATCAACGTCCAGTTGCAGCCCGGCACATCGAGCGACATCGCTATCGACGCACTGTATGCCTTCACCGACTGCGAAATCAGCATCTCGCCCAACTGCTGCGTCATCAAGGACGAGAAGCCGCAGTTCCTGACGGTGAGCGATGTATTGCGCTTCAGCGTGGACCGCACCAAGGACATCCTGCGCCGCGAGCTCGAGATCAAGCGCGGCGAGACCATGGAGACCCTGCACTCGGTGTCGCTCGAGAAAATCTTCATCGAGGAACGCATCTACAAGGATCGCCAGTTTGAGCAGGCACGCGACCAGGAAACCGCCATCGCCCATGTCGACAAGCGGTTGGAGCCGTTCAAGCCGCAGTTCTACCGCGAGGTCACCACCGACGACATCCTGCGCCTGCTAGAGATACCGATGAAGCGCATCATCAAGTACAATGCCGAGAAGGCCGACAACTACATCGCCACGCTGCACGAGCGTATCAAGGACATCGACGACAAGCTAGCCCATCTGGTGGACTACACCATCGAGTGGTACCAGGGCCTGAAAGCCAAGTATGGGCATCGCTACCCGCGGCGCACCATCATCCGCGAGTTTGACAACATTGTGGCCTCGAAGGTGGCCGAAGCCAACGAGAAGCTATACATCAACCGCACCGACGGCTTCATCGGCACAGGGCTGAAGAAAGACGAGTATGTGTGCCCGTGTAGCGACATCGACGACATCATCATCTTCTACAAGGACGGCAAATACAAGGTCATCAAGGTCGCCGACAAGATCTATGTAGGCAAGAATGTGCTGTACGTCAACGTGTTCAAGCGCAACGACTCGCGCACCATCTACAATGTGCTGTACCAGGACGGCAAGGGTGGCACCGTCTATATGAAGCGCTTTGCCGTGACGGGCATTATGCGCGACAAGGACTACGACCTGACGCAGGGCAAACCCGGCAGCAAGGTGATGTGGTTCAGCGCCAACCCCAACGGTGAAGCCGAGGTGCTGCGCATCACGCTCAAACCCAAGTTCCGCCTCAAGGTGCTGCAGTTTGACGTGGACCTGGGCGAGCTGGCCATCAAAGGCAAGACCAGCCGAGGCAACATGGTGACCAAGAACGAGGTACACCGCATCAGCCTCAAGGAGCGCGGTGCCAGCACACTGGGCGACCGCGAGGTGTGGTTCGACCCCGACATCCTGCGCATCAACTATGAGGGCCATGGCCGCTCGCTGGGACTGTTCGGCGGCGACGATCGCATCCTGGTCATCATGCAGAACGGTGAGTTCTACACCACCACCAGCGAAGCCACCAACCACTACGACGAGGGCATCTTGCGCATCGAGAAGTATCAGGAGGGCAAGGTGTGGACCGCCATTGTCGACGATGCCGACCAGGGCTACCTCTACATCAAACGGTGCACCCTGGAGGACAACAATAAGCGGCAGCGCATGATAGGCGACAATCCCGAGTCGCGCCTGCTGTACCTGAGCGATGAGCCGCTGCCACGATTTGAGGTCAAGTTTGGTGGCGCTGATGCCGTGCGCGAGCCACTGGTCATCGATGCCGAGGAGTATATCGGAGCCAAGAGCTTCAAGGCCAAGGGCAAGCGCATCAGCAACTACACCATCGAATCGGTGACAGAGATTGAGCCACGTGAAGTGCCACAGTCTGAGCTGCCGGCCCCTGCCGAGCCCGACATTGTGAGCGATGCGGCCGAAGACGATACGCCACCGTCCGACGGCATCAGCCAGCAGCAGGTGATGGACCGCCTCACTGGCCAACAGCGCCTGTTCGACGACCTATAGTTTCACGCATTTTCGAATGCTCGATTATTCGAGTACTCGATTTCTCATTGAATAATAAATTGAAACGCATCAACACATTCCTCGTCCTGCTCATGACCCAGGCAGTGGCATGGGCCGGCTCGCTAACTGGCGACACGGTGGTCGATGCGCCGAGGCCACCGGCGGTGATGTTCACCGCCGAGGTGGGCTATGGCCGCGTGCTCGACACCTACCTCACACCCATCACCTATAGTGGCTGGCACACCACACTGGGCTATGAGCACACACAGGCCACCGGCTTCAGCCCCGACCGCTGGGTGCGCCAGTTGTCGCTGGGCATGTTGTTCGACCATGTGAAGAATCCTGTGGGCAATCACTCGATGCAGCACCTGCGTGCCGGGGGGCGCTGGGCACTGATGCGCCGTTGGAGCGGGGTGTTCACCCCGGGTCTGTCGCTCATGGCAGGTGGCATGACGTGGCTGCAAGGTGGAGCCATCTACAATAGTGGCAACAGTAACAATGTGGTCAGTGTCAAGGCGCACTGGACACTGGGCCTGCAGGGCATGGCGCAGTACAGCACCCGGCTGGGCCGGGTGCCGGTGACATTGCGCTATCAGGCTGCGTTGCCGGTGGCGGGAGTGTGGTTCTCGCCCGACTACGACGAGAGCTTCTATGAGATCTATGTAGGCAACCGCAAGCATCTGGTGCAGCCAGGTTGGTGGGGCAACCGCTTCGACCTCGACCACCAGGTCACGGCCGACTTCCGCCTGGGCGGCACCATCTTGCGTGTGGGCTATCATGGCACCATCGAGCGCTCGTGGGCACGCCACCTCAACACTCACATCACCACCCACGGCATTGTCATCGGCTTGGGCGGTGAGTTCTTGTCGCTTCCCAGCCGCTCGTCTCGCGTCATCTCAACCTATTGATTATGAAACGAATCCTCTATATCCTGACTTTATTGCTAACGCTCACAGCCTGCCACGATCAGCCCCAGTGGCGCGACGACCCCTATGGCAACTTCGATGCCTTGTGGACGATCATGGACGAGCATTATAGCTTTTTCGATTACAAGCAGGTTGACTGGGAAGAGGTGCGCACCCGCTATCGTGCCAAGCTCACCCATGACATGACTTCGCAGGAGCTCTTTGAGTTGTGCGGCGACATGCTCAAGGAGTTGCGCGACGGACACACCAACCTCATCGCCTCGCACGATGTGTCGCGCTACTGGATCTGGGAACAGTATCCTGTCAACTACGATGAGCGACTCATCGACGAGCACTACCTCAACTTCAATTACAAGCAAGCCTCGGGCATCAAGTATGCCATCTTGCCCAACAACTACGGCTATATGCGCTATGCCAGCTTCAGCAGCAGCATCGGCGACGGCAACCTGGACCTCGTGTTCAGTTATCTATCAACTGCCGATGGTCTCATCATCGATGTGCGCAGCAATGGTGGGGGCTACCTGACCAATGTGGAGACGCTGGTGGGGCGCTTCATCGACCAGCGCACCCACGTTGGGCGCATCCAGCACAAGACCGGCCCGGGGCACAATGACTTCAGCGAGCCATTCGACTACTACTTCGAGCCGACCAAAAACCACATCCACTACCAGCGACCTGTGGTCATCCTGGCCAATCGCGGCTCGTTCAGTGCGACCAACAATTTTGTGTCAATCATGCGCCATCTGCCACAGGTCACCATTGTGGGCGACACCACTGGTGGCGGCAGTGGATTGCCTTTCACCAGCGAGTTGCCCAACGGCTGGCGCATCCGCTTCTCATCGTGCCCCATCACCGATGTCGATGGCACCGTCACCGAGTTTGGCGTGGCTCCCGACGTCCGTGTCGACCTGCTTGATGCCGATGCCGCCCAAGGTCGCGACACCATGCTCGAGACCGCCTTCCGTGTGCTGAGCGGACAATCGGCATCATAGCGTAGAACATCACACTAGCTCTTCTTGATGTAGAGATACTTGGGATATTGTCCCAGGACAAACAGCGTGACGGGACAGAGCCAGATTTCGTTCATGCGGAAGTCTGGCAAGCGGGTCACGCGATAGTGCGAGCCACCGGTGAGCGAGTGCTTGCCTTGGATCAGGCAGGCGTGGTCGGGCAGGTCGAGCGGCTTGTTGCTGGGCACGACTGTCACGCGTGCCACCTTGCCGTCATCGCTCAGATAGTCGCACAGGTCATCGGCACCGGCCACCATCATCAGGTTGCCGTGGTCAAACGGCCAACCGGGGAAGTCAACGTACCAGCAGCCGTCATCCTCGTGGTTGAACTGGAGGTTGTACTCGTTGCGACGGCCAAACACACTCTGCGACATCACTTGTGCTCCGTGGAGCAGATCATTGAATGAATAAGTCATAATTGAACATTATTAAAGGTTAAACAGTGAATCTTGCATTTCGTCTTTCGACACTGCAAAATTACTGTTGCCTCAGGATAATGTCCGATTTTTGCAACATTGCAAAGTGTAACACGTTGATTTCTAGAATACTCGAGGCATCGTGACCCTATTGCGTGGCAGCGAGATGCCGTATGCCTGGCCGCGGCGTCCACTGATGTAATATTGGCTGGCCACATTGTCGTCCATGATGACCGTCTTGAAGAATCGCTTGATGCGCGACAGGTTTTGTAGCAGCGTGCCTGTGAGCGGATTGAGCACATTGTCGATGATGGTGTCGCTGGTGGCGATGTCACGTGCCGGCATGACAATGTCATAGATTTGGCGCAGTTCATCGGCATGCTGGTCGATGTCGCGCAGTTCGATGCCTTCAGGATGCTTGAGGAACAAAATGTAGATGGCCTTGCTGAGCGGGTGCAGGCGTATCTCGGCATTGCCGTAGTCGCTGAGCCACATGCGCAAGTCGCTGGCGAAAACCAGCCGACTCAGCTGTCGGGGAGCAAAAACCAGCGGCGACTGGCCCTCGAGCGTGTCACCCAGCAACTCGCGTGGGTCGCTGTGTGTGAGCAGCACATAGTTGGTCACCAGTTGCCCCACAATCTTGAGATACTGGTCGCGTAGCCGTTCGGCTTCGTCCAGTGCACTGTCTTCCGGCAGGGGAGACACTTCCTGCTGCTGGACAAGTTGGGCTTGCTGCTGGGCTTTTTGTAGCTTGGCGGCAAGGTCGGGATGCTCAAGGTGACGGCGCATTTGCTCGCGCTCGCCCTTGTTCAGAAACTGCTCGATGGCAATGGCCGAGTCGCCTGTGTCCAGCCGACCGAAGTCGAACAACTGCTGCACAAATTCGGTGACCAGCCGTTGGTCAATGCTGATGTCGCCACACACGGGACAGGTGAGCAGTGCCTCCTTGCCGATGTTGCCGGCATTGAAGCGTCGAGCCACCAACGTGGGCGATATGTCGGCGTAGAGCACTTGCAACTCAAAGCGCTGCAGTGCGTGCGCTTGCTGGCAGGCATGTTGCATTGCCAGCACATAGTCGTCCATCAGTTGTTTGGGCGCATACAGATCGGTGAGCACATAGATTGTTCCATATTCGAGCCCATCTGGCAGGTGATTATTGATTATGTGCCGAATCATATTAGGTATACAGGTTTGGGGTGGTCACTCGCACCGCCAGGCATCGATGGTGCGGGTGTCGGCACTGATGTTCATGCCCAGCAGACGGATGCGGCGGCCGTCGCCGCGCCACTTGGCGGCATAGTCCTTGCGGTGCAGCTGCTCCATGGCAGCGTCAAGGGTCTTGCCGTACTTCAGCTCGATGACATAGATGTCCTGCGGCAG
>JAFUVK010000082.1 GCA_017477555.1 Muribaculaceae bacterium
ACAAGCCCTGAATGGGCGGCAGACCACAGGCCAGGGTGAAGCGCCAGCGCAACCCCGGTACAGGCAGACACCCAAGCGTTCCTCCCATGCGCATGACGCGGTTCCACCCTGTTCGGCCTGATGGGTAAAATCTTGTTCAAATGAGCAAATGAGCCGAGTGCAGCCAAGATTGTCAAAACCCCACCCCCAACCCCTCCCCATTAAGAAAGGGGAGGGGAAGTGAGGAGATTATCTGAAACGCTGAGTGGTGATGAATGTAGGTAAAATTCATAAAAAACATTAAATAATACACCAGTCAGCCTAATTTTATGGCATTATGCTCGTCTTGAATAGATTTTGTTGTAATTTTGCACTTGTTTTATGGCCTTGTGCCTGCAACAACATTAATTTCATTAACCATTAACATTTCATTAGCAATTTTACCCTATGATTAAGAAAGTTTGCTGTATATTGGCTCTGGCCGCCGCGCTGGGCCTGTGTGCAACCGCTCAAACACTGACCCTGAAGGGCGTGTACAACAACAACCGCTACGACGATCATGCCGACCACAATTATTCGGAATACGTAGGCTACCTTAATGGCAAGGCAATCTTTATCGTTGAAAATGGCATCTATCGTATGGACTGGGACGGTGAGAACCTCGACACTCCTTACAAGGAGCCTGCAGTCAACAAGAGCGACTTCTTCGCCAATGGACAGTTCACCGATGTTGACAAGGCTTTGTGGGCTACCAACTTTAACCTGATGGTGGGTAATTCGGGCGCAGTGATTGCCGACGGTGTAATCACAACCGTGTTCTCGCGCACCGACGACCAGACCGCCGAGGACGGTAGCAACCGCTTCACTGTACGCAAGTGGAATGCTGAGACTGGCGACCTGCTTTCGAGCCAGGACTTCCCCGAATCGGCTTGTCTGCAATCGTCGGGCATGTGTGTCAATCCCAAGGATGGTAAGGTCTACGGCTTGTTCTATCTCACGGCGCAAGACCTGCCCGAGGAAATCACCAGCGACCCCGACTTCTTTGTCGACACCGATGGTGACGCCACAGCTACCGATGCCGGTTACTGCATTTGCTCAGTAGACCTCGAGACGATGCAAATCACACCCATTACTCCCGGACTGTACTACTCTAACTTTGTGACGTTTGCCATCAATGCCGATGGACGTGCTTTTGCCATGACCAGTGGCGGAACAGCCGGAGTAGAGGGCGAGGACGGTAAGCTCTACAACATGTATGGCGAACTCACTGGCGCACAGCTGTGTGAGTTTGACCTGGCTACGGGCTTGATGCTGCAAGTGCCCGTCGAGATGACTGATCCCGAGACCGGTGAGACCTATATCGAGAACGTCAATAAATATCCCGCGTCGGGTTATAACTCGCAGGTGTCGCGTCAGAGCGCATGCTTCAGCAAAGCCAACCCCAACATCATGTATTGGAACGGTTTCTACAACAGCGGAAAGGGATTCAACGACTATGGCAGCTGGGGCACACTGCCCGACCGTGACTGGAAGAACAACGGCAAGTACGACACGTCGCTCTATGCTGTCGACATCACCACCGGCGAGACCACACGGCTTACCAACATCGACAACCGTTATAGCTTCTCGTGCATGTGGGCTGTCGAGGAAGAGCAGAGCGACTACCGCGATGTCAATGCCGATGGCAAGTGGGACATTGCCGACCTGAACATCCTCATCAACATCATGCTGGGTCATGACAAAGCCGAGAACTACAATGGCCGTGCCTTTATCACCGAAGGTGATGAGGTTGTCGACATTGCCGATGTCAATGCATGCATCAGCATCATGCTGGGTCAGAAGTGATATTGAGCTGCCGAGGCAGTGACAATTGTACAAGGCCTGCAAGGGAATCCCTTGCAGGCCTTTGATTTGCGGTAGTAAGGACTATGAATAATTCAGGTTAGAATATTTGTCCCACCGCATCGAGATAGCGGGGCAGTGTGGTCGCTTTGCGGATAGCTTTGCGGGCTCGGTGATCTGCACCGGGAAGCATGCGCTCCCACAGCGACTGCATCTTGGCCAGTATCTGATGGTCGCCGCCCGTAAGTTCGTGGCAGTACTGCTCATAGAGTTGGTCGTGAAATGCACGATAGTTGTCGGCGTTGGCGCGCTCGGGGTTGAGCAGTGCGGGGTCGGCCACCAGGGCACGACCCACCATCACACCGGCTACCTGTGGATAACGGTCAAGCAACTGGGTGATGCACTCGGGTGAGTCGATGTCTCCATTCAGAACCACTGGCACGGGGATGGTTTGCAGGGTCTCGTCGACATACTGAAGCATGGCCTCGCCTTTGTACTGCTGAGTGCCCAATCGGTAGTGAATATTCACTTGCGCGACGGGCACTTCCGATAGTATGGGCAGCACATTGCGCCATTGGTCGGCCGCGTCCCAGCCCAAACGCAGCTTGAGCGAAAAGCGCAGGGTGGGGTAGTGGGCCATCACTCTGGCCAGCTGCCGCAGTGCTTCGGGCCGGGCAAGCATGCCTGCGCCAAAACCCTTGCGCGCAACCGGTGGATGAGGGCATCCAAGGTTGATGTCCACCTCACTGTAGCCTGCGGTAGTCACTGCTGCCAGCATGAGTTCCATGTCGGCAGGTCGACAAGCCAGCACCTGTGGCACCACGCGGATGCCCGGGTTATTAACGGGCTGGATGTCGCGTAGGTCACGAGCACGGATGTTGCCATGTTCCACTCGCATGAACGGTGCATGATAGGCATCCACTCCGCCAAATATCTGTGCGTGTGCAGTGCGCCACACATGGTCGGTCCATCCCTGGATGGGAGCCGCTAAGATCATTTTTTTAGCATTCATGCCGCAAAGTTAATTATTTTATTTGAGAATAGAAAATGGTGAATCTTGCTCGGGTTCAGTGCATCGGTTGTCTGTGCCTTGACGTTGCTGCGTCCACTTGACCATGGCACTATTGTGATTCCATCGTCGACATTTTCAGGCCATTTGTCGATTAAACTTCGTGGCGGCACCATGGCTACATAAACTGGCACACATTTTGCAAAATTGGATGATGTAAGCATCTTAAACAATAAAAAAGTTTAAAATCCACTGAAAATTGCATGAATTGTGAACAAGAATTTTGTCATTTCAAAAGTTCTCACTAATTTGGCAACGAATTTGGTGAAGACCCTTTAAACCTTTGGTTTATCCCAAAGTCAAAATGATAAATAATTTAGAAAAATGTTATTAAATTTAATTGATATGAAATTGAGAGTTTTATCACTACTGGGTGTCCTGGCACTGGGTGCCGGCACCGTAATCCAGGCTCAGGATTATGACGACATCTACTACGATGGGAGCAGCACGACCACCGAAGTGAAGCAGGAGACCAAGCGGGTGGAAACTGCAAAGGTTCGTACCGAGGTGCCCACGCGCTACAAGGTCACTGTTGAGAAGAACTATCAGACCGAACGCGATGTTGACGAGTACAACCGTCGCGGAGGCATCTATGCCCAGCCTGAAAACGACACGTTATACCTCGATGAACCTACCTATGATGAGGGAACGTTTGGCAACACCAAGCGCATCGAGCGATTCTACAACCCCGACATTGTAATCTTGAGCGATGATGCCGAGCTGGTTGAGCTTTATTATGACAATGCCCCGACTGTCAACCTGATTATCGGATCGAACTACGGCTACACACCGCGTGTAGGCTGGGGCTTCGGCTACACTAACTACTGGTACGACCCATGGTACTCGCTCTACGACCCGTTCTGGGATCCCTGGTACTATAGCTGGCACCGTCCTTACTATGGCTGGTACGGCTGGCATGGCCCCAGATTCTACACCAGCTGGAGTTGGGGTTGGGGCTGGCACGGCGGCTGGCGCGGTTGGTACGATCCTTGGGCACGTCCTTGGGGACATTACGGGCCTCACAGGTGGAGCTACGGCAGTATCTATCACAACACCGGCAATCGCTATTGGCATCGCGACAATCGTCTGCCGGGCGACCACCGCAGTCTGCTCAATGGCAGCTCGGGACGTCGAGGCTTCACAGGTGGCAATAGCGCTGGAAGGTCTGGCGTGCGCACCGCATACGGCTCAACACGCAGTGGCGGCACAATCAATAATGGCCGCACACGTCCCAGCACTATGATGGGGACTGGCCAGTCACGCACAAGAGCTGGTCAAGTGGGTAACATCGACCGCACCACCAGGAGTGCAGGAGCTTCGGGCGGCTATAGCGGTGGCAGTGTACGCAACCGTGGCACATCGGGCAGCTCTTATAGCGGCTCAAGCAGCACACGCAGCTATTCGCCCAGCACAACCCGTAGCTATAGTGGCAGCTCGCGCAGCAGCGGCTACAGCGGCTCGCGCAGCGGCAGCAGCTATGGAGGCTCGCGCAGCAGTGGCTACAGCGGCAGCTCACGAAGCAGCGGCTATAGTGGCGGCAGCTTCGGTGGCAGCTCGCGCGGAGGTGGTGGCAGCTACGGTGGCAGCTACGGTGGCGGTAGCTCACGTGGCGGCGGTGGCGGCGGAGGACGCCGGCACTGATGTCCAACCTGTATCAATCACTTGCTAGACTAGATGCTCTAGACGTTCTAGATATTCTAGATCTCTAGAGCATCTAGTACCAAAAGCCAAACAAACTATTCCTGACAATTTTAATCAACACATTATTTTATAAAATGAAAAGAACTTTTCTGGGCTTTGCCCTGGTGACCGCGATGGCAGCTGTGGCTCAGCCACCGCAATGTGAGTACGCCTTCGACAACCTGCGACTGTCGCAGACCGAGTTGCGAGGCACGTCGCGATACATGTCGATGGCCGGTGCATTCGGCGCATTGGGCGGCGACCTCTCGGCAGTCAATCAGAATCCCGGCGGCATTGGTGTGTATCGTAGTAGCGACATCGGCATCACACTGAGCCTGGACCTCAACAAGACGCAGACAGCTAGCATAGACGAAAAGAAGACTAAGTTTAACGTCAACCAGTTTGGATATGTGGGCGCACTCAAGCTTGATAGCGAGACCATGCCCAACTTTAACTGGGGCGTTAGCTACAATCGACTAATGCACTTTGACCGTCGCTACCGGGGAGTGGGCGAGCTGGGTACCAGCATTACCAACTATTTGGCCGACAAGATGATGGCCAAGGGCATCAAGTCTAGCGACATTCTCATTGATAACCCCATAGCCAACAGTAGTGCCGACTGGAATCAAGTGCTTGCGTTCAATAATTATCTGGTCATACCCACCAACAGTGACGGTAGCAAGTTTGCCGGATTGGGCTTTCAAGGCGTGACGGCACAGGGTGAATATGACATGGAGGAGCGTGGACACGTCGATGAGTTCAACATCAACCTGGGTGGCAACATCGCTAACACCTTGTATTGGGGTGTGGGATTTGGCATCACCGACATCCTCTATGAGTACAACCAGTACTATGGCGAGTCGCTCCAGAACACCGAGGTCTACAACAAACCCGATGATCCCAACGCAACGCTGGTTGAAGGTGATTTGGACCTGGGCTTCACCAACTGGTCGCGCACCACAGGCACAGGCTTTAACTTCAAGCTGGGTGTCATCCTCAAGCCCATCAACGAGCTGCGCTTTGGTCTGGCATTCCACACACCCACCTACTACGAGATGACCGACCGCTTCGACCAGACGCTCAATACGGCTATCTATCCGACCAATGCCGCCGAGTATAAGCTGAAGGACTACACCGACACTTATCGCATGGACTACGACCTGCGCACGCCTTGGCGCTTCATTGGCAGTGTGGCCGGTGTGCTCGGTGGCAAGGCCATCCTCAGTGCCGACTACGAGTATGTGGGTACCGACAACATCCGCGTCAAAGATGACTGGGAGTTCCGCGACCACTTCACCGAGAACAAGTACACCACACAGGACGTCAAGGACTATCTGAAGGGACAGCACATCATCCGCTTGGGTGGCGAGTATCGCATCAATCCCAGTTGGAGCCTGCGTGCTGGATACTCCTACCAGACTACATCTACACAGGACAAAGTGCAGAACGATGAGGTTGACGTGAACGTGTGCGGCATCAGCACGGCCTATACCTACGACCGCAAAACTCAGTACATCACAGCCGGCATTGGCTATCGTTACAAGAAGTTCTACCTCGACATGGCTTATGTGCACAAGTATCGCCTGAACAACTATCACTTGTTCCCTGGCATTAATGATTTGCCCACAGTCAGCGACGAGGTAAAGGATCACAACAATCGTATTTCTGCAACCATCGGATTCCGATTCTAGTTTAATCCCGATTACATATAGCATTAAAGGGCTACCAGAGATAGCTCTGGTGGCGCTTTTTTAATTTAAAGTCAATTTATTTTTTCAAATTATTAAAATAATTATTATCTTTGTAGCCGTAAACCTGAAACTATTGTATTAAAACGCTATTTTTATGAGAAAACATTTCCCTTTATTGTTGGGAGCTATCATGATGGCTCTCTTCAGCCTGTCGGCAACTGCACAGTCCGACATCACCGTGGTGCTCGAACAGAACTTTGATGCCTTCACCGAAGGCAGTGAAGACAATCCTGCTACCGTCGACATCAGCTCTTATTCGTCCAACAAATTGCGCAACACGCTCACCGGGTGGTCAGGGTCGCGAGTCTATGAGGCGGGAGGCTGCCTCAAAATCGGCGAAGGTGGAAACTTACGTACTGCCAGCACCGACATGTCGTCGGGTGGCGGCAACCTGCGCATCACTTTCCGTGTCAAGACGCTCGACGATGTCGGTGCGGTAGATGTGCAGCTGGGCTACAACACAGCCACCACGTTCTATCTATATGACAACAACTGGACGGACATCGAGTTTATCACATCGGGTGGGCGCAGCACGTCTTATCTGACCTTCAAGCCCAACTTTGTGGTCAATGGCATCCTCATCGATGACCTCAAGGTCGAAACCAGCGAGTCGTTCTTGGCGGCACCGGTGGCCAACTTGCCCACGCAAGCCGACGGCACATCGTTCACCGCATTGTGGAAATCTGTGACTGGTGCCACGGGCTATCTGCTCAACGTCTACACCAAGGATGGCGACACACGCAACTATGTTCTGCAAGACCAGGCCGTCTCTGGTACATCCTACCAGGTGACTGGACTTGACGAGGCAGCGACCCACTACTTCAATGTGCGTGCCGTCAAGGGCGTCATCGTCTCGGCCGAGAGCAACGAGATTGAGGTGGTTAAGGTTGTCACCGAGCTGGAGACACCCGTAGCATTGCCCGCGACCGAGGTCAGCGAGCAGGGTTTCACGGCCAACTGGGAGGCTGTGCCCGATGCACTACGCTACGATGTCTATGTCACCCGACATGAAATCTTGACTCAGGATGCTGTGGTCAATGTCATCGACGAGGACTTCTCGCGCGTGACGCAGGGCACCATCACCTCTGTGAGCTATCCCTCGACTCAAGAATATCTTGACGCTTACACCCAGCAGCCGGGCTGGTATGGCTACAGCCACTGTCTGGCAGCTGGATACATGGGCATTGCTCCCTTCAGCGGTGCGGGAACCATCACCACTCCGGCATTGGACTTGAGCAACAACGATGGCAACTTCACCCTCACGGTCAACATGGTATCTCGCAACTATAGCGGTCCGGTCGACGGCGACAAAGTCACGGTCAACATCTACAACGGTGAACAGCTGGTCGAGACCAGCGAGATTACGCTCAATGGCGACTTTGCCGACTATGTTATCACGTCAGACAAAGGCACTGCCGAGACCTATATCGAGCTGTCTTATCTCAACGGGTCTGACAAGCTCTTCATTGACTACATTCAGGTTTCGCAGCAGCTCAAGGCCGGCGACACCATGAGCCAGCTGGTGGGCATCTATAATGCTGACAATGCT
>JAFUVK010000083.1 GCA_017477555.1 Muribaculaceae bacterium
ATATAAATCATTCTTTTATTATAATATTTAGCACTATTTTTGCACCCTCAAAAAATTGCCCACAATAAAAAAATGGGCATTTTTTGACATGACCATCAATACGTCGTGTGGAGAGAAATTACTATTATTAACTGACAAATAACACTAACTGCAATGAGAAAAAAAATGACCGCGCTGTGCCTGCTGGCACTGCTCTTTAGCTGTCTGCCTGCGCTGGCCCAGGAGGCTTGCCTGACCAAGGCTGAGGCACAAGCCATCACTTTCAGCTGGACCGACGCAGCCGGTGTGACGCACCAGAACAACCTGGCCGAGACGGCCAAGGACCCGCGCCACATCATCGCCCTACTCAAGGAGGTCTACACCAACCCCAACGTGCCGGGACCCTACTACAATGGCTACAAGGCCGATGGCACCACCCGCGAGAACGAGGTTTACTACGGCCCGATATACGGAACAACCAAGGTTGGTTCAGGTGATAATGCCAGCTATAATGATGTAGCAACAGGCTGGGACATCACCTCGTGCACCAAGCCATATAACGAGGGCTACACGATGCTTTTGGTGGCAGTGAAAAATGGGTTCACGGACGAGGCAAATACCAGTCGTGCCAAAGATTACGACGAACTGGTCACGTTCATTGGCAATCGCATTGACTCGGTCTTCGTGATCACAGATGGCCTGCGAATGAACGGAGGCACAATGTTCAGCATTAAAGGCACCTACAACCGCTTCTTCTATCTGTCAAAGGGCAAATCGCGTGTTAATAACAAATATAGTAACACGAAGAATGGTGCAGCTCCATTCTACAGAATGTTTGAAGAGTTCAGCCCATACGAAGAAGGTGACATTCATAATGATGTGACAGATTTCTACAACCTGATGATTCGAGGCGAATCCATGCCCATTGAGCATGATTGCAACTCGGTATTTGGCTTAAAGCACTATTTCAGCATGTCGGGTCGCCAAGGCCAGACTGCCTACGACATGACAGGTCTTAACTTATTCATCCCTGACCACCGCATGCAGTATTGGACAACTGAAAAGTATCAAGTAGGATATAAAGAGGGGAAAAGATGGGAAAAGACCAGCAATAAACTCCCACTTGATGCACGTGCCTCACACCCAACAATCAGCGCAAACCTTGTTCATTTAAACGAGGAAATATCATCGCCCGAATTCATTGCAAATGGCAAAACTACCATCCCCGCCAGCTGGTACAATGCCACTTTCACCAACTACAACCCGAATTTCCCGGTGAAGACGTTCATGTATGCCATTAAGTTGAGGGCCGAGCGTTCGGCGCAGCCCACCGAGGAGAACGGCAAGCACCTATTCACTGTGACGCTGAACTGGAACTCTACGTTCAGCGAAGCCACGGGCAGCGACATGGCACAGGACTACTACCTGTATCGTGTGGTCAACGGCGTGCGCGAGGCCACACCCATCGCCACCTTTATCGACGAGCTGACCTGGAGCGAGCAGGTGGAGCAGCACTCACAGGGCTACATGGTCTCGTACGTGGTGCTGGGCAAGCCCGAGGCGGCCAGCTACGACCCCATCCCGAGCAACATCGCCTCGGTGGCCATCCCCGGCGACGACCCCGAGGAGCGCCTGGCGCTGGACATCTCGGGCAAGCACGAGAGCGTCTTCGACGCGGTGGAGCAAATCAACAAGTATGCCAACTATGTGGTGCTGAACAACGGCATCGGCAACAGCATCACCCGGGCGATGCTCGCGGGCGGCAACACCCAGCTCAAGCTGCACCGCATCGACCAGGGGGCCGAGGTGGCCGACGCTGTGGTGGCCACGCTCACCATCACGGCGGTCAACGAGAGCAGCTGCACTTACACACTGGCCTACGACCACCAGGACCATGCCGTGGAGGCCAAGTATGGCCAGAATTACCAGAGCGGAACGTTCAGCTTCGACACCAACGGCGACGTGAAGTTCAACAACCTGACGCTGTGCGACCAGTTCAGCGCCTCGACCCTGCTCAACGACCATCAGAGCGACTATAAGTACCAGATGACCATCGAGGGGTTGACACCGGGCGCGTTCAAGGACAAGAACGGCAACGACTGCGACCACGCTCACAGCAACGAGGCCGACGTGTTTGTCTACAAAACCGTGCATACCCTGCTGCCCAACGGCTACACGCAGGCTCAAGTGGATGCCGACATCACCAACGACGGCTCACTGGCCGAGGTGAAGCCCGGCGTGACCATGGACTTCACCACCGACAACGACCCCGACGTACTCTATTACCACATGTATCGCAACGCCGGCGTGAGCGGCTCACAGGCCCAGCGCGACAATAGCGGTGCGGTGAACGCCCACAACAACGACGGCACCACATCCACCTGGCTGCCCGACCAGAACGCCCAGTTGACCGATGTCCCGGCCACAGCCGGTGTCTACAACTATGTGCCCGTGATTGAGACCTACCGCGGCGATGGCTCGGCCGAGCACAACACCTACGGTGCCGACCGCAAGTCGGCCACAGTGACGCGTATCGATGCCCGGGTGCTGAAGATGATCATGAGCGAAGACAAGTTTGAGGACAAGGGACAGAGCAACGAGCCTTGCCGCTACTACGCCACCGGGCTGGAGCTCAACCCACAGCTGCCGGCAGGGGTGACACCGCGCTTTGTGCGCGTGTGGCACAAGTTGCCCGACGGCTACGCGCACGAGTGGAAAGCCAGGGGCAGCGAGTATGCCTTCAGGCTCGACCAGACCCGCCGCTGTGTGCTTTACGAAAAGGACAACGACGACAACGACCAAGAGAAAGGCGAAGCCATCGGCACTCCCGATGCACCTGATGTGCCACTGTACATGGGTCAGAGCTTCCCCATCATCGTGTGGGATCAATTTGGTGCTCTGGACATTGAGGCCGACGGCGTCGAGCCATTTGAGGTCGAGTATGTGATACGCGTGTATGGCACCAAGGATGGCGTGACCACAACGCAGGGCGCACCACGCCGTGCCGCCGGCGAGGCGGAATGGGTCATTGCCGAGAAGCGGATGACCACGACTTACACGCCCACCGGCGTAGTCACCAGTGTCTACAACGTGAAGGCCGAGCCGGCGGTGACCGCCGTGCGCTACGTCAACCTGGCCGGCCAGGTGAGCACTCGCCCCTGGATGGGTGTCAACGTGGTGGTGACCACCCTGGCCGACGGCACCACGCGCACAACCAAGGAAGTGAGGTAATTCAGAATTTATAATTTATAATGGCCGCCTGGCTGTGATGCCAGGCGGCCATTTCATTCTCCTTAAACGCAGAACACGCTACCCAGCCCGGCCGAGCAGCGAGGTAGGGACACCGCGTGATTGGCCTCCCTGGCTGGGGAAGGGTGGCAGCGAGTCCCTCTCCCCTGGCAGGGGAGAGTTTAGGTGAGGGGTTGAGTAGCAGCAAGGTAGGGACGCGGCGTGCCGCGTGATTGGCCTCC
>JAFUVK010000049.1 GCA_017477555.1 Muribaculaceae bacterium
ACTGTGCCCCCGTCGCGTCAGTCGATGCTCGACTCTGTGCGCTATGTGATGCGCGACCTGTCGTGCAACCTGTCGCTCTACAGCCTGAACATCGACAAGCAGCGCGCCATCATCCACGACGAGCGCACCGCCAAGAGTGCATGGCACCTGCGCCTGCAGGAGCAAGCCTTGTCGCAGCTCCTGGCCGGAAGCCGCTATGCCGGGCGCCTGCCCATCGGCCTGCCACAAGTGGTAGAGACAGCCACCACCAGCCAGCTGCAGGAGTTCTACCATCGCTGGTACCGACCCGACCGTCAGGCGCTCATCGTAGTGGGAGATATCGACGCAGCCTTGCTCGAACGAAAAGTGCGCCGCATCTTCGGCGTGATGCCAACTCCTATCGACCCGGCACCCACAGTCGACCTCTCTCTGCCCGACCACAAGGGATTGCGCACCGTAATCTATACCGACCCCGAGGCCGACGCCACCATGGTCAGCCTATACTTCAAGCACGACGGTCTGCCCCGTAGCGAGCGCGGCACCATGCGGCATCTCGAGCAGAACATGTGCAAATCGCTGGCACTGTACATGCTCAATCAGCGGCTCAATCAGCTCATGCGCCAGCCCCAGTCGCCCATGAACTATGTGCAGGCCAGCGACGACCACTTCCTGGTCACGCGCAGCAAAGAGGCATTCGCACTCACCGCCACGAGCAAGTCTGCACAGGTGCAGGCAACCGTCCAGCAACTGCTCACCGAGGCTCGGCGCATGGCTCTGCACGGATTCACCGATGACGAACTGCGGCAGGCACGGGCAGCACTCTCGGCCAATCTGCGGCAGTATGCCCAGCAGGTCGACCAGCATCACTCGGCCGACTATGTCGACGAGTACATCGACCACTTCATGTGTGGGAGTTATATTCCCGGTGTCACCCAAGAGGTGGCACTCTCGCTCGACGCTCTGGAGCGAATCACGCTGGCCGATGTCAACCGGCACGTGCAGCACTGGGTGAGCACCGACAATGCCTGCCTGCTCATTGCCGGGCCTGACAACGAGGCCTATCCCACCACTGCCCAGCTGCAACAAGTCTTCGACACAGCGCTTCATGCCCAGGTCGAGCCTTATCAGGCGCAGGCGGTCGATGCTCCGTCGCTCATGGCCTACCGCCCAGAGCCGGCGGCCATCGTCTCGCGCCACTACGACAGCGACCTGGGCACCACCACGCTTGTGCTTGAGGGAGGTGCTGAAGTGGTGATTCGACCCGACACGCTCAAGGCCGGCGAGGTGCTGTTTGACGCCGTGGCTCGCGGCGGACGGTGGGCACACGACAGTACACGCGCCACAGAGCTTCAGGTGCTTGAGGCAGTGGTCGAGGAGAGCCGGCTAGGAGGGTTCACGCAGAGCCAGCTGCGCACCCTGCTTGCCAGCAAGCAGGTGGCCCTGTCGTTCACGCTGGGCGAAGACTGCCACGACCTGCAAGGCAGCGCGGCCACCGCCGACCTAGAGACGCTCATGCAGCTCATTCACCTCTATTTTACCGACCTGGAGCCCGACAGCCAGAGTTTTGAGGCGGTAATGGCTTGGCAGCGGTCGCTCATCGAGCAGCAACAAGGCAAGCCCGACGCACGGCTGGCCGACTCGATAGCCGTAGCACACTATGGCCACAACCCTGCCGTGATGATGCCCAGCCTGGAGCAACTCGCCCACATCAAAGTTGACTCGCTCATGCAGCTCTACCGCCAGCATGTGGCACGCCCCGACCAGTTCACCTACATCTTTGCCGGTGACCTCGACGTCGACACCGTCGCCGCACTGGCACAGCGCTACATAGGCTCACTGCATGCCATCGACAACCAGCCGGCCCTCGAGCCGGCGCATCCCATCCTCCTGGTGCCGGGCGAGCGCACCGTCACCGTCCAGGCACCACCGGCCACCGAGCGTGCAATGATACAGATTACTCAGTCAGGCCCCATGGAGTGGAGTCTTGAGCACGAGCTGTTGACGCTGTTCTATGGTCATGTGGTGGAGGCTGTGGTTAATGCCGTGCTACGCGAGGAACACCAACTCACCTACGGAGTTCAGGCCACAACGCAGCTGTTGCGTACCCAGCCGCGATGGTCGCTGCAACTTCAGTATGCCTGCAAGCCGCACGCTGTGGACTCGTCACTGCTCATGCTCAACCAGGCCATCGAGCTGATTGCCAGCCGTGGCGTGTCCGATCAGCTATTCGGCAAGGTCAAGCAGATGATGCTTCGCCAGCATGCCGACGATGTGGCCACCAATGCCTACTGGGTGAATGTACTGCGCAATCGAGCGCTGGAACGTGACATACACACCGACCTGACACGCCTGCTCGAAGAGCTCACCTCCGACCAGTTCGACACATTCGTCAACCACTTGACCCGCGACACCCACATCACCGTCCTCTACACACCATAACCAGGAGTTACCAGTGTTACTCCGCAAAACAGAAAACGAGAAGCAAGTAGCAAGAAACAGGGTTGTTGCCTCTTTCTTGCTACTTGCTTCTCGATACCCCCAAAAAACGGCAATGGGGAGATGCCAACTTGACTGGACAATGCGGGATTGCACGAAACAGAGCAGCAGACAATGCTGCACCACTTCAACTTAGTTGCTGTTGAGATAGCGGCGGATGGTGTCGGTAAAGGGGCGCCAGTATCGTTTGGCCTTGGTCTCACCCACGCCGAAAAGAATCGCAAACTCGGCGAAGGTGGTGGGTCTCTGTTGCGCCATGACAGTGAGCACTTTGTCGCTGAAGATGAGATAAGGAGCTATGCCCTGCGCACGCGCCAGCGCAGTTCGCGTGAGCCGCAATTCCTCAAACAGCTGCTTGTCGACCAGCTCAGCACTGGGCACGATGGTCTTCTGCCGAGCTTGGGCGGCCTGACGTGACTCAAACGCATGCGGGTCGTACTTTGACAACATGACGCGCTCTTGTCCGGTCTTGTCGTACAGCACTCTTGTGCCGTATTCAGTGAGCTTGAGGTGACTACCCTCCTCATACGCGATGTAGAACAGCCCCATCTGCAGCATTTGCAACATGTAGGCGTTCCATTGGCGGAAAGTCAGGTCGCGCCCCACCCCATAGGTCTTGAGACGGTGGTAGCCGGCCAGGGTCAGTTCGGCCTTGCTTGAGCCCTTGAGTATGTCGACAATCATGGTCATCCCCTCGCGCTGCTCTACACGCTTGATGGCACTGAGCGCCATCTGTGCCAGCATCGTTCCGTCGAAGCGTTCGGGTGGGTCGCTGCACACGTCGCAGTTGTGGCAGTCATGGTCGAAGGTCTCGTCGAAGTAATTAAGCAGAATGCGACGGCGGCAGACGGTCGACTCACAGAACTGCTGCATGCGATGAAGCTTCTCCATGTTGACGCGAGCCTGTCCCGACTGCTGGGCAAAGCTGGTGAGGGTAGCCACGTCGTTGAATGAGTAGAACATCAGCGCCTCGGCCGGCATACCGTCGCGTCCGGCCCTTCCGATTTCTTGGTAGTAACGCTCTATGTTCTGCGGCATGTTGTAGTGGATAATCCAGCGCACGTTGCTCTTGTTGATGCCCATGCCGAAAGCAACTGTAGCACAAATGATGGGCAGGTCATCGTTGACGAAGTCGCGTTGAACGGTCATCTTGCGCTGCGTTGGCAACATGGCATGGAATGGCTGTGCGTTATATCCCAACTTGCACAACTGCTGTGCCACCGTCTCGGTGGTCTTGCGGCTCAAGCAGTAGATGATGCCGCTTTGTCCCTGGTGTCGCTTCAGAAAGCGCACAATGCGGCTCAGCTTCTGACGTGCTGTCGACTCGGCCACTACGTTGAGTGTGATATTTGGACGGTCGAACGATGTCTCGAAAATGGTGGCATCATCGATGTGCAGCTGGTGTCGGATATCCTCACGCGTCAGACGGTCGGCTGTGGCGGTAAGGGCCATGATAGGCACCTGTGGGAAGCGCTGCTTGACCTCGCCTAGACGGGTGTACTCGGGTCGGAAGTCATGCCCCCATTGTGAGATGCAGTGAGCCTCGTCGATGGCGATTAGCGACACTTGCAGGTGTTGCGACCAGGTTTCCATCTCGGCCAGCAACTTCTCGGGTGATATGTACAGCAGCTTGATGCGCCCGTTGTACACATGTTCGATGATGGTGCGATTATCGGTGTCGCTCTGCTGACTATTGACGGCGGCAGCGGGGATGTCGTTGGCTCGGAGGGCGTCCACTTGGTCTTTCATCAACGCCAGTAGCGGCGAAACGACGATAACACATCCCTGGCTGATGAGCGCCGGAATCTGGTAGCACATCGACTTGCCACCGCCGGTGGGCATGAGCACGACGGCATCGTGGCCATGCATCACGTGGTTTATGACCTGCCATTGCTGGGGATAGAATCTCTGATAGCCAAAGAATGTTTTGAGCATTTGCAGTGCCTGGAGTTTGATTTGCTGGTCGGTCATCAGTGTTAAGGGGTGATAAAAACTGTGTTGGGTGCCAAGGCTATATAGTAGAAATTCCCCTCCCCCAGGGTGGCTTGCAGGGGAGGGGTTGACAGTGAGCGAGTGTGCCTGATGGGCGCTATGCCTCGCGCTCGTCGATGAGCTTGATTTTCTGCTCGAGCAGCGCAATCTCGTCCTTGATGCGCCCTATGCGACGCTCCATCTCCTTGACCAGCGAGTTGCCGCTCTTGCTCTGCGCGTTGAAGAAGCCCATGTTGTTCTCAAACGTCTTGAGTTCGCTGCACTTCTTCTCGTAGTCGCGCACGAGCTTCTCACGCTCGTGCGACATCTTGTCGGTGCCGCTGTACTGGCTGATGGTGCTCTGATAGCTGGCCAGGGTGGCGCGTGTGCCCTTCATGTCGAGCTTGTCGAAGGCCTGGTCCACCGCCTCGCGATACTCGGCATAGACCTTGTCCTTGTCGCGGTAGGGCACGTGCCCGATGGTGCTCCAGCGCGTCATCAGCTCACGCACGGTCTGGGCAGCGGCCTGGCTGTCGCCGCTCTCTGTGGCCTGGCGTATGGCCGCGATGACCTCGCGCTTGGCCTTGAGGTTGTCACGCTCCACGGCATGCACGTCCTGGAACTGCTGCTTCTTCTGCTCGAAGAAGTGGTCGCAGGCAGCAATGAAACGTTTCCACACCTCATCGCTGTGGCGCTTGGCCACGGGGCCGATGGTCTTCCACTGCCGCTGCAGTGCCACCAGGGCGTCGGTGGTCTTGCGCCATTCGGTCGAGTCCTTGAGGGCCTCGGCCTGCTCGCAGAGCTTGATTTTCTGCTCTAGGTTAGCAGCAAACATCTCCTTGTTCTTCTTGTAGAACTCGGCTTTGCGCGCAAAGAACTTGTCGCAGCTGGTGCGGAAGCGCAGGTAGAGCTGTGTGTTGACCTTGCGCGATGCGAAGCCCAGCTGCTTCCAGCGCTCCTGCAGGCCGATGACCACCTTGGTCTTCTCGTCCCACTCGCTGTAGGTGTTTATCTTGTCGATGTCGATGGCCTCGATTTCCTCGCACAGCTGGAGCTTGGCATCGGCTGCTTCTTTCTCGCGCTGTTTGCGCTCTTCAAAAAATGCCTGATACTTCTTGTTGATCACGGCCGAAGCGGTCTTGAACCGTGCCCACAGCTCCTCGCGCAGCTCCTTGGCCACGGGGCCTGTCTCGCGCCAGGTGTTGTGCAGCTCTTGCAGGCGCTTGAAGGCGTTGACCACGTCGTTCTCGTCGTCGAGTGCCTCGGCGTCGGCGCAGAGGGCCTGCTTGATCTCGAGGTTCTTCTTGAAGTCGTAGTCGCGCAGCTCCTTGTTAATCTTAAGCAGGTCGTAGAATTTCTCGACGGCTAGCTGATAGGCTTTCCACACCTCGGTCTCGTCGGGGGCGGGCACCTGTCCCACGGCTTTGAAGTCCTGTTGCAGCTGTTGCACCTTGGGGAACTGGCGGTTGATGTTGTCGGGGTCGCTGGTGATTTCCTCTATTTGCCGGATGATATCGCGCTTCTTGTGCAGGTTCTCGGCCTTGATGGCCTCTTGCGCCGCATTGTACTCGGCTCGCTTTTGCTTTACCAGCTCGAGCAACTCCTTGACGCGGCTTTCGTACTCGTCGTCACGTGGTGCGAAGGCCGACTCCTCGTTGCCGCGCGCCAGGAAGTCGTCGCGCTCGGCGGCGAGTTCTTGTTTGCGCAGGGCATAGAAAGCTGCCTTGATGGCCGCCACCTCGCCACGAATGGTCTCCACCGGTTGCTGCACCACCTGTTCCAACCGTTCTACCAGCTGCGCCTTGTCCATGATGGCATATCCTGTGGGCAATGCCTCATCGGCTGGCTGCGCGTCATCGTCAAGCGCCAGCTCATCGGCCGGCTGAGCAGCTACCATAGGCTGGGCTTCGTCGACTGGTTGTGCGACGATGGCTTGTTCATTGTTCTGTTCATTTCTCACTTCTGCCTCACCTGCTTCGATTGCAGGCTCAGAGTTCAAGGTTACGTCCTTCTCGATTTCATTGACCGGTCCGGACATCTGTTCACGCGATTCCATAATAACAAGTTTTAGAGTTCTGCAAGGTTCTCACCATGCCCAAAAAAGTTTGAACCCCAAAGATAGGCATTTTTTTTGATACGCCAAAATTTATTGATGATTTTTCAAAAAAAATCGACTTTTTCGCTTGTTTTTGTATTGAAAAGTTACAAGTTTAGCTGAAACATTGCTCGATGCACATGGGTGTGGCATGCCTGGATGCCTCACGATGAACAATGCTCAATTATCAATTATTAATCAACTCGCACATGAGATAGCTAAAAGAGTGTACCAGGCAGTGAACGCAAGTTATAGGTCGAGGCCATCGACTCGCCGTAAGCCCCAGCCGAACGCAAGGCGATGAGGTCGCCGCGCTGTGTGAGCGGCAGGGTGCAGTCGTGGGCAAAGACATCGCTCGACTCGCACACGGGGCCCACCACGTCGTAGGTGTCGCATGCCAAGGCGGTCGACGACAGGTTCTGCACCAGGTGCCGGGCCTCATAGAGCGCGGGGCGCAGCAGGTCGGTCATGCCGGCATCGACAATGGCAAAGCGCTTGTTGCGCCCCGACTTGACGTAGATCACGCGGGTAATCAGCGAACCGCACTGCGCCACCACCGAGCGCCCCAGCTCGAAGTGTAACTCTTGCCCCGGCCGCAACCGCAGATGTCGTTTAAAGACGCCGAAATAGCTGTCGAAATCGGCGATGGGATGCGCGTCGGGCTCGTTATAGTCCACGCCCAGTCCGCCGCCCACGTTGATGAGCTCAAACCGCACCCCACGTGCTTCATAGTAGTCCTGCAGGCGGTTGACCGTGTCGCATAGCATAACATATGGTTTCATGTCGGTCAGTTGCGAACCAATGTGGAAGTGCAGACCGCGCAGACGCACTCCCGGCATGGTCAGCGCACGCTCCACGACGTGTGGCAGTTGTTCGATGGCGATGCCAAACTTATTGTCGGCCGTACCTGTGGTGATGTAGCGGTGCGTGTGCGCATCAATGTCGGGGTTAACCCGAATGGCTATGGATGCCGTGCATCCCTGCTCCTGAGCCAGCTGACCGATAACCTCCATCTCAGGCATCGACTCGACGTTGAAACAGCCTACGCCATGCTCCAATGCCAGCCTGATTTCCCAGTCGGTCTTCCCCACGCCGGCATAAGCCATCCGCTCGGGGGCGAATCCCGCCGCCAGGGCTGCCTTTAACTCGCCTCCACTCACCAGATCGGCACCCAGTCCTGCTTGTGCGATGATGGCAAGCAGGTGCGGGTTGCTATTGGCCTTTAGGGCATAGTGTACGCGATAGGGCACATCGGTTGTGAGGCGGTTGATGCCCTCGAGCGTGTCGTGCAACAGTTGCAAGTTATAATAGTAAAAAGGTGTGCGCTGTGATTGAAACGCCTCCAGCGGCAGGCGGTAGTCAGTAAAATTTCCCATTTTTGGTTTGTTTCCAAATTTTTGGCAAAATTAAGGAATGTTTATCGTCCCACAAAACAAAAAAAAGTGAAAAGTTGAAAAAAACGCTGAAAGTGTCATGCAATTGCACAAAAAGTGCTAACTTTGTGCTTATGAATCTCAAGACACCCTATTATATTGTATACGAGCAGAAGCTGCGGCGCAACCTTGACCTGATCACGCGTGTGAGCCGTGAGGCTGGGGTGAAGATTATCATGGCCTTCAAGGCCAACGCCCTGTGGCGCACGTTCCCCATCTTCCGTGAGTATGGCATCTGCTCGACGGCCAGCTCGGTCAACGAGATGCTGCTGGCCAATGATGAGCTTGACTGCTTAGCACACACCTACTGCCCAGCCTACACCGACGAGACCATCGAGCAGTTCATGAGCGGCAGCTCGCACATCACGTTTAACTCGGTTGACCAGTTCCGTCGTTTTCAAGACCGCATAGCACGCCATAACGCCACCGCCGGTGCTCATCGCATCAGCTGCGGCCTGCGCATCAACCCCATGTGCTCGGTCATCGAGACCGACATCTACAACCCATGCTGTCCGGGTTCGCGCTTCGGCGTGACCGCCGACAGGCTGAATGACTTACCCGACGGCATTGAGGGCTTCCACTTCCATGCTTTGTGCGAGTCGACCTCTCACGACCTGGCTCTGGTGCTAAAGGCAGTCGAAGAGCAGTTTGGCCACTACCTGCCACAGCTCAAGTGGTTGAATATGGGTGGCGGCCACCTGATGACACGCGCCGACTATGATGTGGCGCACCTGATCAGCCTACTCAAGGCATTCAAGCAGCGGCATCCCAACCTTGAGGTCATCCTCGAGCCCGGCAGCGCGTTTTGCTGGCAGACGGGCGACCTCGAGGCCACCGTGGTCGATGTGGTCGAAAACAGCGGCATCACGACGGCCATTGTCGATGTGTCATTTGCCTGTCACATGCCCGACTGTCTGGAGATGCCTTACAAACCCCGCATCACCCAGGCACTAGACGAAGTAGACCCAGCGCGCCCCACCTACCGCATCGGGGGCAACTCGTGCCTGAGCGGCGACTATGTGGGCGACTGGAGCTTCGACCTGCCGCTTAAGCCCGGCGACCGGCTGACCTTCGAGGACATGAACCACTACACCACTGTAAAGACCAACATGTTCAACGGCATCCAGCACCCTTCGCTGGTGCTGGAGCGCAGCGACGGTGCCGTGGTGGTGATGCGCGAGTTCACCTACCAGGACTACAAGAACCGCATGAACTGAGTTTCTAGATTTCAGACTTTAGTTGTTAGTCGGGGCAACAACTGACAACTAAAAACTAAGAACTAACTAACAACTAAGAACTTTATAAATTATGAAGCATACCCTCCCCTATTACGAGCCCATCATCAAATCGACGCAGAGCAAGGCCGACAACGACATTGTCGACGAGTGCGTCGAGCTTTACGAGGCCGGAAAGACCCGCGAGTCGCTGCTGCGTCTCATCGACTTTTTCAACCCCGAGCTACGCCAGAAGTATGGCAACGCCGAGGGCACCGCACTGCACATCCCGCACGGCTCCATCATGGTTGACATCCTGCTGAGCGACGATGAGGTGTACATTTACAGTGACTTCTTGTTGGTGCCTGACGACCAGCGTTTGCCCATGTTGCGTCAAGTGGCCGAGATGAACTCCAGCCGCCTGATGTTGCCGCGCTTTGTACTCACTGGCGACAAGCTGCGCATCGAGTATCGTTGCTCAACCAAGCAGTGTCACCCCTACAAGATTTTTACCGTTTTGCGCAACATCTGCATGGTGGGCGACCGCTATGACGACGAGTTCTGCGAGAAATTTGGAGCCAAGCGCTGCTACACGCCGCACGTCATGCCCTACCAGCCACAGGAGGTCGACTATATCTACGACGGCATCCAGACGTTGTGCCGCCAGGCACTGGAAGGTGTCGAGAAGTATAGCCGCCAGCGCTTCTACGGCTACGCCATGCAGCTGCTGGCCGCCACCATCTGCCAGATTTACTACATGGCCAGCCCACAGGGCATGCTGCTCAACAAGATCAATCGCACCATCGGTGAGTTGAGCCAGGACGACATCCCCATCCTCGACCAGATGAAGAAAGGAGTCACCGCCTTGCGCGAGATTCAGGCCATCAGCAAGCAAGATCTGGCTCATGACCTCTATCATGTCGAAATCCTGGCCTCGCCCAACCTGCGCGGCACGCTGCAGACGCTGCAAAAGAAGCTGGCCGATGTGTTTAAAGCTTCGCTCGAACGTGTGCAGTTCAAAGACTACGAACAGAGCGCATTGCGTCTTCTTTATGTCATCTATCGCCTCTTCTATGAGTATGATATCCCCGATGAGATCAATGCCGTGCTTGCCGAGGGATTGAAGAAGGCCAGCGACAAGCCCTTTAAGGAGGCGGCCTTTGCTCTGCTCGAGACCATCGACTACCTGATGGACGATGACAACTTTGAGGACAGCGACGAGCAAGCGGCAGAGGATGGTGAGGAGCAGTTGCCCGTAGTGGAGTAGATAGATTTTAGACTTTAGTTAGTTTCTAGACTAAGAACTAACTAACAACTAACACTAACAACTAAATTAGAAATCGATGTTTAATCCCGATATATTCAAAGCTGTGTTTCAGGTGAAACACTCGGGCGGCTCGGGCAGTTGCTTCTACCTCAAGTCGCTCAACCTGTTTGTGACCAACAACCATGTGGTCGAAGGCTTCCACGAGGTCGCCATCCACGACCACAACAAGATTGCCCACCTTGCCAAGGTGGTGGTGGTCAACACCACCGTCGACCTGGCTCTGCTGGCCGTGGACGACGACTTCAGCGACCTGCCCGAGCTGACGCTCGCCGCCGACGACGCACTCACCTATGGTGACAAGATGAAGGTGGCCGGCTATCCCTACGGCATGCCGTTCACTGTCACCGAGGGCACCGTCTCGTCGCCCAAGCAGCTTATGGACGGACGCTACTATGTGCAGATCGATGCGCCCGTCAACCCCGGCAACTCGGGCGGCCCCATCTTCAACGAGGCCGGCGAGGTGGCAGCAGTCACTGTGGCTAAGTTCACCGATGCCGACAATATGGGCTTCGGCATCCGCATCGAGGACCTCAAGCAGCTGCTGCAGTCGGTCGACAAGGTGGACCGCAACAAGTTTCAGGTGCAGTGCGACAGCTGTGAAGACCTCATTGCCAACGAAGAGAAGAACCAAGAGTTCTGCCCCACCTGCGGACAGCGCTTGCCCGACGGAGTGTTTGACCAGCATGAGCTCTCGCCACTGGCCATCTTCTGCGAGAGGGCCATCGAGCGCCTGGGCATCAACCCCGTGGTGGCGCGCAACGGCGAGGAGTCGTGGCGGTTCCACAAGGGTTCGGCCGAGATACGCATCTTTGTCTACGACAACGACTACCTCTTCGCCGTGTGCCAGAGCAACCTCTTGCCCAAAAAGAACGTGTTGCCCGTGCTCGAATATATGCTCAGCGAGGACTTCGGCCCGTTCAAGATGGGCATCGAGGACCGCGACATCTACCTGCTCTACCGCCAGCACATCACCGATGTGACCGACATGAGCGACGAGGTGGCGCAGCAGGTGAGCGACAACCTGGTGCAGCTGGCCCTCAAGGCCGACGAGCTCGACAACATCCTGGTTGAGCGTTTCGGCTGTGAGTACTCACAGTACAGCAGAGTAATTAACAATTAAGAATGACGATCTGTCTGCACAGCGGTTCAAATTCTTAAAGGCGCTATATACCAGTTGTCCCTTGATGCAAAGTAGCAGTGGCCCTGAAAGGGGACAACAGGTAATAGCTCCCATTCTTAATTCTAAACTGAAACAAGATGACGTTTTGGGACCGAGTCAAGGAGTACTTCAATCTGCAGCCCGACAAGGAAGATGAGCAGCAGACCATTGAGCAAATCAGCAGCAGTGTGGCGTTTCGCGGTGCCAACCTGTGGGTGCTGATTTTTGCCATCCTGATTGCGTCGCTGGGCTTGAACGTCAACTCGACTGCGGTCATCATCGGTGCCATGCTCATCTCGCCACTGATGGGACCCATCATCGGCATGGGCCTGGCCGTGGGCATCAACGACCTGGACCTGCTGCGACGGTCGGCCAAGCACTTCGGGGTGGCCACGCTCATCAGTGTGCTCACCGCCATGTGCTTCTTCATGATTTCGCCACTGGGAGAGGCGCAGAGTGAGTTGCTGGCCCGCACGTCGCCCACGCTCTACGATGTGCTCATCGCCTTCTGCGGCGGTGCCGCGGGCATCATCGCCTTGGCCACTCGCGGCAAGGGCAATGTCATCCCGGGTGTGGCCATCGCCACTGCGCTGATGCCCCCACTCTGCACCGCCGGTTATGGTTTAGCCACCGGACATTGGCTCTACTTTCTGGGGGCGTTCTATCTTTTCTTTATCAACACCGTCTTTATCTGCCTTGCCACCTTCTTTGGGGTGCGGCTGCTCAAGTTCCACCAGCGCGAGTTTGTGTCGCCGGCCCGTGCGCACAAAGCCCGCAACATCATCACAGCCATCGTGTTGGCCACCATGATTCCGGCGGCTATCATGACCTTCAACATCGTGGAGCGGAGCATCTTTGGCCGCGATATCAAGCAATTTGTCAGCAAGGAGTTGACCCAAGACGGCACTCAGATTCTCTCGAGCACCCCCGACCGCTCGACGCACACACTCCATGTGGTGGCTGTGGGGCGCGAAATCTCGCCCGCCAAGCGCGACACCGCCCAGTCGCGTATGCAATTCTACGACCTGGAGCATTATCGCCTCAACATCATCCAGGGCACGCAGACCGACAGCCTGCTCAAGCTGGGCCGACTCAACCACACCATCCACGACAACAATCAGAAGCTACAGGCACAACTGGCACAAATTGCCGCCCTGCAGCAGCGGTTGGCCGGCTACACCCGCTACGAGGCTATGTCGGCCGATGTGAGCCAAGAAGTCAAGGCCCTCTACCCCACTGTTGAGTCCATCGGCTTGTCGCCCATGTCCATAGCCAGCACCGACACCCTTGCGCCACAGTCGGTCGTCGTGGCACTGGTGCAGACCGGCAATGCCGGGCGTTTGACTGCCACCGACCGCCACCGCCTGCAACAATGGCTGCAAGCGCGCACCCAAGCCGACTCGCTCATCGTGATTGAGCACTAATCCCCAATCGAGATGGACAAGGAATATGAGATAAGGAAATATACTGAGTATCCACGGGGGCTTGACAATGAGGTCTCACGCAGTTTTGCCTATCGCTACCACGCTGGCAAAGTGTGGCTGAGTGCCAATGAGATTTTCGACCGTCTGCCGGTAGAAGAAGATGAGTTTGAAGCGGCCTTTGAACAAGTCCTCTCGACATTGAAGGCACCGAATGATCATATTCGTGAATTCCGGTCTGAGGTGCTTACCCATCGTCCTGACTATCGCATCAAGTGCTATGACTGGAAGGTGCTGCAAGCGGTGATGCCGCGGCTCAATGCCAAGAACAAGCAGTTTCTGCTATGGGTCAAGTCAGAGTCGGGTGCTGACCCCAGACATGACTACGAGCGACTGCTCAAACGCGAACAGAAGCATCGTCAAGGATTGACTCAAGGTTTTCGATTCAACGTCTTCGACAGAATTTGGTACGAGTATGAGTTGTGTGCTCGGTATAATCACAACCCTCGAATGGGAGGTGTCGGCTTGTATTATTATTTAACCATCTCAATACTTTCCGTATTGTATGGGCTTGGCATTCCTGTTTATGTTGAGATTATTCTATTGATGGCCGTGCTTTTGTTTTTGGGCTATCACTTTAATGACCGCCGATGTGCAGCCATTATGGCTCACTATGGTCACGACCGTCAGCCCATGAATACAGTTACACTTGCTATGATACCGGCAATGCTTATCCTGACGAGTGTAATGCTGACGGCCTATCTCATAACCAAATGACTACAAGCGATGATGCCGTAGTGAGTTGGTTTTCTGCTTTTTTCGTTGAAATCTCGTTAACTGCTTTTTATTATGTCTGAAGACTCCATCATATTAGGCTCGTTACTGATAATCTGCCTACTGTTCATTCTATCGTTATTGAGGCATAGTAAAGGAACCTTTATGGTCAATTTTGTGGCTTTCTTAATCTATGAGAGTTTCCTTGCATTTATGCTGGTGAATCACAGCGACGGGGGAACTTCATTGGTTTGGTGGGCATTCATGTGTATTGCAGCAATCATTCACTCATTTGCTATTATCATTTATTATTTGCGCAAGCTCCTTCCCAATAAATGGTATAAGCCTCTTGCCATTTTTGCGATGATGGCGGTGGCTATTGGATTTATTCTTCTGTTTATCGGATAACAAGGGTTCGTGCAATATTTATTTATTTTTTGCGTTATTGAAAAAAATTATTTTTGGCTTGCAATTCGCAGGATGCTTCTTATACTTTTACATTCGCAAGTACTTTAACTGATGCTAATTACAGAGTTATGAAACGAGGGAAACAAATCTGTGAGACGCTGAAGGGAGTCCGAATCGAGATTGCCCGGGCCAATGAGATTGACTACACGCCGCGTGAGTGCCACCACGAGGGCGACTGTGCGGGCACGTGCCCGGCCTGCGAGAGCGAAATGCGCTGGCTCGAGGGGCAGCTGCGCCTGCGTCAGTCGTTGGGCAAGGCCGTCACCATCGCCGGCCTGAGCCTGGGACTGGCCTCGCTGGCATCGTGCACACATTCAGCCCAAGCCTCACAGACTGGCACATACCCTCAGCCCAGCAAACAAGTTAGTGATTGCGAGTGTTGTGAAGTGTTGCTACCTTTGACGACCATTGATTCAACATCAAACAGCTGCAACTCCATTGAGACTAAATATGCCGGTATGGGGAATCTTTCAACCGACTCAACAATCATTCCTAGAGGAACGGGAAACGAAATTTTTGGCAACTCACCAACTCCCCCTCAATATCCTGGCGGAAATGCTGCTTTATTAAAAGACCTAATACATGGTATAAATGGCAATCAAGTAGAACTGACAGGGAAGGTCATTGCCCAATTTCTTGTTGACACCGATGGGAGCATTGATTCCATTAAGATAGTCCGAACTCTTAATATGGAAGCAGATAGTTGTGTCATCAATGCCATCAAATCTCTTCCTCACCGATTCAAACCAGCAGTATATAATGGGAAAGTTGTTAAAATGAGATATACATTGCCAATCTATTTCCAACCACAAAAACAATGATATGAAACGAGGAAAGCATATTTGTGAGACGCTGAAGGGAGTCCGTATCGAGATTGCCCGGGCCAATGAGATTGACTACACACCGCGTGAGTGCCACCACGAGGGCGACTGTGCGGGCACGTGCCCGGCCTGCGAGAGCGAAATGCGCTGGCTCGAGGGGCAGCTGCGTCTGCGTCAGTCGTTGGGCAAGGCCGTCACCATCGCCGGCCTGAGCCTGGGCGTGGCCTCGCTGGTATCGTGCAACAGCTGTTCACATCCCCTACAGACAGCGGGCATGGTCGAGAATCCTAACGCGCCAGCTGTGGTGTGCGACACCGACTCGATTGAAATGCTCGAGGGCGATGTAATTGCTCCACCGCCCGAGGGGATAGAGCAGCAAGAGCCCGTCGAGATTGACGGTGTGATGCAACAAGAAGACCCCGAGGACAACCGCGACCAGCGCACACGTTGATGACGGCTCCCTTCATCGGCATCAACCGGCACCGCCTTGCCACCGACGGCAAGGGGGTGACAACGCTTGTGGCCTTCAGTGGCTGCCCACTGCGGTGCAAGTACTGTCTGAATGACCAGTGCCACGACCCTGAACGGGCTGTGGCGACACTGAGCCCACAACAGCTGCTCGACCAGGTAATGGTCGACAACCTCTACTTCCTGGCCACGGGCGGCGGCATCTGCTTTGGTGGCGGCGAACCGCTACTGCACAGCGAGTTTATCCATCAATTCTGTACAATGAAGGTTGCCGAGTGGCGCATCAGTCTTGAGACCTCGCTCAACGTGCCACGGCACCACCTGGAGCGCGTGGCAGGCGACATTGACCACTATTATATCGACATCAAGGACTTGGATCCCGTCATCTATCATGACTACACTGGCTGCGACAATGCCCAGATGCTAGCCAACCTGCAATGGCTGCTGCGGCTGGACGGCATGGCCCAGCGTATCACCGTGCGTCTGCCCCACATCCCCAATCACAACACCCCCAACGACATCGCTCGGAGCAAAGCGAAACTCGCCGAGATGGGCATCACCCACATCGACGAGTTCAACTATATCATCCGCTGAATGCGTCACCACCCCATCTGGCCACCGCCGCCCATGCCACCCGTCACACCCGACGATGTGACGATGCTCGACAGTGTGCCGCTAAACAGGGTGGTGCCTCCAGTGACCGCGGCACCAGTAATCAGGCCATCAAATTCGGTGCCGCCTGTAACTGTCGCACCTGTGGTGATTGAGCATGTGCCGCCTTTGGTGAGGCCGGGTGAGGTGACCAGCAGGGTATATTGCGTATAGGCCCGCGGCACCAACAGCGCCAGCACATTGCCGGAGTTGCCCGCCACGGCGACGTATGTGCCTGCTGCCAGACTGCTGCCGCCCACCATCACCACCGGCTGCGTGCTGGTGGATGACGATGGCGACGATGTGCCTCCCCCGATGCCGATGGCCGTGCCGCCGGTGATGGTGAACGTGCCGTTGTCGGTGTCAAACGCGTCCTCGGGCGATGTTGTGCCGAATGATACCACTACCCCACCCTGCAGGTTGAGCGTGCCGTTAGAGTCGATGCCGTCGTTATTCGACGAGTAGCAGAACACCTTGCCCCCGCCGATGGTGACGTCTTTCTTGCCGTTGATGACATCATCGTAGGCGTATGCCTCGACCGTGCCACCGGCGATGAGCACCTGTGTCTTGCTCTCGATGGCCTCGGCTCCCTCGCCGCCGGTGGTTCGGAGCATCACATTGCCGCCATTGATGGCCAGCAGTTTGTCGCTCTTGATGCCCTTGGGCGAGGTGCGAGTGCTACCGTAGGTGTGGCGCGCGCCGGTGGTGATGACCCGCAGGCTGCCACCATTGATGGTGAGTACGTCATCGCAGTTGATGCCCTTTCCACCCTTGCCGGTACTCATCAGGTTGATGATTCCTCCATTGATGTTGCATGCGCTGTCGGCCTTAATGCCCGCCGCGCTGCTCAAGTCCTTCTCGTCGCTGTCCCACTCGCTGTCTCCAGTGGTGATGACCGTGGTGCGTCCGCCGTCGACCTGCACCAGCGCGTCGCTCGACAGCCCCTTTACTCCCGGTGCCGATGCCTCAATGTTGATGACACCGCCACGCACCAAGATGGCATCATTGGCCTTGACGCCATTACCCAGTGTCGAGCGGACATACACGTTGTTGCCCGGACGGAACAGCACATAGTCATCGCTGGTGATACCCGCCTTGCAGTTGGCATAGACGCGCAACCGCCCCTTGCCCGAGAACAGCAGTTTGCCCTCGCTGAATAGTGTTGCCTTCATGTCCTCGCCATCGGTCATGGTGTAGGTCGAGCCATCGCGCAAGGTATTGACTGTACCCTCGACCAGAACGATGTAAGCGCGTTTTTTGCACTGGTTGTTGATGGCCGCTCCTGTGGGGTTGGTGATGCTCACGCCGTTGAGCGTTATAGCCAGTTTTTTCTCGCCATAGAGCTTGAGCGAACCATTGCTTGTCGAGCCGCTGAGTACATAGTTCACCTTGCCGGTCGCTGTGGCGGTGACATGCGCCCCATCGGTGGTTATTGTCACACCGTCGGTGTCGCCGGTCACTGTAGCCGTGTTGCCGTCGTAGCGAACATTAACGACCTGACTGAACGAGTTATTCTCAATATAGTCTTCGTCATTGGTGTCAATCGTCTCGGTTTCGGCCAGTGATGTTGAGTCGACTGCAATGGTGAACGACGTCAGCTCGCCTATGCTCGCATTCACCCCGGTGCCGTTGCCGGGAACCATGCCGCCCGGGCCATCGCCTTGTGGCATCAAGTCTTGCCATGAGTCATCCTCCTTGGCACATGATACCGCCACTATCACCAGCAGTGTCATCCATAGTAGCCTAGAAGCTTTCATAGTCTCGTTGAATTAACAGTTAAACATTTGATTTGTTAATTTAACGAGCGATTTAACAATATATTCTTCTGTTACAATCTTGTTTCATTCAAGCAACTGTGTGCTTCAACCAACCGTGGTTTTCGGTCAATCAAACAAGTCGTGCTGCATCTTTCCGTCACCGGCCCTGGTTGCGCCACTGCAGGGGGGTGAGTCCGGTCATGCGCTTGAAGTACTTGGTGAAGAAACTGGTGTTGGCAAAGTTCATCTCATCGGCGATTTGTGCCACAGGCTTGTCGGTGTGGCGCAGCGCGACCATGATGCGG
>JAFUVK010000084.1 GCA_017477555.1 Muribaculaceae bacterium
CTTACTGTTGAGCAGTAATCATGCATTGTTGTGTATTGAGAAACGAGAGGAGTTGTCTGATTTGGATAATCTTGGCTGCACTCGGCAGTCCATGCAAGCATGACTGCGCTCATTTGCACAAGATTTGGATAATCTTGGCTGCACTCGGCAGTCCATGCAAGCATGACTGCGCTCATTTGCACAAGATTTCGCAATCGACTCACAATCAGTTTGAATAATCGGTGAATAGATACGGAGGGGAGTGCAAAATTTTGTTTATCCTTTGAGCAAAACAGCGCGTGGGGTCCCATCGGGACTCCACGCGCTTGTTTGTTTGACTTTCGGTCCGGCCTAGAAGGGCAGGTCGTCGCCCTCGGCGGGCTGGCTGAAGTCGGGTGCCGGAGCAGGGGCTGGTGCAGGTGCCGGTGCCGGAGCGGGACCAACAGGTGCCGGAGCGGGTGCCGGCGCAGCCGGATAGGCTGCCTGAGCCTGTGCGTTCTGGGCGGCCAGAGCGTTGGGGTCGACCTTCTCGGCCTTCCAGCCGCGGATGCTGGTGAACCAGCGGCCGTTGTACTCGTGACTGTCGATGTCAAAACTCAGGTCCACCACATCGCCCACTTCCAGGGGGTACTGGTTGGCACGCTCGCCGAAGAAGTCAAAGTGCACCTTCTTGGGGAAGGCTTCCATGGTCTCGAGCACATACTCCTGCTTGCTCCATGCATTGCCAGCTTTAGAAGTGCCACTCTGCGGCGGCAACTTGACGATAATTTTTCCTCTTACTTCCATTATTTATTATATTTGATGAATAATTTTTTCTAGCCTGCAAAGTTACAAAAATCTTTGCACATCGCACGCATGGGCATATTATTTTTGTTTTAATTTGACGATTTTTGTAGTGATATTTTTCTTTTCGAACTTTTATGATTAACTTTGCCGTTTCAATTGCAAGTATTACCTTAATCGCATTAAACGCAACGAATGAAAAATCAGATTACTGATAACGCAACCCTAATTCAGGCCATCGTCGAGGGAGCACAGGAGAAGAAAGCTCGCTCCATTGCCACCGTTGACCTGTCGGGAATCGAGTATGCCCCAACCCAGGCCTTTGTCATCGCCAACGGCAATACCCCCATCCAGGTTGATGCCATCGCCGACAGCATCCGTGAGTATGTTGAGAACAAACTGGGCGTACGGCCCTACAACTACGACGGCTATCAGAACTCGCAATGGATTGTCCTGGACTACGGCACCGTCTATGTGCACATCTTCTTGCCTGAGTTCCGCACGCGCTACAACCTAGAGCAACTGTGGAGTGACGCTCCCATCACGACCATCCCCGACCTTGACTAAACAGCACTATGGCAGACAACAACAAAAAAACATCTTTTCCCAAGTTCAACATCTACTGGATGTATATTCTGGTCTTTGCCGGCCTGCTTGCCGCCTACTGGATGAGCGACAACAGCCTTGTCAAGGAGGTGAGCCAGAACGAATTTGAGAGCTACATAGCCAGTGGAGGAGTAGAGAATATTGTCGTATATAATAAGGAGAGCGCCGAGGCTGTGCTCAACGACTCGCTCGCAAGCGTGGTTTACGGCAGCCGATATCAGCCCAAACAGGGATTCAAGCCCAAAATCTCTACCAAGATTGGTTCTGTTGAAAAATTTGAAGAAAAAGTTGATGCTTTGAGGTCGCAAGGAAAGTTCAAGGGGAACTTGTCGTACGACACAAGCAGCGACTTCGGCACCATCTTCTGGTACTTTGGCCCAGTGTTGCTGCTCATCGGATTCTGGTTCTTCTTCATGAAGCGCATGGGCGGCGGTGGCATGGGCAGCGGCGGCATCTTCAGCGTGGGCAAGTCGAAAGCCATGCTCTTCGACAAGGACAACGCCAGCAAGGTGACGTTTGAGGACGTTGCCGGCCTGGCCGAGGCCAAGGTTGAGATTGCCGAGATAGTCGACTTCCTGAAGAGTCCCGAGCATTACACCGAGTTGGGTGGCAAGATTCCTAAGGGTGCTCTGCTTGTGGGTCCTCCGGGCACCGGCAAGACATTGCTGGCCAAAGCAGTTGCCGGCGAGGCTAATGTTCCATTTTTCTCGATGTCGGGTAGCGACTTCGTCGAAATGTTTGTGGGCGTGGGCGCCAGCCGTGTTCGCGACCTGTTCCGCCAGGCCAAGGAGAAAGCTCCCTGCATCGTGTTTATCGACGAGATTGACGCTGTGGGCCGGGCGCGCGGCCGCAACGCCAACATGGGTGGCAACGATGAGCGCGAGAGCACGCTCAACCAGTTGCTGACAGAGATGGACGGTTTCGGCAGCAATAGCGGCGTGATTATCCTGGCCGCCACCAACCGCGCCGACATTCTGGACAAGGCCCTGTTGCGCGCGGGACGATTTGACCGGCAAATCTATGTCGAGTTGCCTGAGCTGACCGACCGCAAAGAAATCTTCCAGGTTCATCTGCGCAATGTCAAGACCGACGGCAGTGTGGACATCGAGCAGCTGGCCCGCCAGACACCGGGGTTCTCGGGTGCCGACATCGCCAATGTGTGCAACGAAGCCGCCCTGATTGCCGCCCGCCGTCAGAAGCAGGCCGTTCAGCGCCAGGACTTCATGGATGCCATTGACCGCATCATCGGTGGTCTGGAGAAGAAGTCGAAAGTCATCACCGACGAGGAGCGCAAGTCGATAGCCTATCATGAGGCCGGCCACGCCACCGTGAGCTGGCACCTGCAGTATGCCGACCCGCTCATCAAGGTCACCATCGTGCCCCGCGGCAAGGCCCTTGGTGCCGCATGGTATATGCCCGAAGAGCGTCAGATAGAGCCCAAGCAGGCCCTGCTCGACGAGATTTGCTCGCTGATGGCTGGACGCGTGGCCGAGGACATGTTCCTTGGGTTTATCGACACCGGTGCGCTCAACGATCTGGAGCGTGCCACCAAGATGGCCTACGCCATGGTCACGTATTATGGCATGAGCGACAAGCTTCCCAACATCAGTTACTACGACTCGAGCGGCCAGGAGTACGGCTTCACCAAGCCCTACAGCGAGACGCGGGCACAGACCATCGACACCGAGGTGCAGAGCATCATCGACAGTCAGTATGAGCGTGCTCGACACATCCTGGAACAGTATACCGACGGGCATCACCAGCTCGCCCACTTGCTGCTCGAGCGCGAGGTCATCTATACGGAAGATGCCGAGCGCATCTTCGGCAAGCGCCAATGGCTGTCGCGCACCGAAGAGATTATGCGTGCCTCGGAGGCGGCCAAGTCAGCAGAGAAAGAGGTGCAGGCCTCGGAGTCGGACGATTGCCCTACCCCACCACCTTTCCACCCTGCCCAATGAGTTTTCACTCCGCAACCCTAAGCATGACATCATGAGCAACGTCAACTTTACCGACATCCAGAAGCAGGCCATCGTCAGCCTCATAGTCGAAATGATCAATGCCGACCGCGTGATCACCATCGACGAGTTGGTTGCGTCGAACACAATCAACCGCGAGTTGGGCATCACCCAGGAGCTTTTTCTGGCTGGCAAGGCCATGGACTTTGACTATGCCCTGGAGGTAGTCAAACAGCTCGCCCCCGAACCCAAGCGTTTTGTGGCCCAGCAGTTGGTGCGCATCATCGATGCCGATGGTCCCGACACGGCTGAGCTCGACCTTCTCGACTACATAGCCCGTGCCACCGGCCTCGACCAGGAGCTATGACCCTTTTCATCACGATGCACACAATGGCTAATTAACTGAACGCTCAACCTTTTGGATTGGGAAGACAGCAGCAACGAATCGCTGAATGGAGTTACGATTGACAGTAACCATTCAGCGATTCTGCCTTTTTCCCGGTACTGAAAGGCGTAAGTGAAGACTCTTGAAACCTCCTATTCGCTTTACCATTTTCAATTAACACACACGCCCAAACAATGCGCTAAAACCATCAAAAACTCTCACATTCAGCCATATTGATACCCATTTCGCTATCAGATTGACAGTATTCTGCAAATATTTCTTAAAAACATAACACAATTTACCGACACATGATTGCTGTGTCATCTTATTTTATACTTTTGTCACAAATTGATAGCAAAATGATAACGGAAATCATAAGATTAAACTCAATCAGCGATTTTTGCGAGCACTATGGTTGCAAAATGCAACACCCTCTGATTACTGTGCTAGGCAAAGATGAATTGGCTCATGTGAAGCCCGAATTGAGAAGTTGTGCATTCTACTGTGTGTTTCTCAAGGGTGAGAGTGGCTCGATGACCTATGGCCTGAGCAAGTATGAATATAGCGAAGCCACAATGGCATTCATAGCCCCTGATCAGATTTTTGGGAACCCCACCGGCAACGATAGCGACAGCAGCAGCCTGCTGATTATGTTCCATCCCAGCATCATTCACGACTCACCCCTAGCCACCAGCTTCAAGCACTACTCGTTCTTCAGTTATGAGTCGAATCAGGCTCTTAATCTAAAGCCTGAAGAGAAAATCATCGTCGAGTCAATCTACGAGGGTCTTTCGATGGAGCTTGATCAGCCCATCGACACCAGCAGCCGGAGCATCATCTTGTCGTTTCTCGAGCTGCTATTCAGCTACTCGATGCGTTTCTACACTCGCCAATATCAGAGTATGGTCCACACGAGCAACCTGCTGATTGACCGTTTTAACGTCGTGCTTAAGGACTACTTCGACAGCAACCTGCCCATAGAGCGCGGCCTGCCCACAGTTGCTTACTGCGCCAAGCAACTCTCGCTCTCGCCCAACTACTTTGGCGACTTGGTCAAGAAGTCGACCGGCCATACAGCCAAGGAGCACATCCAAATGGCAGTAGTGGAGCGTGTCAAGTACCTTATCATCAGCTCCAAACAGTCGATCAGCGAAATCGCTTATGCCGTGGGATTCAAGTATCCGCACCACCTGAGCCGCGTGTTCAGGCACGTCACCGGCATCACCCCCATCGAGTTCAGAACCCGCCGCTGACCTCCGAGTTTTATGCTAAATCGGGTAGGTCGGGGAGCGAGAGTTTTGGCTTTCGCTCCCTTTCCTCCCACACC
>JAFUVK010000085.1 GCA_017477555.1 Muribaculaceae bacterium
CCCCTCCCCTTTCCCAAAGGGGACCAAGGGGCTGCGCCTCAACAATGCCGCGCTAGCTCGACCATTGTTGAGGCGCAGCCCATTGACGCTGGAAGAGCGGTTGTGGGGTATGAACGCAACCAGGAAGACCAGTGGTGGTCATACCCTCAGTCGCTTCGCGACAGCTCCCCTATTTTAGGGGAGCAGCTGCTTCCCCCCTTCCCCTTCCCAAATGGGAGCAGCTGCTTTCCCTCGTTAGCCCTTTCTTCCTTACCCATTACTTTTAGATGGTGAAAATTTGGTTGATTGGTTGTTTTTTGCTAATTTCGCAGCCAAAAATGCGATTAAGCGAGTGCCATGCGAGGTTGGCTATCGCCTTCTTCCTCCTTGCAAGGCTAAACTTGCCCTCTGCTCTTGCTTCGTTCGTCAGTTGCTTGCTGATGGCCGAGCGTTAGCATTTTTCTAACAATTGTAGGCATGAAACTATTGAACATTTTACTACAGACCCCGGCTGTAACCGACAGTGTGGCTGCCAATAAGGTGAAGAACTTGACCAATACGGCCAAAGAACATGTCGATGCGATAGCCAATCCCGACTCTATCGCCGCTCTCACTCCTGACAAGGTGTTAGGTGGAATAAAAGATTTTGACTGGAGCGGTGTGGTCACCAGCCTGTCGAGCCAACTCATCTCGCTTGGCCTGCGGGTGCTTGCCGCTATTCTGATTTTCTACATCGGCAAGTTAATTATCAACAAGTTGCATAATATTCTCCTGGCGGTGCTGATTAAGAAGGATGTAGACCGCTCGTTGAGTACTTTCTTGTTGAGCTTCATAAAGATTACGCTGCTGTTCCTGCTCATCATTACCGTTATCGGCGTGATGGGCATAGAGACCAGTTCTTTCATAGCTATCTTTGCATCGGCAGGTGTGGCCATCGGCATGGCGCTGAGTGGCACGCTACAGAATTTTGCCGGCGGTGTGTTGATTCTGCTCATTAAGCCTTACAAGGTGGGCGACTTCATTGAGTTCGGCTCATTTAAGGGCACGGTCAAGGAGATACAGATTTTCCACACCATAATAACTACTCCCAACAACGAGCGCATCATCATCCCCAATGGCGGACTGTCGACGGGAACCATCAACAACTATTCGGCCGAGGGCTACCGACGCATCGAGTGGCGCGTGGCACTGGCCTATGGAGATGATGTGGCTGTGGCGCGTGCTGCCATTATGGACATCCTTAATGGCGACGAGCGCGTGGTGAAGCATGAGAGCGAGGTCCATGAGAGCGAGACCGTCACCGACCAGGTGGTGGCCGAAGAGCCAGAAAGCATGTCGTGGTGGCGGCGCATCTTTCACCGCTCGCGCAGCAAGGCCGCTGAATGGAAGGCGGCACAGGCCGAGCAGATTAAGCAGAAGTTGCCCAAGCCCGACTACACTCCCACCGTGCAGCTTGAGGAATTGGGCGACAGTGCCATCGTGATGCTGGTGCGCGGTTGGACCGAGAGTGCCAATTACTGGCCCGTGCTGTACGACATCAATGAGCAGATCTACAATCAGCTGCCCAAGCACGGGCTCAACTTCCCGTTCCCGCAGCTGGATGTGCATTTGCAGGCTAACGCATAAGGACTGTAGACGCCAATCAATAGATTGTCATTAAGTTTCTGAAGTAGCTACTTTTCGATGGTTAAAGGAGTAAAGTAGTGGGGGCGGTTCGTAATACCCCACTTCTCTACTACGAAAAAAGTAACGTCTTAACTATTTCAGAAAGTTAAATAATTCACATTAAGATGAAATATCAGATCAGAAACCCCTATTGCATCTTGCCCGAAGGCACCTATTCGATGCCCAACATAGGCAGTGCCGACAGCGATGACCGACTATTTGTTGTCACTAACGATGTTACAGTGCGTGAGGCTTTGGTCGAGTCGTTGAATAGCCAACTCCAGAAGCACCGCAAGGTGTCGCCTGGAATGTTTAACGACCTGCTTGAAGATGCGCTTACCAGTCTGGGGCAGCGCAACAAAACGATTGACCTGGCATTTCTGTTGATGCATCCCGGCGGATGCTTGGTGGCACAGATGGGGCGTAGCCGTGTGCTCCACATATCGGGTCTGAACCATGAGATAGCCTATGACTCACGCGACCAGATACAAGATTACAACACCAAGGCGCGTGCTGAGTTGCTAAAAGACATCAACACAGGCGATGTCATCATCATCACACTGGCCGACCGTGTGGATGGGCACAAGCTGTGTCAAGTAGTCGCAGACCATGGCCTGAGTGAGCAATTGGATGACGGACTGCACAAGGCGCTTAGTGTGAACCGCGATGAAGCACCTGCCAGCTATATCATCCAGATGCAAGAAGTAAAGGGGGGGGCGCTGGCGGGACTGAGCGATATCAACTGGAAGTGGATTACACTATATGCCTTTCTGGCGGCACTGATTGCCGGTGTGGCATGGCTGTCGCTGACAGGCTCACTGAAGATGCCACAGCTGTTTGAGAACCAGCCTGACACAAAGGTCGCTGCTGACACAGTGCCGACCGACACAATGACGCGCGACACCCTAACCCCCGCGCTTGAGCTACCACCAGCCGAGGCCGAGGCCGTGGCCGAGAAGCCCAAGAAAGACACTGCACGTGTGGCGGGGCCCAAACCCCAGGAGCCTGCCATCAAAGAGGAAGCTCCGGCATCGCCGTCGCTGCACGATGCACCTGCCGTAGCTGCACCTGAGCTCAAGGTCGACGCGCCCACGGCCCCTGCCACTCCCCCACCCGCTCCGTCCGAGCCCGAGCCGTGATAACGCCTATGGCATCCAGAATCACATATTGCGCATTGACTGTTGTGATGTTGTTTCTCATCAACATCGCGGCTGTCAGTGCTGGTGTCAATAAAAACAAGCAGAAGCCCCAATCTGTCAGAATGGAATCTGTCGATAGCATTTATGCTGAGTTCTTTCCTGAAAATTTGGATTTTAGCATTATTCATTTGAATGGGAATACACTAAAATTTGTCAAAGAAAATCATAATCGGGGCAATCATTTGGAATTTATCGCAGATAGCTTGGAAACAGCAAAATTCAAGCAATTGGCAAAGTCGGCTTTTATCGATTCTAATCCAATTCTGGGTAAACGAAGCGACAGTATATGTTCAGATCAGCCAATTATGACTGTTGAGTTTTATTCAAGAGGTCGATGTGTCAAGCGATACCGCATCTGCTATGAGATTGATTATGATTTCTCGCCCGCTTATTTAGAGTTTGAAAAATTCATGCTGAATCAATGCTCGGCGGCCCCCATTAAGGCACGTATAAAGGAAATCTTCAGTGAGGTGCCTAAGTATTTTAGTGACAGTGCCGAATCAACTTCTCGGGAGCGTAGTCTCGAATATCGATTCTGCACGATGGAGTTTGAGGATCTAAACAGCGAAACATTCAGTTTTGGAGGTGTCATCAATCAGTTAAACTGGAGTTACTGGATAATGGGGCAAGAGTGTCGTGATTTCTGGATTGATAACATTCATGTTATTCGTTTGGATAATGAAAAATCAGCCACTGTTGCGCTTAATATTCATAATCAGGGATGGACTATTCCAGTTCAAATAGAGTTAAAATACCAAAAATTTATTTATGACGGTGATTGGTTCATTGACAATATTATCAGATTGAGTCCCTATTTTGACTGGAAATATGAGATGAAGCAATACCTAGAATCTCAAAACACAAGAGTAGAATTGAAGAAATGAAAAATTGGTAAAAATATCGGTAAGTTGGGTTGTTGCTGTTTGCGTGATTGATTGTAATTTTGCAGCAAACAACAAAACAAACTTATTATGACTAAAAAATATCTCACTTTAGCCCTAATGTCTCTCTTCGTCTTGCTCACGGCTTCGGCTCAAAAGCGTGGTGACGTGAACGGTGACCATGCCGTGGATGTGGCCGATGTCAACGAAGTGATTAACATCATGCTGGGCAAGTCGCAGTCTGACCCCGCCACAACGGGCCGTACACTCATAGCCTATTATAGCTACACAGGCAATGTGCAAGCGATTGTCGACGAGCTGACAACGATGATTGATGCCGATGTTGTCGAGGTGCAACCAGCAGAAGAAGGTCTGCAATACGAGGCCAACAACTATGCTATCGGCAGTGCGCTCATCAGTGCTATCCGTGAAAACCCCGACGACCCTGCAAGTTATCCAGCGATCAAGCCTACCCGCATCGACTATGGCCAATATGACAACATCATCGTGGCTGCGCCGTTGTGGTGGAGCCAGATGGCTGCGTTGATGCAGACGTTCTTATTCGAGAACGGTCCGCAACTTGCCGGCAAGAACATTGCGCTGATTGTATCCAGTTCGAGTAGCGGCATCAGCTCGGTTGTTGCCGACGCCAAGCGGCTGGTTCCATCGGGCAACTTTGTGGGCGAAGCACTGTGGGTCAACGACCGTAACCGCGCCAACACCCCCTCGCTGCTCACCGACTGGACTGCCACCCTACCCTTCATCACACCCAACACAATGACCAACAAACTCTACCTCACCATCGACGGTGGCACTCAGTTGACCGCCACCCTGGCCGACAACGTGTCGGTCGACGCACTGGTTGCCGCCCTGCTGCAGTCACCCATCACCTATCAGGCCGAAGACTATGGTGGTTTTGAGAAAGTGGGAGCTCTGGGCCAGTCGTTCACCACCTGCGACACTCCGACCACGACCCAGCCCGGCGACATCATGCTCTATCAGGGCAATAACCTGGTTATCTTCTATGGCACAAACAACTGGAGCTACTCGCCTATCGGCAAGATAGAAGGCCTGACCGTCGACGAGCTGAAAACCGCCCTCAAAGCTAACCAAGGCAAAATATCCATCACCCTGTCAATTAATTAACCCTAATATGAAACATTTACTTTCCACCATGCTGCTGGTTGCGACTTTCGGGTTAGTGACCGCACAAAACCGTGTTGCCCCGGGCACCGACGGCAACAAATATGTCAACTATGCCGACCGCACCGGCAACGAGTCGGTGGTCTACTTCACCCGCGACCTGTCGGCCGCCGGACTCATTAAGGCCTACGAGCAGGTCAATGGCATGATCGATGGCCATGTGGGTGTGAAACTGCACACTGGCGAGCCCAATGGGCCGAACATCATCCCGCGTGAGTGGGTCGAAGCATTGATGAAGAAAGACCTGAATGGCGCTAACATCATCGAGACCAACACCTATTATCAGGGAGCCCGCTACACCGCTGAGCAGCACCGCCAGACGCTCAAAGTCAATGGTTGGACGTTCTGTCCGGTTGACATACTGGACGAGCAGGGCACCACTACCCTGCCCATCGTGGGCGGCAAGTGGTTCAAGAAGATGGCCGTTGGAAGCCATCTGACCAACTACGACTCGATGGTGGCGCTGACCCACTTCAAGGGCCACACCCAGGGAGGCTTCGGCGGCTCGAACAAAAACATCGGCATTGGCTGTGCCGACGGCCGCATTGGCAAGGCTTGGATTCACACCACGCCAGGCCAGCCCGACCAGTGGGACATCAAGGAAGAGGAGTTCATGGAGCGGATGACCGAGTCGACCAAGGCAACGATTGACTATTTCGGCAACCATGTGTGCTATGTCAACGTGATGCGCAACATGTCGGTGTCGTGCGACTGCGAGGGCACAGCCGCCGCCCCTGTCGTCACCCCGAATGTGGGCATCCTGTCATCGACCGACATCCTGGCCGTCGACCAGGCTTGCATCGACATCATCTATGCCATGACAGCTGCCGAACACCACGACATCGTTGAGCGCATCGAGAGCCGGCACGGCCTGCGCCAGCTCAGCTACATGAAGGAGTTGGGCATGGGCAACGACCGCTATATTCTCATTGACCTGGACAATGGTGGCAAGCGCATCACTGCCGCCGATGCTGCCCGCGGTCTCAAACCCTTTGTGAAACAATGAAGAAAGTCATCACGATGCTGACAGGGTAGCCACACCGTCGGCACTACCACATACAGCAAGGCAGAGACACATCAGTGTGCCTCTGCCTTGTGTCTGTTTTGAGCCGTAGCGGCTTAGTCGGCTTGCTCGGTGCCGACGATGTCGTCGATGGTGGCAACGGTGTGACCGTCGCGGTGGCGGAACAGGTTGAGGATGTCGCGCACGGTCTTCTCTTCCTCGACCTGCTCGTCGATAAACTTGTCGACGAAGTTGATGCTTGCACGGTCATGCTCCTGTTCGGCTACGTCGGCCAGACGATTGATGAGCTCGGTCACATGTTGCTCATGAGCCAGAGTAAGCTCAAACACCTGCTTGGGGTCGGTGAAGTTTGCCTCGGGTTTGTTGATGGCATCGACTACAGCCTCGCCGCCACGGTCCAGCACAAAGTTGGCCATCTCTAGTCCATGTTGCTTCTCCTCGTCACTATGGTGGAACATCCAATTGGCAAAACCTTTCCATCCCTCTTTGCGGAACCAGAATGCCATCTGCAGATAGAGATTCGATGAGTAGAGCTCGGCAGTGATTTGCGTATTGAACGCATCTTGCATTTTTTTGCTAATGTTCATAGTATCAAACAGTTTTAAAAAGTCGTGTAAAACACCATTGTTTTGCGTCGGCAAAGGTAGTGATTTTTAGCCAAGTGCGCAAGCCAGAAGCTGCGACAATGGCTGATGTCGACACAATAACGGACACCCTTTAAATAAGAATCATAGAGGTAGGCTCTTTTTGTCTCGTCTTCTGATGTCAAGGTGCAGTGGTGATAGTGATGCGGGTGCGGTGGCCCTTGAGCGGTAGTCTAGAGAGTCGAGCCATGAGTGGATGAGCGAC
>JAFUVK010000003.1 GCA_017477555.1 Muribaculaceae bacterium
CCAACCAGCAGGCGATATGCAAGTTCACGCTGAGCCAGACCGTCGCCGCCCTGCACATCTACTACGGCACGGCAATGATTGCCGTGACACCCGCGACAGCCACCAGTGAGGTGTATGTGGCCTTGCCAAGCACGGGCGAGAAGACCGACTACACCTTCTTGATGAAAACCACCTACTCATTTGCTCCGCACTGGATAGGCGAGCTGATCAAGGACGAGGACTTCTGTCAAGCCGTGCGCAGAGCATGGCGCGAGTTTTATCCCAGCCAGGTGCAGCCGTGGATGGACTATATCGACAATCATCTGCTGCCCTGCCAAGAGGCGCTGGAGCAGGACAAAATCCGGTGGAATTTGACCAACACCGAGACACTGCCCCAGCGTGTCGACAAGCTGAAGTCGGCACTGCAAGCCAATATCGAGTGGTTCAACAACCATCTGCCGGGCGAAGAAAGTTCTGTCACCAGCATCAGTCAAGCGAACAGCACTCCGGTCGTCGGCATCGAATACGTCAACCCGGCGGGCATGCGCAGTACGCGCCCATGGAGCGGCTTGAACATCGTCGTCTACACCCATGCCGACGGCACAACCACAACCGGCAAGACAGTCATCCGATAGCGTACCCTCAGCGACAGTCAGCAATTCCATCTTTTCCCCTGCGCTGTCAGGGGAGAGGTTGGGCGAGGGGTTTGCAGCGAGCAAGTTTTGCCATTTTTTATAATCATAGTTAGCTTTCTAAATCACTTCTTGTCAGTAGCTAAGGTGTGTAGGGACGGCATTCCCATGCCGTCCGCCAGCAGGGCTGCAAAAATGCGATTAAGCGAGTGCCATGCGAGCTGGCTCGCTGATGGCCGAGCGTGAGCATTTTATCCAAACAACATTACCTTTTGTCGAGGCGGACGGCACAGGGGTGCCGTCCCTACACAGCCTGGCTGCAAAAATGCGATTAAGCGAGTGCCATGCGAGCTGGCTCGCTGATGGCCGAGCGTGAGCATTTTATCCAAACAACATTACCTTTTGTCGAGGCGGACGGCACTGGGGTGCCGTCCCTACACAGCCTGGCTGCTTCCCCTCCCCTTTGGTTCGCCGTAACCCATTCGCCGAACTGTTACACCGGGTGCGGCAGATGTGAAATTTTCGAAAAATTGAGGATATACCAAGAAAAACCCTTATCTTTGCGAGATATTTTGTTCTGACACAAAAAACTAGTTCACTCAATCACTTGATTTTTGGGTGACAAATGCATTTGTTTAACAAAGAAAAATGAAGATACAAAGACTGATATTGGCCATCGCTGCGATGGCTGTGGTGATGGGGGCAGCAGCCCAAGGGTCGACAACCAGCCCCTATAGCAGGGTGGGCTACGGCCTGCTCAGTGACAACGCCTCGGGCATACAGCGCTCGATGGGAGGGGTAGGCTACGCCATGCAAAACGGGCGAGTAATCAACACAATGAACCCGGCAAGCTACTCACAGGTCGACTCGCTGACGTTCATGTGGGACGTTGGCATCGACCTGACCAACCTATGGTCGAAGGAGAAGGACAACCGGGGCTACAACTTCGGCGGTGGTCTTGACTACCTGAAAGGATTGTTCCGCATCACCAAGCGGCTGGGCGGATCGTTCGGCGTGGTGCCCTACTCGTCGGTGGGCTACACCTTTGGTAACAAGATTGAAGGCGGCGAGGAATACCGCGGTGGATCGGGCGGCATCGCCCAGCTCTATGCCGGTGCCGGCTACGAGCTGGTGCGTGGCTTGAGCCTGGGAGCCAACGTGTCCTATATGTTCGGCACCACGACCAACTCCACCTCGGTCACGGGCGAATCGAGCGCGGTGTTTAACCGCGTGATGGAGGTGCGCGACTGGAACATACAGGTGGGCTTGCAGTACGCCCAGCGAATCGGCCAGAACGACCGCCTGGTCATCGGCGCCACCTACCAGCCCCGCAAGTCGATGCACGGCCACACATGGGGCACCCTCTACGACCTGCAGGACAGCAAGCTCGACACCATAGGCTACACCAGCCTAAAGGGCAAGTATGAGCAGGCGCAAAGCATCGGTGTGGGCGTCAGCTACGAGTGGGACCAGCGTCTGCTGGCCGAAGCCGACTTCACCTACCAGAACTGGGCCGATGTCAAGTATGCCCCGCTGCAGGGCTTCGAGGACGGCAACATGAAGTTTGACAACCGCTGGAAGGCTGCCGCCGGCTTGCAGTACACGCCCAACCGCCGCGGCTCCTACGTGGGAGCGATGATGTTCCGCATAGGCGGCTTCTATAGCCACGACTATCTGAACATCAGCGGCTCCAACGTCCGCGACTATGGCGCATCGGTGGGTGTGGGTCTGCCCGTTCCCAACGGAAAGACCACGATCAACATCGGCCTGGAGTGGCGACACCGCTACACAACGCCAGTGTCGATGATCCAAGAGGACTACCTCAACATCACCATCGGGGTCAATGTCAACGAACTATGGTTCTGGAAGAACAAAATCCGGTAACCGCTACGCGCGACACACACGCCTCAAGGGCATGGAGCCTGCGCTGCTGCAGCCTGCTCATGCTCACAGTGCTGGCACTGTCGGGCTGCAAGGACGGGGAGCTCAAGAGTGTGGTGGACCACGCCACCGACCCCGAGCGAGTGCCCACGATGGCCACGCACGATGTGCAGACCATCATCAGCGACGATGGCCACACGCGCTATCGCATCACCACAGAGCAGTGGCTGATGTTTGAGGAAGCCCGTGAACCCCACTGGGTGTTCCCCGAGGGCGTCAAGGCCGAGGAGCTTGACTCGGCCTACGCCGTGACATCGACCATCGAGTGCGACTCGGCCTACTACGACAAGCACAAGCAGCAGTGGGACCTAAACGGCAATGTGCGCATCACCAACGAGGGCGGCGACATCATCCTAACCGACCAGCTCTACTGGGACCAGGGACGCCACAAGCTCTACAGCGAAGCGTTTATCCACATAGAGAAACAAGGCCGCGTCATCGAGGGCTACGGCTATGAGAGCAACGAGACCTTCAGCACCTATACCCTGCGCCGTGTCGAGGCCATCTTCCCCATCGATGAGAGCCGCATGCCGCATCCCTGATAACTTTATAGTTTATAGTGAATAGTTTATAGTGTATAGTTATCGTTCTCCTTGATAGTTTGACATGACTTGGTCCTTAATCATAGTGTTAATTTCGATAGCATTGTCGGGGTTCTTCTCGGGCATGGAAATCGCATTTGTGTCATCGAGCAAGGTACGAGCCGAGATTGACATTGCGCGCGGTGGGCTCATCGACCGCGTGATGAATGTTTTCTACTCTCATCGCGACATGTTCATCTCCACCCTGCTGGTGGGAAACAACATCGTCAACGTCGTCTACAGTATAGCTATGGCCCGGTTGCTCACCGAGCCATTGCGACCGCTGCTGGGCGGCAACGACTTCATCGAGCTGCTGGCCATCACGGTCATCTCCACACTGATTATTCTGCTCACAGGCGAGTTTCTGCCCAAGGCCGTGTTCCGCATCAACCCCAACTACTCGTTGCGCACGTTCTCACTGCCGCTGTTTGTGTGCTACTGCGTGCTCTATCCCATCTCGCGGTTCACTCAACTGCTGTCGGCATGGCTGATGCGACTGCTGGGCATCAAGGTCAAGAACGAGCGGCTGGGACTCATTACCGTCGACGAGCTGGATGCCTACTTGCAGGACAACATCGACAAGCACGAGGACGAGAACAAGGAGGTGGAGCATGAGGTAAAGCTGTTTGAGAACGCGCTCGACTTCAGCAACACGCGACTACGCGACTGCATGGTGCCGCGCAACGAGATGGTGGCCGTCGACATCACCGACACCACGCGAGACCAGCTGGTGGACCTCTTCGGCAAGTCGGGCTTGAGCAAGATTGTGGTGTATCGCGACTCGATTGACCAAGTCATCGGGTTCATACAGGTGAGCGAGCTCTTTGTGCCCGAGGTCGACTGGAAGACACGCATCAAGCCCGTGCTCTTTGCGCCAGAGACCCTGCTGGCACGAAAGATGATGCAGAACCTACTCGACAAGAAGCGATCCATGGCCATCGTGCTCGACGAGTATGGAGGCACTAGCGGCATGGTGACCCTTGAGGACCTGGTGGAGGAAATATTTGGCGACATCGAGGACGAGCACGACCGCAACCGGCTCACGGCGCGACAGATCGACGAACACACCTATGAGGTGAGCGGACGCATGGAGATTGAAGACCTCAACGAGCGATTCCACCTCGACCTGCCCGAAAGCGATGACTACCAGACCATTGCAGGCTACCTGCTTCACCTGCAGGAAGCCATTCCGGCCGTGGGCGAGCGCATCGAGACCGAGCAGTACGACTTTGAGGTGGTGCGAAAGACCGCCGCACGCATCGAGCTGGTCAAATTGACCGTCAAGGACAATGAATAATGGATAATGGTCATCCCAGCATTCCCAGAAATCCCAGAAATCCCAGAAATCCCAGAAAACTAAAGAGATATGGAAGAGAACAATAACAACAACGCACAGGTGCAGCCGCTGTACATCGTCACCGGCGCAACCGACAGTATGGGCAGCGTCATAGCCCGCCGTCTGGCCAAGCAAGGCAAGGCGTTGCTGCTGGCTAGCCGCGACATCGAAAAGGCGCAGCGCTATGCCGAGCGGCTACGTAACGAGACCCACAACCGCGACATCCAGTGCCTGCAGCTCGACCTGAGCTCGTTTGCGCTGGTCAAGGAGTTTGTGGCACGGCTGCGCGCCCTGGACCGCCCGGTGTTTGCGCTGGTCAACAACGCCGGCACACTGCCGCGACACAGCAAGCTTTCGCCCGACGGATACGAGCACACGGTGCAGGTCAACTTCCTGAGCACGGCCCTGCTGTCGCTGCTGGTCTACCCCCTGATGCCCGAGAACGGACGCATCATCCTGCTGACCAGCCTGTCGCGACGGTTGGTCTCGCTACCCTACGAGTTCCCCGCCGTGAGCAACTTCACCCAGATTGGGTCGTATGCCCAGGCCAAGCTGGCACTGACACTGTTCAGCATCTACATGAGCACAACCATGAAGACCCGTCGAGTGAACGTCAACTGCGTCAACCCCGGTGTCATCAACTCGAGCGTGCTGGCGCTGCACCGATGGATAGAACGCGCCCCCGACTACATCGGCAACCCATTCCCCAATCCCGAGAGCGGCATCACACCCACGATGCGCGCGCTCGAGTCGACCGACACGGGCTTCATATTCCAGGGCAGCTCGGGCCAAATCAAGACCAGCTCGCTGCTCAAGAACCGCGACGTGTTCATCAAGCTGTGCAACGACACCATGCGCATCCTCAAGAAGCACTTGCCCAATGACACAGCTCAGTGACACCGACCGATTGCCGGCAGGTTCGACGGTGGCCACCATAGGCATGTTCGACGGCGTGCATCTGGGCCACGCCACACTCATCGACGCGCTCAACGCCGAGGCGCGCCGCCGAGGCCTGCAGTCGGTGGTGGTGACCTTTGCGCAGCATCCGCAGCATGTGCTGCATGGCGGCGGCTTGAAGATGCTGCAGACGCTTGAACAGCGACTGCGTGCCATCGAGCAGCTCGGCCCCGACCACCTGGTGGTGCTCGAGTTTACCCGAGAGCTGGCACAGCACGACAGCGCAGCGTTCATGCGCCTGCTGCGCGACCGCTACGGCATTGTGGCACTCATTGTGGGCTACAACCACCGCTTCGGGCACAACCGGCACGAGACGTTTGCCGACTATGTGCGCCTCGGCCGCCAGCTGGGCATCGACGTCATCAAGGCACCCGAGTATCTGGGCGAGTATGCCCCGGTGAGCAGTACCATCGTGCGAGGTCTCATCGCCTCGGGCAAGGTCGACGACGCCATGCGCTGCATGAACCGTCCTTACCGACTGGAAGGCACGGTAGTACACGGATTTCACAACGGTCGCGGCATCGGCTTTCCAACGGCCAACATCGGCCTGCTTGACCCCAACATCATCTTGCCGCACAACGGCGCATACGCCGTGATGGTGCATGTGGCCGGACGCACATTGCAGGGCATGGTCAACGTGGGCAACCGCCCCACGCTCAACAATGGCACGCAGCTGAGCATCGAGGTCAACATCTTTGACTTCGACGACGACATCTACGGCCAGCCCATTGCGCTCGACTTCATCAAGTTTCTGCGCCTGGAGTTCAAGTTGGGCAGCATCGACGAGCTGCGTGCGCAACTCACAGCGGACCGCGACAAGTCGCGCGCCATCCTGTCGGCCATGCTTTCTCCTGTGCAGACCGAGGCTGAGCAAAAAGCAAAAAAGTGACAATACATAGTGCATATTTGGCATATAATTTGTAACTTTGCCGAATATTACCGACATTCATACTAGCAAAATGAAAGTAAAGCTACATCGCGAGGGCCAGAACATCATAATCATCGTGCTGCTGATATTGATTGCCATCAATGCGGCGGCCATGGCCTTTATCGACATCAAAGCTATTTCCATCACTTTCCTGGTCATCTCGGTCGTGCTCTTTGCGCTGGTGCTCAATTTCTTCCGCCTGCCCAGAAGGCACTTCAAGGGCGACAACAGCGACGGCACGGCAGTGGTGTCGAGCGTCGACGGTACGGTCGTGGCACTCGAGGAGGTGTACGAGGACGAGTACCTGCACCGCAACTGCATCCAGCTGTCGGTGTTTATGACCGTATTCAATGTACACGCCAATTGGGTGCCCGTAGCAGGCACTGTGGAGTATGTGAAGCACCACAGCGGGCGATTCCTGGCGGCCAATCTGCCCAAGTCGAGCAGCGACAACGAGAGGTCGACCATCGTTATCAAGACACGAGGAGGCGACGAGATACTGGTACGACAGATTGCCGGGGCTATCGCGCGCCGCATAGTCACCTACGTCGAGCAGGACGAACAGGTCGACATCAGCGACTTCATCGGATTCATCAAGTTCGGCTCACGGGTCGACATCTTCTTGCCCATCGACACCGAAATCAAGGTCAAGCTGCACGACAAGACCTGGGGCGGCGAAACCTTGGTGGCTAGGCTCAAACGCTGACTATGATTAAGAACAACATACCCAATGCCGTCACCAGCTTGAACTGCTTGTGCGGCACACTGGCCATCATCGCGGCCTTTCATGGCGTGAACGACACGCTGTGGGGGATGAACGGCTACCAAATGGCGGCTCTGCTCATCGGTCTGGCCGCTGTGGCCGACTTCCTCGACGGACTGACGGCCCGGCTGCTGCACGCAGTGAGTGGCATCGGCAAGGAGCTGGACTCGCTGAGCGACCTGGTGAGCTTCGGTCTGGCCCCAGCCATGATGATATTCAACGTGATGCGGGCTGCCCAGCCCCAAAGCGCGCTGTGCTATGCCGCCGTGTTGCTTCCGGTGTTCGGAGCGCTGCGCTTGGCACGGTTCAACGTCGACACACGGCAGACCACATCGTTCATCGGACTGCCCATACCGGCCAACGCCATCTTCTGGATAGGCATGACCCACTTCTATGCCACACACCACGACATGAGCCAGTGGATTGTGGTGGCGGCGATTGTGGCCTTGTCGTGGCTCATGGTGTGTCCGCTGCCCATGTTCTCGCTCAAAGCACACTCGCTGGGACTGCGCGACAATTGGCCACAGTATGCACTCATCGTGGGAGCGCTGGCCCTCATAGGGCTGCTAGGGCTGACCGGGCTCGCCGCGACCATCGCCCTGTATGCCATCCTGTCGATTGTCAATAACACACGCCACAACACACAAGACAACAGCTAGCCATGGTCGCCTTCCTCATTATCCTGATCACACTATACCTACTATATAAAGCCACACCCTGGCTGCTGGCATGGTGGTTGCGCCGACGCCAGCGCGAGTTTCAAGAACAGGTGGGCCAGGCCTACGAGCAAGCAGCACGCCAGCAACAGGCTAGACAACGCGCCGAAGAGCGCTCTTCACACATCGAAGACAACGCAGAGGACGCTGAGTTCCAGGAAATTGCAGGCCAGCGCGAGATGGTGGTCGAAGAAACATTTGAGGCTGAGCAGCAGATTGTCGACGCCGAGTTTGAAGATATTTAACAACATTGTGCCAACTTCTGGCACACCCCATCCCGAACTTTGCAGCATCAAACGAATTACAAACTAAAAACATACCGAAACATGGAAGAAGAAATCATGAACAACGAGGCCGCACAGGCTCAGCCTGCCGCACCCCAACGGGCCGCTGTCAGTCCCGAAAAACTCAAGGCGCTGCAAGTGGCTATGGACAAGATTGACAAAACCTTTGGCCGCGGCTCAATCATGAAGATGGGCGACGAGAGCATCGAGAACATCGATGTCATTCCCACTGGGTCGATAGGCCTGAACCACGCACTGGGGGTGGGAGGCTATCCCCGCGGACGCATCATCGAAATCTACGGCCCCGAGTCGAGCGGTAAGACCACTCTGGCCATACACGCAATCGCCGAGGCACAGAAGATGGGAGGCATCGCCGCTATCATCGACGCCGAGCATGCTTTCGACCGCTTTTACGCCGAGTCGCTGGGCGTGGACGTGAACAACTTGTGGATCTCACAGCCCGACAACGGAGAGCAGGCACTAGAGATTGCCGACCAGCTCATTCGCAGCTCGGCCATCGACGTGATTGTCATCGACAGTGTAGCGGCACTCACCCCCAAAGCCGAAATCGAGGGGGACATGGGCGACAACAAGGTGGGCCTGCAGGCACGCCTCATGTCGCAGGCGCTGCGCAAACTCACAGCCACTGTGAGCAAGACCAACACATGCTGCATCTTCATCAACCAGCTGCGCGAGAAGATTGGCGTGATGTTTGGCAACCCCGAGACCACAACCGGCGGCAACGCGCTTAAGTTCTACTCGTCGGTGCGCATCGACATTCGCCGCCTGGGACAAATCAAGGACGGCGACCGAGTGCTGGGCAACCTCACACGCGTCAAGGTGGTGAAAAACAAGGTGGCTCCACCATTCCGCAAGGCTGAGTTCGACATCATGTTTGGACGCGGCATCAGCAAGGAAGGCGAAATCATCGACATGGGCGTGGACCTGGGCATCATCAAGAAGAGCGGATCATGGTTCAGCTACGAGGGCAGCAAGCTGGGACAAGGCCGCGATGCGGCCAAGCAGATGGTGCTGGACAACCCGGAGCTGGCCGAAGAGCTCGAAACCAAAATCATGGAAGCCCTCAAGGGCCAGTGACCATGGCACCGGCAGTGAGGTACTGAAGCCGTTACACGCCACAATTGAGCAACATAACGACCCACACACGACTCAGCCCTTCCCCTATCAAGGGGAAGGGCTATTACATATATATGCACCAAAATTCCACATATTTGATATTTTTATTTGCTCAACACTAACATAAATTGTATTTTTGCGTGCTTAATATTACAAATTACAACGAAACAGCGTATGAACAAATTCTTCCTCTCTCTGACACTGACGCTAGCCACCGTGCTGAGCGCAGGCGCGTGGCTCACACCACAGCAACGCATGGAGCAAAAGCTGCGCCATGCCGCCAACAACATGATGTATCAAACCTCGCGGCACGACGGCAACGCCGACCAGCAACTGTCGCTGACCAAACTCAACGGACCACAGAAGGTATTCAACTCCATCAGCGACCTGTATGGCACATGGATGGTGAACTACAGCGATGGCTCGCAACAGTACTTCACTATCACCATCAGTGCTGGACTGGGCACCGGAAAGGTCAAAATCAGCGGCTGGTGGGTAGGCAGTCTGGCCACAGACATCAACGCAACAGTGAGTCTGGCTGGCGGAACGGGCAAGCTAACCATTGCCGCCAACCAACTCGTGGTGAACGTTGACGGCTACGACCAGGGATACCTGGTGAACACAGCCAACACCGCCAGCGACATCGTGTTCAACATCTACAGCAGCGGCATGTCCACCAGCACCAAGTGGGGCATCCAAACAAGCAGCGGTGGCTACTACACCTACAGCACTGGCTTAACCATGTGCAAAAAGTGCAACGGTACCATGCGCTACACCTTCGACAACAACACCTACAGCGACCCTGTGCTGATGGGCCAAAACAGTGCCATGCACGAGTCGCGACTCACCATCTTCAACTTCTTCGGACTGGGCACCATGCAGAACGACTGGGTGGTGATGAAGAGCGACTCCACCTTTGAAATCCCGCCAGTGCTGCTCTACACCGACAGTGAGAGCGGCGGACGATACTACAACTACGGCACCGACGGCACCAACCGCTGGAACATCACCGGCAAGGGCAACGAGCTCCAGCTCAAGTTCGGTACCAGCTGGTCGCTGTGCTCACCGGGCACCGACGAGTGGATGGGCGAGATCTCCAACACCATCATCTTCTACACCGACGACTCGAAGTTCCTGTATCCGCTGCCCACACCCGAGGCCATCACACTCAGCCTGACCGATGCCGACGAGCAGGTCGTGGAGCCGGGCTCTACCTACCAGCTCTATGCCACCATCACACCGGCCGGAGCCGACCAGAGTGTGACATGGAGCTCAAGCGACGAGACTGTGGCCACGGTCGACGCCAACGGCCTGGTGACTGCACTGCCACAGACCCAGAGCACCGCGGCACGCGCACCGCGCCTGGAGGGAGGAGGCAAGGTGGTCACCATCACAGCCACATCGGTGGCCGCTCCCACACTCAGCGCCTCGGTCAAGCTATACGTGGGCTATCCGGTGAGCGACGACGGACTGTTTGGCGACCTGAACAAAGACGGTATAGTCGATGTGGCCGACATCAACGTGCTGGTCAGCGTCATTCTGGGCAAGTACACGCGCTGAAGCCCCACCGCGGTGGGGGAAGGCACTCCCCCACCGCAACGTAAGACAAATTTGAAACACTGAACAATAACAACCAAAAAATCAAGCATTATGAAAAAAACTACACTCATCGCATTGGCTTCACTGCCCATGCTATTCTCTGCCAATGCCATCGACAAACAGGTCTACGACCAGCCGGGCGCCAACTGGCCCGAGGCATTCTCGTGGCAGATGCAGCGCACCGATTATCGCGGCACCGACGATGCCGGACAGCCCGTGGCTGTCAACACCCAGCAAGTGAACGTCGTGTGGGAGCCTGACTACATGAACCAGTCGGCCTGCTACGGCAAACTCACCGTCGAGAATTTCTTCGACCACGAGTGGGTACAGCAAACCGCCTCAATTGAATTTACCAACGAGGGCAACCACAACTTCCAGGTGAGCGACGACGGCAAGACCATCACGTTCAGCTTCACAGGCTACTTCTTTTCGATGGCCAGCACTGACGAAGCGTATGCCAACGCCTACGGCAAGCTCAGCCAATATGCCCTGCTGGCTCGCGCCAAGAAAGGCACATCAAGCACCTACTCGCGCTACTGGCTGTATGGCGAAGGCTCGTACTATGCCTACAACGGTGGCGTGGCACTGGACTGCGTACTCGACCTGGAGAACAAGACCATCACCATCTCACAGCCGTGGGGTGCCTTTATGTGCAAGGACCAGTATGGCGCGGCGTCGAGCTACGTGATTGAATACTTCGAGAGCTCGAGCTTCGTGTACGACGGCTCCACCGCCATCACCGATGTCAAGGCCGAGACTCCCGCCGGCGACGGCTACTACTACAACCTGGCCGGACAGCGCGTGGCCAACCCCACCGCGGGCATCTACATCCGTAACGGCAAAAAAATCGTCGTGAAGTAACCCCCCAGCCACAAGCCAATGGACAATGCATAATGCATAATGCATAATGCATAATGCACGATGCCAGCCACAAACCAAGGGCTGGTGTACGAAACCAACAGCCACAAGCCTCCCCTCCCCTTTCCCAAAGGGGAGGGGCAGGGGTGGGGTTTGAACCAATGCACAATGCCAGCCACAAACCAAGGGCTGGTGTACGAAACCAACAGCCACAAGCCTCCTCTCCCCTTTCCCAAAGGGGAGGGGCAGGGGTGGGGTTTAACCCCCAAGAAGAACCCGCCACAAGGCAACTCAACACATTTAGACTTTATCAAAATCGACATTTTTCTCACAACAACATGAAAAAACTTTTACTTACGCTTTTCGCAGTCCTCACAGCCCTGCAAGGCTGGGGTGTAGCCCCTGGATCATATACCGCCCCCAGCCAGCTACCCGAAGCATTTGAGTGGACTATGGTCCGGTATGACTATCGCGGAACGGATGAAAATGGCGACCCTATTTTAGTAGGCCAGCATGATGTCACCGTTGAATTTGACCCACAGTATGTCAACAGTGCATCTAAATATGGCAAACTTACCCTAAAAAACATGTATTCTCATGAGTCTTTGAATCTCAATGCCACTGGCCAGGAATTTCCATTTGATAACAGCAGAACCTATTGGGCATTTCAATATGATGCAGCTAATAATACTATTACATTTTCTTTTCAAGCTACTTTGATTGGCCGCATGAAAACTAAGGCTCCATACTCAAATTCCAGAGCTGCAAAAAGCTCCAGTACCTATGCATATATTGCAGCAGGGAAACAGGGTAAATCATCATATTGGAACAATACCAACGAGACTCCATATGCTTATGGAGGAACAACGCATGTAGAATTTATTATTGACTTAAATACGCACACAATTGAATCTCAAGGTGTATGGGGTGTATTTTATACCAAAGAAATGGGTGCAAATCCTTCTTTTGTTCTTGAGTATTTTGACCACTCCATCTTCCGTGAGAAGGAACCCACCACCCTGGCATGGATCGAGGCCAATGGCGAGAAGGAGCAGAGCTACACCATTGCCGACCGGCTGATGGGGGTATATGCCCAAGGCACAAGCCTGTGGTGCAAAGACCTGGGGAACATCTCCAACGTCAAGACCGAACCGGCCACAGGAGCCATCGACTACATGAGCGGACTGATGAGCGAGCTGCACCAGCGCTCCACCGCCGACGAGTGGGACCAGAGCAACTGGGTGGAGCTGGTGTGTGACAATGCCGGCATGGCGGCCAGTGGCGAAGGGAAATACATCAAAGCCGGCACGGTGACGGGAAAATATACCGACGACGTGAACTACACCATCCGCGTCACGGGCACCTCGCTGGAGCTGGATGGCGAGGCCACCTACGAACCCAACTACTACAGCCCGGTCAACTTTATGTGCTACAGCAGCGCCGAGCAAGACAACACGTCAGTACGAGGCACCTACGGCGGCAGGACCTACTACTTTGTCAACCCCAAGGTGCAGGAATACGCCATACCAACCATAGCCGTGTGGCGCGGCAACAACGAGTTTGCCATGGCTGCACGCGACGTCGAGTCGGATCGCCCGATGAACACCGCCGGGCTGCCCGGAGCCTACAAAGTGCAGTGGGATCTGAACAACAAGGGCGACGTGTCGGCTGGCATGTTGGAGCATGAGGCTTACGAGTTCCATGCCATTGTGCGCCGCGCAACTAACGATGGGACAGAACCAGCAAGCGTGCCGGCACGCGCCCAGAGCACGCTCGAACCGATGAGCACAACAGCATCGGCCGACTACGAGGTTTGGCCGCTGGACCTCGACCCGGACAATTTCAACATCGTCACGGAAATCACTGCCGTGGGCAGCGACGTGCCTGACGGCGACGGCTACTACTACACCCTCACCGGACAACGCGTCACCAACCCCGCCCCAGGATTCTACATCCATAACGGCCGCAAAGTGATTGTGAGGTAATCTGTTCGGCGATTCAGGCTGAGTGTCATTCCCCTCAGTCACTTCATGACAGGCTACCTGTCACAAGGAAGCAACAGCCCCCCTCCCCATGTGCCGGGGAGGGGGGCTGCATTCATCACTAATCAAAAATCATCGGCCTAGCATGGCATTGATTACCGCATTCACATCGCTCACATCAACGCCACCGTTACCCGTCACATCGGGGCGGCCATCATATCGATCGGCACTGTCCTTGCCGAGCATCACGTTGATGATAATATTGACGTCCACCACATCGACGAAACCATCCAGATTGATGTCACCTGGCACTCCGTCAAAGTCAACCGTCAACGGTATTGTGCGGCTGTAGCGTCCCCGACTCACCGTCACTGAATAGTCGCCATGCGAGCCGAGTAATATATTCACATGAGAGCCAACGACCGAAAACACCGAATCGACCATCCATGCCGCCCCTGCAGCACTCCCCAGCTCAAAGGAGCGGGTCACCTGCCAGCGGGCGTCGCCCTGCCACAGGAAAATCGGTATGGTCGCCACTGCCACGGCACTGTCTTGGGCAATCGTCTCAGCCACAGGATAGCATCGGTCGCCACCAACCAAATCGGCAGTAAGCGCCGGGGTCACGCCATCCACATCGGCTTTGCCTACAGCAGGCACACTGCTCATCTGACAGTCGTAGGCTACACCGCTGTAGGTCGAAGCAGTGGAGCGATATCCCGCCACCGAGCCGACGAGGGCACTGCCCTCCGCATAGCCCTCAAGCCAGCCCACATTGAGCGAGCCTTCGATGTGGACCTGCGCATCATTGTTGACCGGCCGACCGAGCAAGCCGCCGATGCAGTTCACGCCACTCACCACGCCTGCATTGTAACAGTGCTGAATGATGGGTGAGCCACCGCCGACGATGCCTCCCGCTGCCGGTGTGCCGGTGGCAATCGATTCGGCGGTATTGGTGATGTTGCCCACATTGGCACATGCCACGACCCGAATACGAGTGGTGTCGCTCATGCCCACGATTCCACCCACGTTGCTCAGCTTGCCTGTGATGTGGGCGGCATTGATGCAGCCCGTCACCAGCAAGGGGATGTGCTGCTGACCCGGGCCGGTGATGTATCGCGCCACGACTCCTCCCACGCCAGTGCTACCGCTCACCGCACCATAGTTGCGGGCATTGTTGACGCACTGCGTGCTCACCAGGTCGCCCAGGCAGCCACCGTTCAGGTTGCTTGTGGCTGCAGTGCCCACGATTTCGCCATAATTGACCACATCGTCATAGCTCACAAGGCGGCTACTTGCCACAACACCAGCCACACCCATCGGCCCACTGACATTGCCATAGTTGGCCAGCCGCTCAAAGGTCCGCGAACCATTGCCCACGACGGTGCCCACCACACCGGCCGTGTAGCAGATGCCGCTGGCGGTGGTGTTGGTAACCTTGCCATAGTTGACCAGGTCGCTCACCAAGCCCAATGGCCCCACATAGCCTACGATGCCACCCGAGCCGGCGCTAGCGTTGCCTGTGGTGGCCGTGACATGGGCATGGTTGGCGACATGGGTCACAGTGCCATAACTCTTGCCCACCACGGCTCCAACAAATTTAGTACCCTGCACACTGCCCGAACCGATGGTCAGGCCGCGCACCATGCCATCAGGCCCAAGAAAGCCCACCAGCCCCACCAGGCCATAAGTGCCCGTTGAGGTTATGTTCAGAGCATTGATGGCGTGTCCCGCTCCGTCAATCACCCCACGGAACCAGCGAGGAGCATTGACCGCGGCGGTACCGTTAAGCGCCGCGGTGATGCCCTCAAAACTGCTGTCGAGGGTTATGTCGCCGCCCAGTACGAAATGCTTGCCGGCATAATGCTTGGTGGTAGGGCCGCTGTTGCTTTCGTGGGCAAGACGCGCCAGATCAGCTGCCGTGCTGATGACCCAAGGATTCTGCTCCGTACCGTCGCCTATGGCCATCTGCTGCCCATAAGCCCCCACGGCAATAGTGCGGGTAAGGCCTTGATAACTCAGTAGCAGGGCGTCGTCGACATAGCAGGTGCCGGTTTTCGGCATAAGGGTGCCCGAAGCCAGGCTGAAATCTTCGCCATCGGCCATGGTGGCCGTCATGCCCTCATCCAAGTGGACGCTCGCCGAGCTGTTCAGGTCGGCACGCGACACATTGTCGCCCCAATCGAGTGCGACGCTATACAGCCTTGCCACAGGCTGCGAGGCAAAGCGCGCCAGCTGCGGATAGTGTATGCCATCGGCCGTCCATCGGCTGCCTCCCGGCCAACCACTCACAATCTCATGAGTGGACTTACCCAGCAGCCCATCGGCAGTGAAATTGTCGAGCACCCCCATCTGCCGATCATACCACACACCGTCGAACGTGCCATAGTTCTGCCCCACGGCCGCGCCGGCATATTCAACCTGACTGACGTGGGTCACCTGGCCTGTTGCCAAGGTGCCGGTCACCCGGCATGGCTGCTGGGCAAAGGGGATGCAGCGCGCCGCCACGGCTCCGACAATCGCCTGAGCCGTCACGTCGCCCGAGGCCAGACAGTCGGTAATCACACCATAGTTTTCGGCCACGAGGCCACCCACATAGTTGGCTTGCGCGCCTCCCAGCGCTCCGGCATACTGGCAACCCTCAACTGTGCCGTAGTTGCTCGACACCACGCCGCCCACTCGGTTGGCGGCTCCCGTCAATGCCACATCAGCCCCTACATAGCAGTCCACGACACGCCCCGTTGAGGTCACCTCGCCGGCAATGCCGCCAAAATCGCCCACCGCTTGCGCACTGTGGATTACCGGTGTGAGCACATTTACGCCCTCGACAGTACCCTGCAGGTGAGCAGCTATGGTACCGCCATAGCGATAGAGGCCGATATTGGCATCACCGGCGATGGTCAGATTAGCTATCACACCACGCTGTCCCACATAGCCAAACAATGCGCCATGCTCGGTCTGAGTCAGGTCGTTGCGCATCGTCAGGCCACGCAAGCAGTGTCCATTGCCGTCCAGTGTTCCCAGAAACGGAGAGGCTTCGTTGCGGCTCAGCGGCAGAATTGCATCACCATCGTGCATCTCAATGTCGGCGATGAGTTGCAAGTAGTCACCGTCCATGGTGAGTCCGCCCTCATTGGTGACTTGGCTCAATCGCACCAGGTCATCGTAGTCGGTAATCAGATAGGGGTCGTGGGCAGTACCACTGCCCATAAACATATCGGGGTAAATCGTTATCATGCACTCATGTTTCAGGCCATCGAGTGCCGATGTCATTGTCACCGGCTGAACTTGCTCGCCCCGGGCGACATGCACTGTGACACCATCGAGAGTGGCTTGAGGTGTTTCGCTCAGTGTCCAAGTCACATTGTTGGCATCACCGACGGTAAAGTCGCTCTTTACCTTGGTGTGAGTCTCATCGCCCGACAAGAAATAAGGTGTTGCGCTCAGCAACGATGCTGCGGTAGATGCATTACACCGCAATTGCGGGTACAACCCGGCATTGAACAGCCACACTTCGGGGTCAAATCCGTCGAGCGGCATGCCGCTCGTAAGGCGCGCGGTGGTCAGCGCACCCTGCTCCGACGTGTTACCCACCACTTGGCAGTCATAGAAATTGCCTTGCAATATCGCTTCGGCGGGCGACAGATCATAGCCCAGATACTCGCAGTCGCTGCTGCGACTGGTCACCGCATTGTTGAGTGTACCCACGCTCAGGCAGTGGGTGATGGCAAGATTATAGACGTTGGCAAACTCGGCAACCAGTCCGCCGGCCTTCTGGATGGTGGTGTTGCCGGTCTTCCACACGTTTGGCACATCAATCAGGCCGGCGTTATAACTGTCGGTGATGGTCGCCTCGCAGCCAATGCCGGAGCTCACCTGGCCCACCAGGCCACCACCGGCTCTCACCGACCGCAACGTTCCGCCATTGAAGCATCGCTCGACGGTTCCGCCGCTGATTTGCCCGGCAATGCCGGCCACATAGTCGCTCATCCCGTAGGCCGCATCGCGCTGCCCTTGCGACATGAAGTAGTCTTGCACTGTACCCATGTTGTAGCACTCGCTCAGTCGCATGGCACCCGAAGCCGCCCCCACAATGCCACCAGTGAAACCGGTGGAGATGAGTGTGCCACGGTTTGAGCAGCGCACAATGCTCACGGTGGAGCCATCACCACAGATGCCGCCCACCTTGTTGCCGTCGTAGAGCTGCTTCTGCCTAATGGTACCGCTGAATTCACATCGCTCGAAGTTGGGGGTGGACGCATTGTTGTAACTTTGCGCGATGCATCCTATGCCCCCCACGGCAATCGCCCCCCTTGTCAGTGTGATGACCATGTCGCTGGTGCACCCCTCTACCAGGCCGCCATAGTTCTTGCCCACAATGGGTCCGTATCCGCAAGCCACAGTGGCTTGCCCCGATACGGAGCAGTGGCGCAGCACACCGGTCTTTGTCAGGTAGCCCACCATACCGCTGGCGCAGTTGGTCTGACCGGTAGCGGTATAGTCCTGGTTTATGTTCGTGACATGACAGTTCTCCACCAGTCCTAAGACATGATCGGCCAGCGGCGCGGTGTCGTAAACGAGCATATTCCCTCCAGTGGCGCTCGCCCCGTCGATGACCAGGTTCCGCACCACACCCTTTTGGCCGATGTAACTGAACACAGGAGTGCCGGTTGTCATCGACATGATTTTGTGTCCTTGACCGTCGAAAGTGCCGCTAAACGCCCGATTGCTATAGCCGATGCTCCAGCCCCAGTTGAACGCCACGTTGGCATCATAGGTCAGGTCAGCAGTCATCACAAAGTAGGTGTCGGCAAAGTCGGTGAGTTGCTGCGACCATCCCGCCAGATGACACAGATGCTCGAAGGTGGCTATCTGGTAGGGGTCGTCGCTGGTGCCGGTGCCACCGCCAAAGCCGTGGGCATACTCGCCCACTGCCCATACATCGGCAGTGGCAGCACACAAGACTAATAGTGCAAATAATCTTCTCATTTTCCTAATTGTTTCGTTGGGTTACTTTTCACTTTTGCCACAAAATTAGGCATCCCACCAAACAATTGCAAGCTTACAACTCTTGTTTTCAACAAATCACAACTTTTCAAGCACAAAATAAAGAAACACCCAACTACCAATGATCAAGAACTCAGAGAAAACCTCCCATTGGTTTTGAAATTCCGCCACATCGTTGAATTTTGTACAATTATATTATTATTTTAAATACTTTTGTAATGAAATCTTAACACCCCGAGCGTCATTTCTATTCGTGTTTTTCGTTTAATCATGCTTGCGCACCATTGTGGTTCGACGCTCAACACAACAGGCCGTAAGACAAAAACATCTTGACTATGAAGAAATTACTATCTCTTGCACTTCTTGCGCTAGCTTTTGTACAAGCTGAAGCTACCGACGTGACTTTCGACTTCACCACCCGTGCCGGTGTGCAGGCCATGGGCCTCACAGCCCCCGGCAGCGATTCGTATGTGCTCTTCAGCACACCGGTCACTGTGGATGGTGTCACAGTCACCCCACTCACACAAGCCATACGCATCACCAACGATGACGAGGGCGACCAGTATCTGCACCTGCTTTCGACCGCGGCCAATGGCATACAGTCGTTCAGCATCGGGGTGGAAGACGGATACACCATCAAAGCCATCAAGTTCAAATACACCACACCGGCGCAGGTCGACAAAATCGCCTTCGACAGTGGCACATTTGAGGACGAGTATTGGAGTGAGGGAAACCGATATGCCGAGTACTGCAACTGGACCGGTGACACTCCGACGCTGACCGTGTCGACCATTGGAGCCGGACAAATCCCAGGCACACAAAAGACCTACACCCTGCTCATCGACAACTTTGTCGTTACCTACGAAGAGGCCACCAGCACAGGGGTCGAGAACATCAATGCCGGACAAGAAGTGAAGAGCGTGCGCTACTACAACCTCTCGGGACAGCAGAGCGCCTCGCCGTTCGACGGTGTAAACATCATGGTCACAGAGCTGGCCAACGGCACCCGCACGGCCACCAAGGTGATCAAGTAGTTCATTCTACTTTATCATGCCTGTTGGGGAGAGGGAGCATGTCGGTCTGCCACGTGGTCCATACTCCCCCCTCCATTGCCCCCTCCCCTGCAGGGGAGGGGGCTTGCTTCTAGGCAGTTATTGTGAATTGAAAAAAGAGTGGCAGCCGCAGCCCGGTGAATCACGCGGCACGCCGCGTCCCTACCAGAGGGGGGACTGCTGCTAGGCAGTTATTGTGAATTGCAAAAAACCTCCCCAGCTAGTAACAGTTCACCGATTCAGAAAAATCTCCTCTTCCCTCCCTGTGCATCGAAGATGCAGAGCGGGTCGAAGACCCGATTTTGTTCGTAAGATATTATGTTTGCAATCGGGAAAACGCTCATTGGGGGCTGCGCGCCCCCAGCCGCTAGGCTAACCCCGCGGTGTTTTTCATAATAAAAAGGCGTGTATATCAAATGAATCATTAATATTGTGAAAGCAAAAAGAAAAGTTATTATTCACTTAAAAATACACGACAATGCAAAGTAACAAAATTTCTTTCAGCGGACAAAAGATTTTCGTGGTAATCG
>JAFUVK010000050.1 GCA_017477555.1 Muribaculaceae bacterium
CAAGGTCAGCCGCGAGTCCCCCTCCCCCGGCAGGGGAGGGGTCCGGGTAGGGACGGTAGCGAAGAAGTAGGGACGGCACTCCTGTGGCGTCCGCCTCGACCTAAGGTAATATTGTTTGCAACCCGGATGCGGACGGCACAGGAGTGCCGTCCCTACAACCGTTGCCAGCCGCCTGGTAGGGCCGCGGCCTGCCACGTTATCAGCCGCGAGTCCCCCTCCCCTGGCAGGGGAGGGGTTGAGCGAAGAAGTAGGGCCGTTCATGCTACCCCGCGTCCCTGCCGCCACAAAAAACGAGTGGCAAAAAGCCATTGTTCGCTATGAAAAATATCAGATTCGTTGCAATCTTTACAAAAATCAGGAAAAAGTCTCCTTGCAGTAGGGTGGGGTAGATGGTTTTTTTGTAATTTTGCACAACTTTTTGAGCTTTGACTGCCATGCAACACACATTTGCTTTGACTGTCAGGGCTTTTTTTGTGTATTTGCGGGACAGTATTGCCCCATTAAACAAACTCATAACGACAAACAAAAAACATAAAAATATGACTAAAAAACTCTTCACGCTTTTCACACTCGCCCTCCTCACCATCCCTCTAGGCTGGGCGGCAACGTGGCCTTATACATTCAGTAAAGGCGAGGTTGAGACAAATGGTTCCACAAAAATCTATGAAGGCTTTAGGTGGACAAGTTCTAGTGCGACTTATATAGGTTGGGATGCAAGTAAAGGTGTGCAGATTGGCTCGAGTAATAGCCCTCAAAGTTCAAACCCATGGACTCTTACGGTTTCTGACTTTACTTCGTATACTATTAAAAAAGTTGTTGTGTCTGCTTCTGTCGCTAGCAGCGGAGGAGCTACAATAGATGTTACTGTAGGGGGTGATGCTTTTGGCAGTCAAGCTGTTTTAACTAGTAATAATACTTCTGATGCAGCTTATACATTTGAGGCAACAGGTTCGGGGAATGTGGTGATTTCGATGAAATCCACAAAAAGTAAGGCCATGTACATAAGATGTGTTACCATCGAGTATGAATCTGGCTCAGTTACTCCCACCACCGTAGCCACTCCCACGTTCTCCCCGGACGGAGGCACTTACACCTCGGCGCAGAACGTGACCATCGGCTGCACTACCAGCGGAGCAACCATCCGCTATACCACCGATGGCTCTGACCCGACATCATCTTCGCAGGTCTACAGCGATCCCATCGCCATCAGCACCACCACGACGCTGAAAGCCATCGCCATCAAGGACGGCGTCACCAGCGCTATCGCCACCGCCACCTACACCATCACATCGTCTTCAGGAGGTGATGGGGAAATGACATTTCAACGCATTACTCGTACCGAAGACCTCGAAGTCGGGGAGAAATATATAATTGTTTATGAAACTAGCGGATATGCACTCGAGGGGGATGGCGGCTATGCTGCAACATCTATCACCATCGACAATCATACCACAACGGTGGCATCTGATGCGAATGTAGGCATATTCACTTTGGGAACAGGCTATACGCTGATGTATCCCGATGGAAAATTCCTTGCAAATAATAATGACTCAAAAGGTTTAAAAAAGCAAGACGAACCTCAAATTTGGACGATAACATTTGACGGTGACAATGCCAAGATTACGGGCAGTAGTAGCAGGTATATCCGTTATTATAGTGAGGATTTTAGGACTTATAGTCAAAATAACGGTTCGCCCATCCAGTTGTATAAGCATGTCAATATGGGCGCTTATAGCATCAACATTGCATCGGATATTGAGCATGGAACGGTAACTTCAAGTCGCAAAAAGGCTGACCAAGGCAATCCTGTGACGATCACCGCAACGCCCGACGAGGGTTGTGTGTTGGAGTCACTCACAGTCGATGGCACTGATGTTACTGGCAATGTCAGTGACAACAGTTACACATTCACCATGCCCGCCAGCGATGTCACGGTCACGGCCACGTTCGCTGTGCTGCAATATGGCATCACGGTGGTGAGCGAACACTGTACGGTCACTGTCGCTGAGACTGCCGCCTACAACTCGCAGGTCACCTTTACCGTCACGCCGCGCTCCGACAAATATGAGGTGAGCAGCGTGAGTGTGACCTACGGCGAAAACGGCACCATGCCCGTCACCTACGACAGCAACAACGGCACCTATAGCTTCTTCATGCCCGCCGGCGATGTCACCCTCACTGTCCTGTGTACCCGCAAGTCGACAGGCAACCAGTTTACACTGGTCAAGTCGCAAGACGACATAAGGGCCGGTGGCGAGTATGTGATCCTGGATGCAGACGGCAACGCCGCCATGGCTAAGTCGACTTCATCGACACCCAATTATGATACGCCTTCCAGCGAGTTTGACTTGAATGGTGAAACGGTTACGCTTACAGCAGGCAGCAATGTCTCAATCTTTACATTGGCCGATGGCACCACCCAAGGGAAATTCAAGATTAAAGAGGGAAGCTCTTATGTCAAGGCACCCACTTCTTCTGGCAATTCTCCTACACTGGGCACTACCCAGAGCGACTGGACGGTCAGTTACAGCAATGGCTCGTTCACGGTAGCCACAACAGCAAGCACGGTTCTGACCTTGAGATATAATTCCAGCCACTTCCGTGTTTACACCTCAGCTACACAGGGCTCGGGACTTAAGCTTTACAAGCGTGTGCCGACCACAGCGGCAGTCACCATCAGTCCGGAAGGTGGCAGTGTGATTGGTTCGCAAGAGGTCGAGGTCGACGCCACCACCGAAACGGCCGTGGTACGCTACAAGGTGGACAACGGCGACTGGAGCGAATGGACCACTGAACGACCGGTCAACTTTACCCTGATCGGCAATGTGGGCGACACCAAGGAGGTCACTGCCCAGGCCATGGAACCGAACCAGGAACTCGAAGAGGGCGAAGAAGCGGAGATGAACGAGGCCAGCGCCACTTACACCTTTGTTGCGCCGAATGCACCCACCATCGCGCCGGCGACGTGCAGCGTGGTCGACGTGAAGCAGAGCGTGAGCATCACCAGCAGCTATACCACCACCTATCCCGGCACCGTCATAGAGTACTCGACCGACGACGGAACGACTTGGACTACCTACAGCGGCGAGTTTGATGTCCTGCTCGAGTCCTTCGGCAGCCAGGCCACCGTGAAGGCCCGCGTGACGGTCAACGGCGTGACCAGCGACGTGGTCAGTGCTACCTATACCCGTGACATCCAGCCGGTGCAGTTCTCGCCCGTGAGTGGCACCTACTACTATGGCGAGCAGAGCGTGGAGATGTATAGCGTTACCCGCGGCGCGCGCATCTACTACACCATGACCGACAACGGCAGTGAGCCGGCCGATCCCGTGATGAACGCCCAGGGCACCAGCCTTTACAGTGCACCCATCACCGACCTGCAGCCCGGCACGACCTATCGCTTCAAGGCTGTGGCCTATATCGGCACCACGAGCAGCGAGGTCACCAGTGCCACCTACACCATCCAGGCAGCGCACAGCTCGGGCTACTGGCCCAACATCGCCGCGATGAACGCCGAGGAAGACGAGTATGCCAAGAAAAAGCTGGAGAACCCGGTGCAGGTGGTGTATATGAGCACCTACAAGAACAATGGCTACAAACCTGAATATGCTTATATCCGCGACAACTCGGGTTACGGCCTGGTCTATTTCGGCAACTCGGGTGTGAGCAGCTACAACAACTCCACCAAGTTCCAGATGGGCGACTGGCTGGCCGGTGGCTCGGTCGAGGGCTATGTGTCGGTGTGGAGCGACGGATTCCACAACGAGCTGGGTGACCCGGATCCCACGGTGACCGGTTGGCCCGATGAGGCTGTGGGTAATACCCCCATCATCCCCGAGACGGTGACCAACGCACAAGTCAAGGCCGGCTGGGACGATGAGGCCTACAATGGCAGTAGTTATGCCACCGGCGTGACCGAAAGCAACCTCTGGGGACACTATGTGCACCTGCACAACAACACCCTGGCCGGTGTGGCTGACCGCTCAAGCAGCGACGACAAGCACAAGGGCGTGATGACCGACCCCACCGGCACGACGCTGACCTACTATGACGTGTTCTACAAGTTCTCGGGACACAACGGTGCGCCGCACTACGACCAGAGCTTCTTCGATGCCCGCCAGCAGCGCGGCGCGACGTTCGACTTCTATGGCATCGTGGCGTTCTATGGCCCGGACATCACCAGCACAACGTACTCACAGCAGCCGTTCCAGATTGTGCCGCTCGACATCCTGTGGGTCTACAAGCCCACCATCCATGGCGTGGAGGCCGGACACACCTACACCGGCCCGCAGACCGTGAGCCTCTCGCTCGATGCCGTGGACGGTGACGACGAGCACCACTCGGTCATCTGGTACAAGACCAGCGAGATGGACGACTATGCCATCTACACTGGCCCCTTCGAGGTGAGCACAACCACCACCATCGAGGCCTACACCACCAAGATGACCCAGTACAACGACCAGATGGAGAGCAACCATGTGACCATGAAGGTGACGTTCACCACCATCAATCCGCCGGTCATCAGCCCCGAGAGCGCGGTGTATGCCACCACGGCCGACCCGGTCAACGCCACCATCACTCGCGACGATGCCGATGGCCTTGAGGCCACAGTGTGGTTCACCGTCGACGGCAGCGACCCGGCCACATCGGCTACGCGCTATGCCTATACAGCCGAGAATATGGCCTATCTGACGGGCATCCACACCACCACCACGGTGCGTGCCATTGCCGAGGTCGACGGGGTCTACAGCGCAGAGGCCGAGCCGCAGACCTACAGCTTTGTCAAGAGCAACGGCGTGGTCTATGAACTGGTGACCAATGTCAACCAACTGACCGAGAACGGTGTCTACATGATTGTGAGCAAGAACTATGGCGAGGCACTGAGTACCACTCAGAACGCTGCCAACCGCGGCGCGGCAGGCGTGATGTTTGTCGAAGGCTCCAATAAAACTAAGGTCTATGGCAACAGCGACGTGGCTCTGTTCCAGCTCTCGCACCTGACGCATAGCGACGACCAGAGCGGCGACAACCACTTCCTGTTCCACACCGGCAACGGGGCCAACGACGCAGCCAACGGCTACCTCTATGTGGGACACGAGACCGACAACACCCTGCTCACCGAGCCCGAGGAGGACGACCTGGGCAACGACGTGGTGCTCGTGACCATCGGCAGTGACGGACGTGCACACCTGCAGATGAACTACTCGGGAGGCAGCAACCGCTACATCCAGTACTGGAACCGCGACCGCTACTTCACCACCTACAAGACCGAGGACACCGAACGCGCAGTCTATATCTACTACACCGCATCGACACCGCTGGCCGTGATTGAGCAGAGCGGCACCAAGGGCAAGAGCTACACCGTGGCCGACGACCTGCAGGTGGTGTATGTAACCAGCACCAATGACTACAGTGTGGCCTGGGCGCGCGACCTGGTCGACAACAACCAGGCTGTGGACGTGCCCACCGAGGCCGATGGCGTGTACGACTACATGACCAATGCCGGTCAGCAGACTGGACAGTGGCAGCAGAACAACTGGGTGATGCTCGACTTTGGCAATCATGCCGATTTCAATGACCTGGTAGCTGAATTCACCGCCGGCAAGCAGCCAATCATCAAGGGTGGCTCGCTGGTGGGTGAGTATACCGACGATGTCAACTATACCATCCGGGTGAGTCACGACGCTAAGCTCGAGCTTGACACGCAAGCCGAACCCTACGTGCCCAACGTATACTGTGCCGCCAACTACTACGGCGAACCCACTCAGCGGGGTACCAACGGGCGCACCTACTGGTTCATGACCCCGAAGGTGATGGAGGTGGCCACGCACACCTGGTCGGTCTACCAGAGTGGCGACAACGCCGGGTTCTATATGCCCAAGAGCGAACGCATCGACGGCCAGTGGTTCAACGAAGCCGGTCTGCTCGGTGCCTACGGGCTGAACATGCAGTACAACGAAGGTGCTTTCACGCCCGACGCCGGACAGGCTTATCGTTACCTGGGTGTGACGCTGGTCAAGGGCACTGAGGGCACCACGACCACCGCCGCACCGCGCCATGCGCCTACCAGCCTGGAGGCGCAGCCCGGCTCTGCCATTAGCGCCAACCGCGAGGTGGCACCGCTCAACCTCACCGGCTCTGACGGACAGGTGGTGACCGCGGTGAGCCGCATCACCGCTGGCCGCGAGGTGTTGAGTGTGACCTACAGCGACGTGGCGGGACGCCAGAGCAGCAAGCCGTTCGATGGTGTGAACATCATCGTCACGCGCTACACCGATGGCACCACCGCCACCACCAAGGTGATTCGATAATCCGAAAAAAACTCACTCACACCCAAGCCGCCTGGAGCCACAATGACTCTGGGCGGCTTCGTTTTGTAATAACCACGGCACACAAGAAAATCTGCATCGGTCATTCATAATTCATAATTAATTACTACCTTTGCACCCGAAAAAGATAGCGTGAGAACAATTCTGTAACTCTAACCTTTTATATTAAAATCTTTTTAAGTATGAAGAAATTATTACTTACCTTTGCCCTGCTGGGCACACTGGCTGCCACTGCAGCCCCCACGGCCGATGAACTGGCCGGCATCACACTGGGCATCAATCGCTGGGGAGAAACCTCGATTGGCAACAACACCATCAGCATCAATCCCAGCGCAAGCGTGGAAGGCATGTGGGAAATTACCAATTTTGACCGCAAAGCCTCTTACACTGTGAAGATGAGCATTGCCGACGACGGCACCGTGACACTGGCTTCGCAGATGGTGG
>JAFUVK010000086.1 GCA_017477555.1 Muribaculaceae bacterium
CCATGTCCTGGCTGTACAACGGCGTGAACGCCTCTTCAAAACGACGCCAGTCTATCTTGTCGGCAAGGCGATATAGTGGATGACGCTGGTCGAGCATATCGGCCAGGGAACAGAATAGCGATGGGTTGTTTACTTTCTTTTTTATCATAAAAATCTGCCAGTTATTTGATGCAAAGTTACATTAGTGTCCACTAAAAAATCATAAAAGTTCTTTGAAATTATTGAAATTCAATTAGTTAAGTAGTTTTTTGGCGCGAACGGATTTGAAATTATCTTTGCGGTCATAATCAGACTGTTATGAATAGAGACAAATACGTTTTTAGCGTTTTATCCGGTTTTCTTGACCGTAGTAAATTTAATCGGATCGTAGCTAAGTACAACGGGGACAGATATATAAAGAGTTTCAGTTGCTGGAATCAGCTGCTTTCGATGATGTTCGGTCAACTGTGTAATCGCGATGGTTTACGTGATTTAGTCGTTGCCCTTGAGGCTCATCAAGGCAAGCTTTATCACCTCGGCATGGGGAAAAGCGTGACGCGAAGCAACCTTTCTAAAGCCAACGAAAATCGGGATTACCGCATCTTTGAGGACTTCGCTTTCTACATGATCGATGTGGCCAGAAAGAAGCGTGCAGCCAAGATTTTCGACCTGGACGGCAACGTTTACGCTTTCGATTCCACGACCATTGACTTGTGCCTTGAGGTGTTCTGGTGGGCCAAATTTCGCAAGCATAAGGGTGGAGTCAAGATGCATACTTTGTATGACATCGAAACGCAAATACCTGCATATGTGCACATTACGCCAGCCTCGGTGCATGACAGCAAAGTGATGCCTGAGATACCGTACGAGAAGGATGCTCACTATATCTTCGACCGAGGCTACAACGATTTCGGGAACCTCTACAAGATTCACCAGATAGAAGCCTTCTTCGTGGTCAGGGCGAAACGCAATGTCAAATTCAAGGCCGAGACGTGGAAAAGAAGGCTTCCCGAAAACGTGCTTTCTGATGCCATCGGGCACTTCACCGTTTATAAAAGTGCTAAGGTCTATCCCGATGAGATAAGAAAAGTCGTCTATGTAGACCCAGAAACGGACAAGGTGTACATCTTTCTGACGAACGATTTTGAGTCTGATGCGTTGACCATCGCGCTGCTCTACAAATATAGGTGGAGCATCGAGTTGTTCTTCAAATGGCTCAAACAACACCTCAAAATCAAACGGTTTTGGGGAACTTCGGAGAATGCTGTCCGCATCCAAATATACTGTGCTATAATCACTTACTGCCTAGTTGCAATCGTGCAACATGACATGAAGCTTGAACGCAGCATATACGAAACACTCCAGATCCTGAGCATCTCGCTGACAGACAAGACCCCATTAAGGGATCTTTTCGACAAACAGAATTTCAATAATGTCAAAGAGCTCAATGGTTCAAGTGAACCGAGTTTGTTTGAATATTATATTTATTAACCGTCCACAATTTTTAGTGGACAGCAATGGCAAAGTTACAAAAACTGGCAGGCATATCAAAATAATTAACGTTATAATATGTTAATAATCAGACTGTTGTAACTTTTTAAGGCTCGACTAAATAATCTTGTAAGCCGAATACAAAACCAAGCTTGGGATTGTTGAGGCGTAGCTTTTGTTATCCAACCTTGCTTCAATTGCGCAGACAAGATTATTAAAAAAACAAGAGCTACCGCCTTTTTGTGGCACTAGGCAACTTTTTTCAGCAAAACGCTTGCACATTCAAGCCATTTTGTGTAGTTTTGCAGACATTTTGGAACCGACCTATAAACTATCTGCCGTTACCTGTAAACTACAGGTCGACAAGCGAGAAAAAACAAATAAAAAAACGTATGAGATTCTTCAACCGACTAACCATGTTGTCGCTGGCACTGATGCTGTGTGCCGCGACCGGGCTACACGCAGCGGATGTGGACTTAGCCACAGCGCAAAGTGCAGCACGCTCATTTCTGAACAAGCAAGTGGCCAACGGACGCCTGAAAGCCCCCGCCGCCACCAACCTGAAGCTGCTCAAGGCCGAGGCCTCGGTAGCCAAGCCCACAGCAGTGGACTACTACATCTTCAATGCCGACAAGTCGTATGTGGTCATCGCCGGCGATGACCAAGCCCCGCAGGTGCTGATGTACGGCGAGGAGGGCAAGCTCGACCTGAACAACATTCCGCCGGCCATGCAGTGGCTGCTGAACAAATACAAATATCAGATTGACGGACTCAAGGCCGGCACCATGAAGGCCAATGCGCCAGTCAAGGCATCGACCACTGCCGTGGCACCGCTGGTGACCGCCAACTGGGACCAAAGCGCACCCTACAACAACCAGTGCCCCACCAGTGGCGGCAGCCGCGCGCTCACGGGCTGCCCGGCCACGTCGCTGGCCATGTGCTACTACAAGTGGAAATGGCCCAAGACATTCCCGGCGGTGGCCGCCATTTCCAGCAGCAACGGCATCGCCGCCCCGGCACTGCCCGAACGCCAAGCCGACTGGGACAACATCATCGATGAGTACACCGGACCGACCAACTACACCTCAACCACAGCGCAGAAAAACGCCGTGGCATGGCTCATGCGCTATGCCGGACAGGCCATACCCGATTATAGCTATGGCACTAGCGCCAGCGGCGCCAACGACCCCGAGATCTACCAGGGTGTGCTGAACATGGGCTACACCAACGCCAAGTACCTCCTGCTCACCGAGCTGGTGCAATCGGGCGGCAGCTGGTGGGGTGGCGGCTCTTACTCCAATGGCCCGCAGCAGTACACCGATGCGCAGTGGAACGAGTTTATGCTCAATGAGCTGCACAAGGGCAACCCCATCGAGTACCTGGCCTACGACTACAGCTCCTACAGTCTGTCGGGCCACGCCTTCAACGTGTTTGGCTGCGACACCAACGGCAAGTACTATGTGAACTGGGGATGGAGCGGCGACAGCAACGGCTACTGCACGCTGCACAACTTCACCACCTCCACCGGAGCCACCGGCCAGTCGGGGTCATACGTGTTCAACTATGGCGAGGCCATGATCATCGGCATCGCCCCCCCGGGACCGGCACTGACGGCCTCGACCCAGGCCATCAACCTGACTTGCAACACGGGCGAGACGGCCACGGCCACCTTTACTGTGACCGGCGACCAGCTGACCGACAAGGTGACCATCACCAAGACCGATGCCAATAACGTGTTCACCGTCAGCCCCACCAGCGTGACGGTGACCGAGGCCGAGGCCGGCAAGACCATCACCGTGACGTTCAGCCCCACAGCTCATGGCAACTACACCGGCAAGCTGACCGTGGCCAGCACCGATGCCGAGCCGGTGACCGTGGAGCTCAATGGCGTGGCCACACTCAAGAAGGGCGACATCACGCTCAACGAGGCCACCGACGTGACCGAGACTTCGTTCCGCGCCACGTGGACCGACGCCACACCCAGCGCCAACGTGGCCAGCTACACCCTCGAGGTCAAGGAGTATGACCCCAACGCCGCCACCCTGCTGCTCGAAGAAAACTTCGACAAGTTCACCTCAGCCAACATGTCCACCGACATCAGCTCGAACCTGAACGACTGGATGGACAACCCGGGGTGGACAGGCAGCAAACTCTTCCGCGAGGTCGGCAGCATCCGCCTGGGTTCCAGCAAGGAAGTGGGCACACTCACCAGCCCGGCACTGGACCTGAGCGACAGCGAGGGCAAGGTGACGGTGAAGTTCACCGCCAAGTCCAACGACAAAAATGCTAACCTGACTGTGAGCTGCGGCACGGCAAGCCAGACCCTGACCATGACAGACACCGACACCGAATACGTTGTGGTGCTCGACGCACCCACCCAGGCTGGACAGATGGTGAAGTTTGCCACCGTCAAGAATGGCAAGCGAGTGATCATCAACCACATCGAGATCCACAATGGAGATGTCTCCGAGGCCATGACCATGCTCAAGGCCGCCACCGAGCAGGGCGATGCCACCCACCGCGTCATCACCGGCATCACCGACCACTTCTACACCGTACTGGGCCTCAGCCCGGCCAAGACCTACCGCTTCAAGGTTATGCCAACCTATGTCGACGGCACGCAGGGCAACTGGACTAAGAACAGGCAGGTGACTCTGGCGGGGCAAGCCGGCATCCTGGGCGACATTAACCTTGATGGCACGGTCGATGTGACCGATGTCAACATCCTGGTCGCTATCATCCTGGGCAAGGACAGTGCCAGCAACTACGACCGCCGGGCCTACATCAACGACGACGACACAATCGATGTGAGCGACGTCAACACCCTGGTCGCCATCATCATGGGCAAGGAGCGTTAGGCACAGGGTACATCTAACCCTGAACACACATCGGGCAAGCCGTAGTGGCCTGCCCGATGTCTTTTTGTGCCACACTCCAACCTGTTTGCGGACAAAAGCAGGGCATTCATCAGATTTACTTGATAGAATGCGACTTTATCTGTAATTTTGCATGATGTTATCAACCGATGAGACCGTCATCGATTGTGTACCCACTGCCCACATCGCAGACAATTAACGACCAAAACATAAACATAATGAGAAGATTTTTCATCTTGATGATGATTGTCACCGCCGCACTGGCGGGACAACCGATGAGAGCGCAACAGATCAACAAGCTCTCAGCATCGACGCAGATGTTCCTCGACGAGCAAGCCGGGCGCATTACACTTGATGCTACCGAGCAGCAAATCCAAGAACGAGCCAAGGCAAAAGGCATCTCTACCGCCGAAGCTCGCAAACAAGTCAAGTGGGACCGTCCCATCGCGGCACCCGTCACCCTCGATGGCCAGAAGTACATCTCGGCGTTTGTCCGTGTAACCGACGCTTCGGCACGAGCCCAACTCGAAGCACTGGGTGTGCAAATCGAATGTGAATTCTTGAACGGAACGCTCTACACCACCCTCATCCCGGTCGACCAGATTGAAGCTGTGGCGGCAATCGCTAGTGTCAGCCGCGTGAGCGTGGCCACCAAAAAACGCCCACTGACCGATGCGGCACGCCAGTACAGCAATGTCGACGATGTGCTCAACCACACTGCCGACGCCATCTCGGCCGGACTGCCCACAACCTACGACGGCACAGGAGTGGTGCTGGGTGTGATTGACACCGGCATCGACTTCCAGCACAAGGCCTTCAAGGATGCCAACGGCAACTACCGCATCAAGCGTGCATACGTCTATAATGGCAGCACAGCGCGCGAGTATGGTGACGGGGCTTCCTATTCCTTCTCTAGCAGTGCTCCCACATCAGACGACACATCTGAGGATCATGGCACACACACCAGCTCGACGGCCGGTGGCTCAAGTGTCACCATCAGTGGAAGCACTACCACAGTCACCACCAACCATGCCAACGCCACATACGGCGGCATGGCACCGGGAGCCGACCTCTATCTGGCCGGCATCAATGGCTTGAACGACACTTATCTGGCCAACGCTTTCCAGAAGATTTGCAACTATGCCGACGGACAGAGCAAACCCGTTGTGGTGAGCAACAGCTGGGGCTCGCAGTTTGGACCTCACGATGGCACCGGCGAGTTTGCCGACATCATCAACCAGTACTTTGGCGACAGTCATCCCAACCACATCTGCCTCTTTGCCGCGTCGAACGATGCCGGAACCAATGGCTTCTCGGTATCGGGAACAGCATCAAGCTCCAGCCCACTGGGAACCATCATTCGCTGGAACACTGATTACATCAGCTACTACTATGGAGCCATCGCCAGTGCATGGTCACGGTCAACAGGTGTCACGCTGGCCTGCAAAATCATCGTCATCAACAGCAGCGGCACCAAACAGACCGAAGTCACCGTCAATCCATCAACCAATGGCACAACAGTCAGCGGACTGAGCAGCTATGTCAGCAGCGGTACGCTTTATGCCTACAGAGACTATACCGGTGGCAGCAACAAATCGCAAATATTGCTTTACACCGACGGATTGAGAATGAGAAGCGGTTACTATCTGGCCGTGCAGTTCTATCCCACCAATGGTAGCACCACCATCGACGTGTGGAGTGCCAGCGGATACTCCTATTTCACCAATTCACCATCGACCAGCGGTTACACTTGGACGGCCGGAACCGACGACATGTGTGTCAGCGATGAGGCAACCTATGCCAACTCAATCGCTGTTGGCGCTTACTCGACCAAGCGAGTGGTCAAGGACTATAACAACACAAGCCACACACTGAGTGACTAC
>JAFUVK010000004.1 GCA_017477555.1 Muribaculaceae bacterium
AATTGCGCCTTGAGTGCGTCGATGTGGTTAGCCACATCGATGTCGCGCCGCTTGTGCTTGTCGGCCGTATCCTTGGCCTGTGCATTGAGCTGCTCAATTGTTTTGTGCAGGTTTGCGTTTTCCTGCTCAGCCCGTTCGAGCTTCTCTAGAGTTCCTTGCTGTGGTGTGAGTCGCTCAATCTCAGCCTTGAGCTGTGCAATCTCGGCATTTTTCTTTTCCTTGAATTGCTCTACTTCCTCTAGCTTTTTCTGTACTTGCTCGGCGATTTCCAGATTGGCATTAGCTTCGTCCAGCTCAGCCTGTTTGCTCTCGAGCTGCTGCATGAGCTGCGCCTTCAGCTGCTCGTGTTCTCTGGCCTCTTTGGTCAATTGCTCGCCAGTGACTTCCAACTCCACCTTAGCGTCCTGAAGCTGTTGCTTCAGGTCGTCGATCTGCTTTCGGTCATCGCCGGCTTGCTCCAGCTTGGCAACCGCCTGCTCCAATTCGATTCCGATTTGTTTGATTTGTCGGTCTTTGTCGGCCAGTTCTTCATGGTGTTGCTCCATCATCCGCTCAATGGCATCGGTGGTCTCTGTTCCTCCGTCACCGCCGGCCTTGACCTCCATGACCCGAATTTTGTTGAGCAGTCCTTTCTTGTCGTTCTCGAGTGTGCTTACCAGCACTTGCAGTTGCTCGACCTTCTCGGTGAGCGCATTGGCGCGGTCTTGCGCCGCACGCCTCTGCGTCTCGCTGTGCTGCAGTCGCTGCTTGATGTCGCCAAGTTCGCCTTGGTGCTCTTCGGCTTGAGTTTTGCTCACCGACTCAGTTGCTCGCTGTTCAGCCGACCCGGCTCCAATTTTTTCGCCAGAATCCTTGGCCTGCTGCGCTTGCATGTTGCGCATCATGCTCATCATCTGTTGCATCTGCGCCTTGAGCGCAGCCATCTCGGGGTCGGGCATTGCCTGCGACGCCTGTTCGGCGCTATCCTCTCGTGCCATAGCAGTCTCGCCCCTCCGTGCAACGCTGTCGCGACGGAAAGGGTTGACATAGGGTGTGGCGTGTGAGTCGGCCCTGATTTCGTCCTCAAAATCACTGCCGTCTTCGGTAAAGCCAAAAGCCCGTTTCACTTTGCTGAAAAAGTCCATATTCTAGCGAATTTGTCTGAAAGTGTAAAGGTACGACATTTTTCTGAATCACGTGCAAAAAAATCGTTATTTTTTTGTTTACCGCCGAAAAAGGCGAGGCAGGAGATGCGGTCTCCTGCCTCGCTTGTGGATTATCGTTCGCGGCCGAACCGCGAACCACAGCACCCTACCGGCGCGGTGGCGTGCCTGCTACTTCTTGGTGCGCCGTGCCGCGCGCTTGGGGCGCGACGCGTTAGCCTCGTCGGCAATGATGGCTCGACACTCGTCGAGTGTAAGTGCCGCAGCATCGAGCTTGCGTGGAATCTTGTAGTTCTGCTTCTGGTAGCTGATATACGGGCCAGATCGTCCGTTGAGCACCTGCAGTTCAGGCTCCTCCTCAAACGTCTTGATCACCTTCTGCGCCTCGGCCTGCTGCTTGTCGATGATGAGCTGATGTGCCTCCTCGAGCGTAAGCGCCTGTGGCGCTATCCCCTTGGGAATTGACACAAAGACCTTGCCGTGCTTGACATAGGGTCCGAATCGTCCGATGGCCACCACAACATCTTCTCCGTCGACCTGTCCCAGCGTGCGCGGCAGGTCAAAGAGCTTGAGGGCCTCTTCGAGCGTGATTGTAGCCACCGACTGCTCCTTGAGCAGCGACGCAAAGCGCGGTTTCTCCTTGTCCTCGCTGCTGCCCAGCTGCACCAAAGGTCCATAACGTCCGATTTTGACCGAGACGGGTTTTCCGGTCTTGGGGTCATTGCCCAGTACGCGCTCTCCCACCTTGTGCTCGAGCCTAAGCGACGACACCTTCTCGATGTTTGGATGGAAGTCGGCATAGAATCGCTCGATGTCGTCGTTCCATTGCTCCTTTCCCTCGGCGATATTATCGAAAGTCTCCTCAACGCGCGCCGTGAAGTTGTAGTCGAGTATCGAAGGGAAGTAGGTGATCAGAAATTCGTTGACCACCATTCCCACATCGGTGGGCATGAGTTTCCCCTTCTCGCTGCCCACGACCTCGGTCTTGGTCTTTGACGTGATTTTGTCGCCCTTGAGCGTGATGACCTCAAACTCTCGCTTCTCGCCCTTTCCTTCTCCCTTGACGACATACTCTCGCTGCTGAATGGTGGAGATGGTGGGCGCGTAGGTCGACGGTCGTCCAATCCCCAGTTCCTCGAGCTTGCGCACGAGCGATGCTTCGGTGTATCTGATGGGTTGTTGTGTGAATCGCTGCATGGCCACCATCTCTCGCAGCCCCAATGCCATGCCCTTGTTGAGCCTTGGCAAGGTGTTGATGTCGTCAGGCGTTGCCTGTTCGTCGTCGGTCGACTCGAAATACACCTTGAGGAAGCCGTCGAACTTGACGACCTCTCCCGTGGCCTGGAACATCTCGTCGCGGTTGCTCACTGCAATGTCCACGCTTGTGCGCTCAAGCTCGGCATCCGCCATCTGCGAAGCGATTGTTCGCTTCCAGATGAGGTTATAGAGTTTCTTCTCCTGCGCTGTTCCGGAGATTTCGTGGTTGCTGATATAGGTTGGTCTGATGGCCTCGTGTGCCTCCTGTGCCCCCTTGGCCGTGGTGCGATATTTGCGGACCTTGAGGTATCGCTCTCCGATGTTTTCCTTGATTTCCTGGCTGATTGAGCCAATGGCCAGCGCACTGAGGTTGACCGAGTCGGTACGCATATAGGTGATGTGTCCTGCCTCATACAGCGTCTGTGCCACTCGCATGGTCTGACTGACCGACATGCCCAGTTTGCGTGCCGCCTCCTGCTGCAGGGTTGATGTGGTGAAGGGTGGTGCCGGACTCTTCTTGACGGGCTTGACGCTGATGTCCTGGACGTGGAAGGTGGCATCTTCACTCATCTCCAGAAACTTCAGAGCCTCGCCTCGCTTGGTCAGCCGCGTGTTCAGCTCGGCGCTAAAAGCATCTTCGGGCCGCTCAGGCTCAAACTGCGCCGTGACGCGGTAGTATGGTTCGCTCTTGAATCCCTTGATTTCGTTCTCGCGCTCGGCAATAAGTCTCACGGCCACACTCTGCACACGTCCTGCCGAGAGCGCCGGTTTGATTTTCTTCCACAACACCGGCGACAGCTCGAACCCCACGATGCGGTCCAGCACCCGTCGTGCCTGCTGGGCATCGACCAGGTTGCGGTCGATGGCGCGCGGCTGCTCTATAGCCTGGAGTATGGCGGGTTTGGTGATTTCGTGAAACACGATTCGCTTGGTGTTGTCGGGTTTGAGTCCCAGCACCTCATAGAGGTGCCATGCTATGGCCTCTCCTTCGCGGTCTTCATCGCTTGCGAGCCAAACAGTAGTGGCCTCTTGCGCTGCTTTTCGCAACTTCTTGACAAGCTCCTGCTTGTCGTCGGGAATTTCGTATATGGGTTGGAAGCCATGCTCCACATCGACACTGAAATCTTTTTTGTGCAAATCACGGATATGCCCGTAGCTCGACATGACCTGATAGTCGCTGCCCAGGAACTTCTGAATGGTCTTGGCCTTGGCCGGAGACTCAACGATTACGAGATTCTTTGCCATGTTATGTCCTATTTTTTTAGAAATCGGCGGCAAAGGTAATAATAAATTGAGAATTGAGAATTGAGAATTGAGAATTTTAACACCTATTTTATTAGACCGTGACTCATCAGCCCGGTCCGCCAGCACATTGCCCCGCACAACAATGGCAACAAGGAAGCACTCTCACTTGACCATAATAATCAACGCCAGCACTTCAAATACACATTAAAGTTTACAAAACAAATTACCAAAATGCTAATTTTCAAACACATAAAAGCACAAGGCATCGAAAAAGTTTTCCAAAACGAAAATTTGTTGAAAAATTTTCTGACAAAAGTTTTGCTATTCTGACAAACTTTTGTAGTTTTGCGGTGTCAAAGACACTGCCCACCACCGGTGGGCTTATTCACGAATACTCAAAAATCAAACAACCAAGATGATACAGACAGTCGTTAAACGAGACGGACGCGTTGTGGGCTACAACGAGGAGAAAATCAAGGCCGCCATCCGCAAGGCCATGCTGCAGACCGATGCCGGCGAGGATGAGGGCCTGATTCAGCGCATCGCCGACCGCATCGGCAGCCGTGGCCGCGAGCAGATGACCGTGGAGGAGATTCAGGACATGGTCGAGGTCGAACTGATGAAGAGCGCACGCAAAGAGGTGGCGCGGTGCTACATCAACTACCGCCACAAGCGCAGCGTGGCCCGCAAGGCCAAGACGCGCGACATCTTCCTCGAAATCATCAACGCCAAGAACAACGACATCACCCGCGAGAACGCCAACATGAACGCCGACACTCCTGCCGGCATGATGATGAAGTTTGCCAGCGAAAGCACTAAGCCCTTTGTCGACGACTACCTGCTGAGCGAGGAGGCCCGCGAGGCCGTGCGTGCCAACTACATCCACATCCACGACAAGGACTACTACCCCACCAAGAGCCTGACGTGCGTGCAGCACCCGCTGGACAAGGTGCTGGAGCACGGCTTCAGCGCCGGCCACGGCGAGTCGCGTCCGGCCAAGCGCATCGAGACCGCCAGCGTCATCGCCTGCATCTCGATGGAGACCGCACAGAACGAGATGCATGGCGGGCAGGCCATCCCGGCCTTTGACTTCTATCTGGCACCCTACGTGCGCCGCTCGTTTGTCGAGGAGGTGAAGTATGTCGAGCAGGCCACCGGGCAGGACTACCATGACCTCTACGACGCGCCGGTCAAGGACTACATCATCCGCCCGCTGGAGGGACTCACTGGCCGTGAACGCGCCCTTCAGCATGCAATCAACCGCACCGCCGAGCGCGTACACCAAGCCATGGAGGCGTTTATCCACAACATGAACACCATCCACAGCCGCTGTGGCAACCAGGTGGTGTTCAGCAGCATCAACTATGGCACCGACACCAGTGCCGAGGGCCGCTGCGTGATCCGCGAGCTGCTGTTCTCGACCTACGAGGGCGTGGGCAATGGCTCGACGGCCATCTTCCCCATCCAGATCTGGAAGAAGAAGCGCGGGGTGAGCTACCTGCCCGATGACCCGAACTACGACCTGTACCAGCTGGCGTGCAAGGTGACGGCACGGCGTTTCTTCCCCAACTTTGTCAACCTGGACGCGACCTACAACCAGAACGATGCCTGGAAGGCCGACGACCCCAAGCGCTACCTGCACGAGGTGGCCACGATGGGTTGTCGCACGCGCGTGTTCGACAACCGCTACGGCATGAAGACCAGCATAGGCCGCGGCAACCTGTCGTTCACCACCATCAACATCGTCAAGCTGGCCATCGAATGCATGGGCATCCAGGACAAGCAGGAGCGAATCGACGCGTTCTTCCACAAGCTGGACCATGTGCTTGAGATTGTTGCCCGTCAGCTCAACGACCGCTTCAACTTCCAGAAGACCGCCATGGCCAAGCAGTTCCCGCTGCTGATGACGCAACTATGGAATGGGGCCGACCAGCTCAAGCCCACCGACACCATCGAGAGCGTCATCAACCAAGGCACCCTGGGCATAGGTTTCATCGGTCTGGCCGAGTGCCTCATCGCCCTGACCGGCAAGCATCATGGCGAGAGCGACGAGAGCCAACAGCTGGGACTGCGCATAGTAGGGCACATGCGCAATCGCGTGCTGGAGTTCAACCAGCAATACGAGCACAACTACAGCGTGCTTGCCACGCCGGCCGAAGGGCTGAGCGGCAAGTTCACCCGCCGCGACCGTGCCGAGTTTGGCGAGATTCCGGGTGTGACCGACAAGATTTACTACACCAACTCGAACCACGTGCCGGTCTACTACCACTGCAGTCCCAAACACAAAGCCGAGGTCGAGGGTCCGTACCATGCACTAACCACCGGCGGTCACATCTTCTATGTCGAGATTGACGGCGACGCGACCCACAACCCACAGGCCATCGCTGATGTGGTCGACCTGATGGACCGCTACGACATGGGCTATTGCTCGGTGAACCACAACCGCAACCGCTGCATGGACTGCGGCTATGAGGATGCCAGCGACAACCTGACCGAATGCCCCCATTGCCACGGCCACAACATCGACCGCCTGCAGCGCATCACGGGCTACCTGGTGGGTACCACCGACCGCTGGAACAGCGGCAAGCTGGCCGAGCTCAACGACCGCGTCGTGCACCAGTGATTGTTACCTTTTTAAGGAGTTAAGTAGTCAAATGGAGTTAAGACGTTACTTGATGGCTATAGGGATGCGGGGTAACGTGAACGACCAAATCGGTAGGGACGGCGCTCCCGCGCCGTCCGCCTCGACAAGAGGTAATGTTGAATGCTGCCCGGAGGCGGACGGCACAGGAGTGCCGTCCCTACACAGCCAGACAGTTCACGCGGCACGCCGCGTCCCTACCGCCATCATGTAACGGCATTACTACTTTACTACACTACTACTTTACTACAAAAAACTCCCTTAACTACTGACAAGAAGCTACTTTAGAAAGTTAAAGTTCCTAGAATATCTAGAGAGTATCAATTCATGCGAGTATTAAGAATCGTTGAGGGGACCAGCGTGGATGGGCCGGGGCTGCGCACCTCGGTCTATCTGGCCGGGTGCAGCCATCACTGCCCGGGGTGCCACAACCCGCAGTCGTGGGACCCGCTGGGCGGCACCGAGATGACGGTGGACCAGGTCATGCGGGTCATCGACGACAACGAGGCGCCGGTGACGCTGAGCGGGGGCGACCCGCTGCAGCACCCGGGTGTGCTCGAGCTGGTGCGGCGCATCCGTCAGGGCGGCTACAACCTGTGGTGCTACACGGGCTACACCTGGGACGAGATTGTGGCCTCGCCGGCCCTGCTCGAGGTGGCCAGCCAGTGCGATGTGGTAGTCGAGGGGCGCTTTGTGCTTGCCCAGCGCGACACCACCCTCCGCTTCCGCGGCAGCGGCAACCAGCGCATCATCGACGTTGCCCACTCGCTGGCCACGGGCCATGCCACCCTGTTCCTGCCCTAGCATCCCCGACTCCCAGTGTCCGATCTCAGGTGCATAAAAGCCACCCGAATATAAACAAATTTGAGTCCACGTTAAAAAGTCCAAAGTCTCAGAATGAAGACTAAAAAGACATAAGAACATAAGAACAATAGTTTCACAACATACAGATTGATGGTACAATATACCCTTCTTCATTTGTCTTTATTCAAGTTTCGCAAGTCAGTTCCCCCTTTAAGTTAGAGGGGGTTAGGTGGAGTGTGCCAGCCAGCAAATCAGCACTAGCAATGCCAACAGCGGGTGAATACACCATACCACCCCCAACCCCTCCTATTTAGAGGGGAGCTAAATACACTTTTTGCTACTAACTGTAAGCGCATTACCGAACTTGCGAAACATGAATGACTTTATGTCTTTATAGTCTTTTCACTGCCACTTTTTAAAGTAGACTCAATGAATTATTGCTCCTGTTGCCTGATGTCTGATGGCAAAAACAGCCGATAGTGGTTCCGTAACGCATTTTTTTTGTGCGTTAGGGAACCACTATCGCTATTTTTTACTATCTTTGCACTCTCTAAATCGACATCTGATGGCAGACATTCACAAGATTATCGGTCGCGAGCGTGAGCAACGCCTCATGCAAGAATATTATGACAGTGCCAAAGCTGAACTCATCGCCATATATGGCCGCCGGCGCGTGGGCAAGACATTTCTGGTCAAGCAATTCTTCAACGAGAAATTTGACTTCTTCTTTACAGGAACACTTGGCGCCCCTCGCACAACCCAACTGACACTATTCAGGCAAGAGCTGGAGCGCCACTCGGGGCAGCGTCACCCGCAGCTCAAAAACTGGTTTGAGGCAATGGAGCAACTACGCAGTTACCTGTCATCGCTTGACAAGGAAAAACTCGTGGTTTTCATCGACGAGATGCCGTGGCTCGACACACCCAAATCAAATTTTCTGGCCGCTTTCAGCTATTTCTGGAACATGTGGGGTTCGACACGCAAGGGGCTGAAAATCTTTGTATGCGGTTCGGCGACCACTTGGATGATTTCAAAGCTCATCGGCGACCGTGGCGGCATGCATGGCCGTGTCAACCGTCAGATTTACCTCCGTCCGTTCACTCTGGGCGAGACCGAGAGCTTCTTGCAGAACAAAGGTTTCGACTGGAATCGCTATCAAATCACCGAGGCATACATGACCATGGGCGGCATACCTTATTATCTGGATATGCTTGAAAGCAGCCTCTCGCTGGACGAAAACATTGACACCTTGTTCTTCGGCGACGGAGCTGTCCTGGCCACAGAGTTTGACTTCATCTTCCGTTCACTGTTCAACAACTCTTCGGTCTATCGGCAGGTGGTTGAGACATTGTCACAACACTCACTGGGCATGACCCGCAGCGAGATTCAGCAAACATTGCATCTGCCTCAGGGAGGACTGCTGACCGAGGTGCTTGACAATTTGCGCAGATGCGATTTTGTCAGGCAATACAAAGCCTTCGGCAAGAAAGAACGCGGACAGATTTTTCAGCTCACCGACTTGTTCACGTTGTTCCACTTGCGCTTTGTCGACCAGTCAAACAGTCAGGATGACAACTACTGGCAGAATATGATTGACAATCCCGCCCGCAACAGCTGGCAGGGACATGCTTTTGAGCAGGTGTGCCTGCTGCATGTGCAACAAATCAAGCAAAAGCTGGGAATCACCGGCGTGCTGAGCGAGGTGTGCTCGTGGTGCTCACAACCCTTTGTCGACAGTGACGGCAACAAGCATAAAGGCACACAGATTGACATGGTGATAGACCGCCGTGACAAGACCATCAACCTGTGCGAGATGAAATTCACCAACAAGAAGTTCTCGCTAAGCCAAGACTATGCCCAGACTTTGACCCGGCGACGCGAGACATTCAGGGCGCTCACCGCAACTACCAAGTCGCTGCACACGACACTGATCACTACCTACGGCCTTGCCGGCTTTAAGCACAATGATGCGGTGCAACGCATAGTCACCATGGATGACCTGTTCGCATGAACACATACCTATCAGGCAGAAAATGAAAAAACAACGCATACAACTTCAACAACAAGATTAAGACTTACGTGGCACCGTTTTCGGTATTTTTGGTGCGTTTTTACAGATTATTGATGCTTTTTGCATCATAATCAAAAAATTTTTACTAATTTTGTCACAAAATCGAAACATCCAATGCTACGAGTTGCTACATACTGCCCTGCAAAAGGCGTCTGTGACCAGACGGCTCGGTATTTAGCACCCCCCCCCGCTTCTTGCAAACACCTGATTTTCAGGTATTTACACACAAAACTTTGTTATACAATCGGCACATCCTGT
>JAFUVK010000087.1 GCA_017477555.1 Muribaculaceae bacterium
AGAGAATTTAGAAGAATTATTAGCATCAATCAAATATTATGAGGATTCAGAGAATGCAGGTGAAGGTGAAGCAACACTTGAGAATTATCTCCAAGATATTGCATTATTCACTAATATGGATTCAATAAAAGATGGAGACTATGTTAAACTCATGACAATCCATCAAGCTAAAGGCCTAGAGTTCCCATATGTGTTTATAATTGGATTATCTGAAGGCATATTGCCAAACTATAGAACCATACGTGAACGCGATAAAAACGGACTAGAAGAAGAGAGACGTTTGATGTATGTTGCTGCAACTAGAGCAGAAAAGATGCTGTATTTAAGTGATTCTGATGGTTACAATCTACAAGCACAAATGACTAAAATTCCTTCTCGTTTCTTAACAGAAATCCCATATGAGTTAGTCGATATGGATAAAGACTTGGACCGTGATAGAATCTTTGACTCAACAAGGGCTTTCATTAAGCATCAAGAAAGTCAACAATCTTATCATTATCCATCTGAATCCGAACTTCTTGAAATCAATGACATTGTTTTCAATCAGTATTTTGGTAGAGGTACAGTAATTGAAAAATATGTGAATACTAACACAATAGAAAATAGATATAAAATAGATTTTGGGAATAACAAAACACGATGGTTGTCGGGTCATGCATTGATCAAATTATAGCCAAACTTCAACGCTGTTTTTTTCGGCATTGAAGTAGGCTGTGGGGCTAACAGAATTGATGACCTGCCGGTTGATGGTGGCGATGCGGTCTTCCTGCATCTTGACCACACGGCGGTCGTAGGTCATAATGCCGTTGACCTCGGTCTCACAGTCGGTGGTCTGGGTGTAGATGGCACCCGAATAGCCATGTTTTCGAGCCAAATCGATGAGCATCTGGGCATAGCTGACGTAGGTGTCGGTCACTTCCTGGGTGTTGTTAAACTTGATATACCCCCAGTTCTGGTCGCTCTTGACCCAGGTATGGTCGGTCACAGGATAGCCGATGCCGCCATATTCACCCATAACCATCACGCGGTCGGGGTCACCGAAGAAGAACTTGGGCTCGGGATAGTTGTGCACATCAAGGATGTCGCCGCAGCAATAGAGGTTGCCGCCGCTGGCGGGATTGACCAGCCGCGACGGGTCGCGCCGCTTGGTCCAATTGACTACACTCCACGTGTTGAACTGCCCCCATGCCTCGTTGAACGGAATCCACGACGCAATGCAGCCGAAAGCACCAAACTGGCTGATGATCTCGCCCCACTCCTTATAATAATTGTCGATGCTCTCCTGTGAGCGCTGGCACACCACCACTCCGCGGTAGTAGCTGTGCCCCCAGTCGTCCCAGGGCTGGCCGTTGTCATAGTCACCGCTGGGCATATCCTGCCAGACGATGATGCCCACGCGGTCGCAGTGGGCATACCACAATTCAGGCTCGACCTTGACGTGCTTGCGGATGAGGTTAAAACCCCACTGTCGTGTTTTGTCGATGTCGTAGCGCATGGCCTCGGGCGAGGGAGCGGTGTAGAGTCCATCGGGCCACCAGCCCTGGTCGAGCAGTCCGAACTGGAAAATGGGCTTGCCATTGAGTGTGAAGCGCATGAATCCGTTGGCATCCCGCGCCATGCCGAACTCGCGCATGGCAAAATAAGAGCGGACGCGGTCAAGCACTTTGCCCTTCTCATTCTTGAGCAGGACTTCGATATCGTAGAGATTGGGTTGATCGGGCGTCCACAGCTTCACGGGTTTGGGCAGAGTCAACACGGGCGACATTACGGCTTCGGCTCGTGCCACGACCTTGCCCTTCGCATCGAGCAATCGCACCTCGGTCTTGGTTGCCGTCGGTTGGCTCTTCAATGCCTCAATGGTGACAGTTCCCGCCTTGATGTCGGGGTGGCAGTAGATGCGCTCAAAGTGCGCTTGCGGCACGGGTTCGAGCCATACCGTCTGCCAGATGCCGCTCACAGGAGTGTACCAGATGCCGCGTGCCTTGCTCCGCTGCTTGCCGCACGGCTGATAGCCCACATCTGTGGCATCGAGCACGCGCACCACCAGCTCGTTGTCGCCCTTGTGTGCGACGGCATTGGTAACATCAATGCTGAATGCCGTATATCCCCCCGTGTGACTACCCACCTTGGTTCCGTTGACCCATACCTCGGCACTCCAGTCTACAGCCCCGAAGTTGAGATAAATCAGGTTGTTCTTGTTCCATTTTTTGGGAAGTTTAAATGTGGTGCGATACCACAGTGCATGGTTTTCATCGAGCGACTTGCCAACACCCGACAAGGCCGACTCGATACAGAACGGCACCAAAATCTTATCCTGCCACACAGTGGGTTGCTGGGCCGTCAACGTGGTGATGGCATAGTCCCACAAGCCATTAAGATTGATCCACTGATCACGCTGCATGAGCGGACGCGGATACTCGTTCCACACATTGTTCACATTGATTTCATCGGCCCATGGCGAGCGTATTCGTTCGCCCGCCATCTGATAAGCCCCAGCCCTGGCGCATGCCATGATCATGAGCAGGGTAAATATAAATTTAAAGTTCTTGTACATGATTGTGTTCTTGCGCTTGTTAGAGCCACAAATTTACTAAAAAATCTTATTATACAAGCTATAATTTGCACATTTTATAGAAAAGTATTAATTTTGAAAATCGTTTTAAGACAATGCCCGAAGATGAAGAAATTGACCATCATCACACTGATTGCTGCGCTACTGCTGATTCCCGACACAGCCTTGGCGCGCAAGAAGAAAAAGAAATACGAAAAGAGCGAGGTACAGATTGAGCAGCCACAGGTCATCGACGAGACACCCCAACCCGTGGTCATCACTAACCCCACCCGACAACTCTATGGCGAATGGGACCTGGAGACGATGCGTAAGAAGTCCGTGTCGACGCGCGAGCGCGCCTACCTGTATCTCGATTTCAAGAACCACAAGGTGTATGGCAACAACGGTTGCAACGACCTCAACGGCCGTTTTCAGCTGCATGGCACCAGCATCAGTTTCCTGGACATGATCACCACCGACCAGTCGTGCCACAGTGCCACCAGTGAGCGCACAGTGATGAAAACGCTGAGTGAGGTGCGTAGCTACAAAGTGACCCAGCTCTACGGTATGGAATACTTGCACCTGCTCAACAACAAGGGCAACGAGCTGATGACGCTCAAGCGCCAGAACCTGGACATGCTGGGTGGCGTGTGGCTGGTCAAGGAAGTGGACAATACCACTGTGACCGAGAAGAATATGCGACTGGTCATCGATCCGGTGATGCAGACGCTGCATGGACGCACCGATTGCAACATCATCAACGGCATCATCACTATCGACACCGAGAAAGACTTTGCCATCCAGTTTGAGGACTTGCACTCGAGTGAGCAACGCTGCGACGACATGGCCGCCGAGACCTCATTGCTGCTGGCACTGGAGCGTGCCGAGTACTGCAAGCGCATCAACGACCAAGAGGTTGCCTTGCTCGATGGTCAAGGCACGATTGTGCTGCGTCTGACCCGGACCACCCTCGATCGATAAAGCAATTTCCGTCAAGTGTCAGAACACAGAGTACAGTAGTTGCAGTGTAGCATTTCACCGCTGTCGCCTCTGAGGTGGAAAGGTCCACCCACGCACCAATCCCATGCTTTGCACTTTTTGCACTGGTCACGTTTCATCCACCGGCGGTCGCGCATCTGCTCAAAGCGGTTGTTCCACACATCGGCGAAACTGTCTTTGTAGATATTTCCCTGCGCATAATGCGCACGGATGCTCATGCATCCGCTGATGTCGCCACCAGCCAGCACCGACGCAGTCATTGTTCCGGCATCGCAGCGATACATATGCCGCCTGACCTGGCCCTCATAGTCACCCAGAAATCCCTCACAACTGTATGACAGGTCGATATCGCCCTGTCGCCGCGTGATTGCAATAAACTCCATGAGTTGCCGATATTGCTGTGGCGAGAGGAACAGTTGAGGGTTATTCTTTGCTCTTCCTTGCGGAAAGATGGTGAATATGCGCCACTTCTTCACTCCATGGTCGATGAGGTAACGCTTGAATTGCGGGAGTGTGCCGAAGTTGTGCTGGCTGACGCAAGTGATGACATCCCACACGAGATTCCGCTCGTGGGTCAGTAGCCCGACAGCGCGCATGGCTCCATCGAATGAGTTTCCACGCAACCAGTTGTGTTCCTGTTCTAGTCCATCGAGGCTGACGGCGATAGTCATCAGCCCCGCCTCAAGCAGGCGGTCAAGCATCTGCCGGTCGAGGAGCACACCATTGGTAACCGTTCCCCAAGCAAATCCGCGCCGCGTGATTGCCCTGCCGCACTCAACGATGTCGTTGCGCACCAGCGGCTCACCGCCCACGGTGTTGACCAGCACGTCGGCGGGGTTGGTCATCTGCGCGACCTCATCGAGCACGCGCTCAAAATGCTCAAGGGGCATGTCGGGCACTGCCGCCATCTTACGGCAGTCACTGCCGCAGTGCCGGCACGCCAGATTGCACCGCAGCGTACACTCCCAGAACAGCTGCCGCAGCGGGTGGTTTTTCTCAATCCATTGCCGTTCGCGCCGCGTGCGCTCTAGTTCGACAATCTGCCGTGTGGTCATGGCTCCTGTTGTTCGGGTCGCACATCATCGGCCACTGTGTCGACCATCGTCTCGACAGGTGGACCATAGACATCCTCGACCACCTGCACCGTGTCGCGGCGGAACACCGGCCGTGGTCCATAGACTAGCTTGCGCACTTGGATGGAGTCTCTGCCCTCGAGCGTGTCGATGCCGGGTGGCGGTCCGTAGACACACTCCTGTGTGCGCGGACAAGAAGTGAGTCCCAGGAGCGCCCCCACAGCCATGAGTGCCCGAATGCCATACTTCTTGAGTTGCGTAATTGTTTGGTTCATCGTTCAATCATTATTTAGTGGCAAGCAAAGGTACAAAATAATTATCAGAAAAACAAATAATTGTCCTAAAAAAGCAACGAGGCTCATGCTGGGTGAGCCTCGTTGATACCGTTAGGTGCGCGAAGTGTGCTAAAGGTCTTCGCTTGAGATCTCGTCAAACTCCGACAGTTCCTCCTCGTTGAACTCCTCGTCGCCATAGAACTCCTCGCCCAGCTCCTCGATGGTGGTGTCAACCTTGGGGATGACAGGCACAAACTCATCGATGTCGATGCTCTCCTTCGGTGCCTTGCCCTCCTTGCGCTGACACAACGGGTCGACCAGTGACTTACCCGGCATAGTCTCCTTGAGCCGCATGTAGAAGTAGCGGTCGGTCATGTAGTCGAACACAAACTTGAGCTTCTGTCCCTCGTCCTCGATAAGCTCCTCAAGCGGCGTGTCTTCCATGAGCCATATGTCCTCGTCGCTGTCGGTGCCCATGTCCATATAGGTTATCTCCTTCTCGTTGTTCCAGTCATCGTCGCAGATGAAGAAGCTATCCATCTGGTCCTTGCTGTATCCTGCCGCCTCAAGGATGGCATTGCGCAGCCGCATGAACGTGTCGGCCGCATCGATAACAATCTCGAGTTTGAAGCTCTCGGACTCTTCCGAGCCTACGATAAACTTGTATACCATAATTAAATAATAGTCGTGTTAAATGAAAAATAGCGTTTCAACATTGACGGTGCGAAATTACTAAAAAAAATATTGCGCAAGCATTTTTTTCCGAAAATTTTCATGCCAAGCAAAAAAAATAACCTGTGCAAGGATTTATGCCATATGTTATCAAATCGGGTAGGTCGGGGAGCGAGAGTTTTGGCTTTCGCTCCCTTTCCTCCCACACCACCGTACGTGCCGTTCG
>JAFUVK010000088.1 GCA_017477555.1 Muribaculaceae bacterium
AAGCTCTTGTCGAGTACGGTCATATCATCGACAAAGTAGTCCGATCGTCCGCGGTTTCCAAACCAGTTCCAACCCTTGACACGGTGATACTTGATCTTGATTTTCCAACCCTCAACCTGAGCCTGCTGCATCAGGCTGATGAGTGAGTCCTGACCTGTACGGTCGTTGTCAAACGAGAACTCGAACGGTTCGCCGGCGGTGTTCATACCGGTCTGGGTAAGATTCAGACGACCGTCCCACGAGTCCCAGAAGAGTCCCGACTTGGCAAACTCGATGAGCGTGCCCACTTTCTCGCCGTCGGAGTAATGTTCCTTACACGATGTCAATCCCAGGGCCACACTCATGGCCAGGGCGAGTAATAGTGATTTCTTCATTGCTACACGGTATATAAGTCAGTTTCTTTACAAGAAGCAAAGACCATGCCAAATGACACCGAACCGAGTAGGAAATCGTCATTGTGCATTGGCGGTGGGTCATACCTCCCCCGCCCGCTCCTATCTTAGGAGGGGAGCTGGTTACATAATAGTGCAATATGCATTGTGCGAGGTTATCGCATGCGGTACTCCTGCATGATGTTGGTAACCTTCTGCATGATCTGACGGGCTAGTGTCTCGTTGGTGCCACTCAAGCCGGCGATGGCATTGAGGTTGCCTGTGGCACTCTCGATGACACTGGCATCCAGCTCGCCGTCATCGATGAGCTTGTTCACATGGGTCAGCACAGCATTAAGCTCGGCATCGGTAACACTGTAGTTCCACTTGAGGGCTTCGTCGATCGAGGTCCGTTTCCAGCCCTGGTTGTTGGTGCAATCGACGGGAATAATCTCCAGGTCGGGATAAGTTTTGCGAATCTTGTCGAGGCGACCCACATTGTCGCGGAACGAGTTGATCAGGTGGTCGACGGCGGTGTAGCGCCAGGTGCGCTGTCCGCGGTTGATGCTGTTCTTGTAGCACGTGAGCGGGTCGTTGTAGACCGGCACAAGCGTAATCTTCTGCATGCCGGCACGTTTGGCCTTGTCAATGACCGTCTGCAGTGTTCCCTCGCCCAGCAGGTTGGCATCATAGATGAGTCCGGCTTTCTTGAGGTTGAGCTGCTTGATGGCTGTGCTCTTGCCGCTGGCCGGCGGTCCGGTGACGATGACCAGGTCGGTCTTGCCATTGCGAATGGCCTTCTGCAGCATGCGGTCGTAGACGGCATCGGTCACCACCTGCTCGGCCTCCTGGAAGTCGAGCGCATTGGGGCCGGTATAGCCTAGTGGGCGGAAGAGCATGCGCACCTCGTCGGGATCGAGCGAATTGCCGGCCGAACCCACATATTTGTCGACCAGCTGGCCCAGTCGCTCCTGTGCCCACACGGCGGCATCGTGGCGGATGTACTGCGGTTGCGGTGCCTCGATGCTGTAGCGTGCCGGATGTCCGTTCATGCGGGTGTGGCGGCGGATGTCCATCAGCTTCTCGTTGGCGAAATAGGTGTCGCCGGGCATCTGGTAACGGGCATTGCCGTTGGGGTCTTGCTTGAAGAGCATGAGCGACTCCTCGCCCTTGTCGACAAAGGTCACATAGCCTCGCGGCGACATGATGTACTCATCGTCGCCCAGCACGGCGTTGACCAGACAGTTGGTGTCCCACATGCGTTGTCCGGTGTCGCAGGTGTAGTAGGTGTAGACCGACTTGATGGGGTTGACCTCGGTGTACGACAGGTCGACGAGCACATCCTTGGGGGGATAGTCCATCAGGTCGCCGATGTTGCTGGGCGACATGACGATGTCGACATTGTGCGGCAGCTTGTCGTAGAAGATGGCCGACTGACGCGACGCGGCGCGCATGTTGTAGCCGCTCAGGCTGTCGCCCGACTCGAATCGGCCCGACTGGATGTAGACCGACTTGACCTTCTTGCCAAACAGTTCCACTCCGGAGAGGGGCGAGTACTCGTCGGCACCCGACTGAAACAGCTCGGCCAGTGTCGTGACAAAGCCGATGGCCACAACCACCACCGAGTGGTCATCGGACTGGCTCAGCAGCTGGCGGTAGAGCTTGTAGCCGTCCATAAAGGGCTTGCCGGCCTGCGACTGCTTGAACAGCGGCGCACCGGCCGTGTCCTTGAGGTCGACGATGCCGTTGTAGGGGATGAAACAACGCGGATTTTTCACGCCGTTGCGCTCCAGGCCAATGGGGATGTCGGGGTGGCCATAGTAGGTGTTGAACACATCGACCAGTTGGGCGTTTTTCTCGCCCTCGCGGTCCACGACCACACCCTTGAGGTCGACCTTGCCCTCGTCGATATAGTGGTTGAGCATCATCAGGGCAAACAAGTCGTCGGTCGAGCTGCCGAAGTCCGAGTCCAGAATCATCGGTATCGGTTTGGACTGCTGCTGAGGCTGGTAGGTCACTGGCGTGACTTGGGTCTTCTGGGTCACGCATGAGTTGAGAGTCGCCATTGCGACGAGCGCCATCGCCAGGATGGCCTTTGGAATAGTTTTCATATTTTTAGGTAGTTGGTTGTTAATTAGCATTTTTTTTCGAGCGTTCGAGCAATCGAGCGTTCGAGTAATCGAGTAATCGAGTGTTCGAGCAATCGAGCGTTCGAGCAATCGAGCGTTCGAGTAATCGGGTGTTCGATTCTCCATTAAGTCATGCTCGCTGTGACGAAGCGAGGGGCACCGAACGTGTCGAGCCGGACCTGCGCGTCGGACAGGCCCATACCGGTGAGCAGACTGGCTACATCGGTGGCAAACCGACGGTTGACCTCAAGGTAGAGGCGCCCGCCGCGAGCCAGTGCCGCCGCGGCCTGTTGGGCGATGGGGCGGTAGTAGCGCAGCGGGTCATCGTCGGGAACAAACAGGGCTGTCGCAGGCTCATAGTCCAGGACATTGCGCTCCATCTGTGCCTTTTCGCTCTGGCAGATGTAAGGCGGGTTGCTCACCACTACGTCGAGCGAAGAGGCCGGCCACAGCGGCATGGTCAGCACATCGGCCTGCACAAAATTGACCCGAGCCTTGAGCGCATCGGCATTGGCGCGAGCCACCTGTAGCGCATCGGCACTGATGTCGATGGCAGTGACATGGGCGAACTTCAGCGCGCGGGCCAGTGCAATGGCTATGCAGCCCGAGCCGGTGCCCACATCCATCACGCGCAGGTCGTCGCGGTGGCCGCAATCATCGACGATGAGGTCGACCATCTGCTCGGTCTCGGGGCGGGGAATGAGTGTTGCCGGCGTGACGGTCAGGCGGTGGCCGTGAAACCACGCCACCCCCAGGATGTACTGGATGGGCTCGTGGCGCTCCAGTCGTTGGACGATGGTCTCAAGCTTGGCTTCGAAGAAGTCGGGCGCGTCGTTCTGCGCGCGCAGAATGGTGTCGACAGGCGAGTAGTTCAGCACCTGCTCCATGACCATCCGCGCCATAGCCTCGACCTCTCGGTTGCCGTAGAGGCTGTCTAGGCGCTGATGCATCAGCGGAAGTATCTGTTCGATTTTCATGCTTCAAAAGTAGGCATTTTTTACGTCATGGGCAACTTTTTGAGTAGTTTCTGCGTTAAAAAGGTGTAAAAATTGCTTTTTTGCCCTTTAATATCTTAAATGATTGTGGCTATTATTGAGTATTGTACTAATTTTACACCCTAATTTGCAAAGCAAAGCGATGAAGCATATCTATTACGTCATAGCGATGTTAACCGTGGTCGTCATAGCCCTAGGCTCGTGCGACAAGAAGAACAAAGAAGATGAGACCATCGAGTACTACTACAGTAGTACGACCAATGCGCTGGTGTCGTCGTTCAGACTGCAGGCCAACACCAAGGTGCTTGCCAACCTCGACTCGGTACACTTCACCATCGACCCGGTGCGTGGAATGATTTACAACGCCGACTCACTGCCGGTGGGCACCGACGTGTCGCACCTGCTCACGCAGGTGTCGTTCAAGTCGACCATCGGCTCGGCCAAGTACTATATAGCCTACAACAAGTCGGGCACGGTGCATCGCGACACAATCACCTACAGCAGCTCGTCGTCCGACAGCATCAATTTCACTGGCTCTGTGCGACTCGAGGTCACTTCGTACGACGGCTCGGTCACACGCAGCTATGATGTGCACGTCAACGTGCATCAGAGCCAGCCCGACACGCTGAACTGGCCGGTGACGGCCCGTGAGAGCCTGCCGGGTGCGGCGGCCGACGTGGTGGCGCAGCGCACCGTTCAGTGGAACAACATGGTGGTGTGCCTGGTGGAGAACAGCGACGACTACAAGCTGTCGGTGTCGAACGCACTGGCCGACGCTTGGTCGACCACCGACTTCACGCCCGGCTTCACGCCCGTTGTCAACTCGCTGGCCAGCTGCGACGGCATGGTGGGGCTGCTCGACACCGATGGCTACCTGCACACGAGCGAAGACCTGCAGTCGTGGACCAAAACCGATGTGCGCTGGAGCAGCATCATCGGCGGCTACGACGACCGCCTGCTAGGTGTCACCGCCGATGAGACCCCCCTGCTCGACGAGTTCCCACGGCGTGAAGACTTCATCGCCCAGCGGGTGCCGGCCGACTTCCCGATGACTGGACGCTCGCAGCTGGTAGCGGCCAGCAACCACTGGACTGTGGCACAGCAGGCCTTGATGGTGGGGGGCACACTGGCCGACGGCACTGTCACCAATAAGACGTGGGGCTACGACGGCACCACCTGGGCCGTAATCAACAACGAGAACAACTCGCTGCCGGCATTGCGCGACGCCATTCTGGTGTCGTACTTCACCTACTCGGTGAATGCCACCAACTACAAGGTGACACAGAAAGACACCTGGCTGGTGATGGGCGGGTTTGCCGCCGATGGCACACCCAACCGCACCACCTATGCGTCGTTCAACCAGGGCATTGCCTGGAGCAAGGCTGCCGCCAGCATGCAGTGGCCGGGTCATCTGCCCTCGATGGGAGGCGCGCAGGCCATCATCGACGAGCGCACGCAGCGAGCTGGCGCTCCGCGGCGTGTGAGCAAGCCAGTGACCGAATGGACGGTGCCCTACATCTTCCTGTTCGGTGGGCATGACGCGCAGGGCCGACTGTTGAACAATGTGTGGTGTGGTGTCATCAGCCGCATGACTCACAAACCAGTGTATTGAGATGAAGCGTCTCGCAGCCATATTAGCCATCATGCTGTGTGTGTCGCTGCACCAGCTGCAGGCCCAGGACTATCGGTTTGAGTTCGGGCCGGCTCTGGGTGTGAGCGGTTATCTGGGCGATGTGAACACCAGCAACATGTACAAGCACCCCGGCCTGGTGGGAGGCGGCATATTCCGCTACATAGCCAACAGCCGCTGGGCTGTGAAGGGCAACCTGCTCTATGTGGGGCTGAAGGGCGACAGCCGCGATGTGAAGAGCAAATTCCCGCACGACCAGCAGTACAAGTTCTCGTCGAGCGTAGTGGACTTGGGTGGCCAGGTGGAGTTCAACTTTTTCCACTTCGGCTCCGGTCCGCGCTACAAGAAGTACAAGCGCCTGTCGCCTTACCTTACCGTAGGCCTGGGCATGAGCATGGCCTTTGCCAACGGCAAAACGGGCTTCGGCCTGAACCTGCCCATGGGCGTAGGCTTGAAATATAAGCTCAAGGAGCGCCTGAATGTGGGCTTCGAGTTCACCATGCGCAAGAACTTTGGTGACAACCTCGACGGGCTGAGCGACCTCTACGGCGTGAAGCACTCGTTTGCCAAGAACACCGACTGGTACTCAGTGGCCATGTTCACCTTGAGCTACGAGTTCAGCAAGCGTTGCGTCAAGTGCCACTATGTTGATTAATATGAGAATAAAGCCGAAGAACAATAACAGCTTGCAGCTTGTTTCTCGTTTCTTGTTTCTTGAAAGAAAAAAAGGATGAACGGACAGATTGATATGACAAGGATACCGCGCCATGTGGCCATCATCATGGACGGCAATGGACGGTGGGCGAAGGCTCACGGCCACGAGCGCAGCTTCGGCCATGAGAATGGCGTGGTGACGGTGCGAAAAATCACCGAGATTGCCAGTGAACTGGGCGTGGAGTATCTGACGCTGTACACCTTCTCGACCGAGAACTGGCACCGTCCTCAAGCCGAGGTCGACCTGCTGATGCACCTGGTGGTGACCAGCATCGAGCAGCAGACCCCCGACCTGATCAAGAACAACGTCCGGCTGACCGCCATCGGCGACCTGCAGCGCATGCCGCAGTTTGCGCGTGAGCGACTGGAGCGCTGCTTCGACGACACATCGCACTGCACGGGGCTGGTGCTGTGCTTGGCACTGAGCTACTCGGCGCGCTGGGAACTGGTCGAGGCATGCCGTCACATCGCCCAGGAGGCGCAGCATGGCACACTGGACCCGGCCAGCATCGACGACACGGTGCTCGCCAGCCACCTGGCCACTGCCTCGATGCCCGACCCCGACCTGCTCATCCGCACCGGCGGCGACCTGCGCATCAGCAACTATCTGCTGTGGCAGATTGCCTACAGCGAACTCTACTTCACCGAAAAGTACTGGCCCGACTTCACCCAGCAGGACTTTGTAGAGGCCATCATCGACTATCAGCAGCGCGAGCGCCGCTATGGCAAGACCAGCGAACAGATACAGACAACTGAAAACAAAGAATAACGTATGCGATATAAGTCATTACTGCTCACCACAGCCGTGCTGGCATGTGCCCTGTGCATGGGGGCGCAGGAAACCTACACGGTCAATGACACCATCTTCAACCCCAAGATTGTGTTCACCAGCTCGCCATCGACCTACGAGTTGGCAGGTATCACCGTCAAGGGGGTGGACAACTACGACAACAACATCATCCTGGGCTATTCGGGCCTGACCATAGGGCAGCGCATCCAGATTCCCGGCGACGACCTCAAAGCCGTGGCCAAGCGATTCTGGCGACAGGGACTGTTCAGCAAGGTGCAGATTGTGGTCGACAAGGTGTATCACGACAAGGCTTGGCTCACGTTCAACCTGCGGCAACAGCCCCGTGTGTCCACCGTCAACTATGTGGGCATGAAGGGCGGCGAGAAAAAGGAAATACAGGAGCGTCTGGGGCTGGTGCAAGGCAGCCAGATGACACCCAACATCGCCAACCGCATCAAGCAGCTGATCGAGAAGTACTATGCCGACAAGGGATTTGAGAAGGCCGAGTGCACCGTGCAGCAGAAGGAGGACTTGAGCCACGAGAATGAGGTCATTGTCGACATCATCGTCGACAAGCATGACAAAATCAAGGTGCACAAAATCTATTTCACCGGCAACAAGGTGATGAGCGACCGCAAGCTCAAGCGCGTGTTCAAGAAGACCAACGAGAAGAACGACCTGCTCAAAATCTTCAGCCAAAAGAAGTTTGTGCGCACCGACTACGAGGACGACAAGCAGCGGCTCATCGACAAATATAACGAGAAGGGATATCGCGACGCCGTCATTGTGGCCGATAGTGTGGTCAACTACGACGAAAAGACCGTGGATGTGTATGTCACCATCGATGAGGGCAAGAAATACTACATCAATAGTGTGTCGTGGGTCGGCAACACAGTCTACCCGTCGACGGTGCTCAACGAGGTGCTGGGCATACGCAAGGGCGACGTCTACAACCAGAAGCTGCTCAACAAGCGCACCCAAGAGGACGACGATGCCGTGGCCAACCTGTATATGAACAACGGCTACCTCTTCTATCAGCTCATCCCGGTGGAGGCACGCGTCGAGGGCGACTCGATTGACCTAGAGATGCGCATGTTTGAGGGCAAGCAAGCACGTATCAATAAGGTGGTGATCAATGGCAACGACCGCCTCTACGAGAAGGTGGTGCGCCGCGAGCTGCGCGTGCGTCCGGGCGACCTGTTCAGCAAGGAAGACCTGATGCGTTCGGCACGTGAGATTGCCCAGACGGGACACTTCGACCCCGAGAAGATGGACATACGCCCCGAGCCCAACGAGGACAACGGCACGGTGGACATCATCCTGAACCTGGAGTCGAAGGCCAACGACCAGATTGAGTTCTCGGCCGGATGGGGACAGACGGGTATCCTGGGTAAGCTGAGCTTGAAGTTCACCAACTTCTCAATCAAGAACCTGTTCCATCCGTCGAGCTACAAGGGACTCATACCGCAGGGCGACGGACAGACGTTCACCATCAGCGCACAGACCAACGCCAAGTATTACCAGGCCTACAGCATCTCGTTCCTCGACCCGTGGTTTGGAGGAAAGCGGCCCAACTCGCTGTCGGTGTCGGGCTTCTACAGCCGCCAGACGGGTATCAACTCGTCGTACTACAACCGCCAGTACACCAACTACATGCAGAATTACTACATGAACAATTACTACATGAATAACTACTATGGCGGCAACTACTATGGCAGCAACTACTACGAGAACGCCTACGACCCCAACAAGTACCTGCAGATGGCAGGCATCACGGTGGGCTTCGGTAAGCGCCTGAAGTGGCCCGACGACTACTTCACCCTCACTGCCGACCTGAGTTATCAGTGGTACAGCCTGAAGAACTGGGAATACCTATATTATATGCAGAACGGTGTGTCGAACTCTATCGTGCTGGGTGTGACGCTGGCGCGCAACAGCATCGACAACCCGCTGTATACCCGCCGTGGTAGCTCGTTCTCGCTCAGCTTCCATGCCACACCGCCGGCAAGCCTGTTCGGCAAGAAAGACTGGAAGCGCCTGTCAGAGAGCTCGCTTGAGGCCGACAAGAAAGAGCTATATCGCTGGATCGAGTACTGGAAAATCAAGTTCCAGGCACGCACGTATACCCCGCTCACCGATCCCGACGGACGATGGACACTGGTGCTGATGACACGTGCCGACTTCGGTCTGCTGGGCAGCTGGAACAAGCACCTGAAATCGCCGTTCGAGACCTTCTATGTGGGCGGCGACGGCATGAGCGGCAGCTATACCTATGCCACCGAGACCATCGCCCTGCGCGGCTACGAGAACGGTGCGTTCACCCCCTGGGGCTCGGAGAGCTACGCTTACGACCGCTTTGTGGTAGAGCTGCACTTCCCGCTGATGCTCTCCACCAGCGCCACGATCTACCCGCTGGTGTTTCTCGAGGCTGGTAATGCCTGGACGTCGGTCAAGCAGTTCAACCCGTTCGACATGAAGCGTTCGGCCGGTGTGGGTGCCCGCATCTTCCTGCCCATGATTGGTATGATGGGTATCGACTGGGGCTACGGCTTCGACACGGTGTTCGGCAAGAAGGGCGGCAGCAACTTCCACTTCGTCCTGGGCCAAGAGTTTTAATCAATGCATAATTCATAATGCATAATTCATAATGACTAATTTAGAGCTTGATTCCTGATTCTCGATTCTTGAATCTTGCTTCTGGTTTCCGAATTTAAACTTTCAACTCGATATTACGTCTAAAAGTCAAGTTTCGAAAAAATATCAAGACTATGAAAAAGATTGCATTAGTGTTAGTCGCTGTCTTGGCCGGCATGTTCTCGGCAAGCGCGCAGAAGTTTGCCCTTGTGGATATGGAGTATATACTGAAGAATATCCCGTCGTATGAGATGGCCAACGAGCAGCTCAACCAGGTGTCGCAGCGTTGGCAGCGAGAGGTGGACGATCTGAAGAAGGAGGCCGACACCATGTATAAAAATTTCCAGAGCGACATGGTCTTCCTCACCGATGAGCAGAAGAAGAAAAAGGAGGCCGAGATTGTCGCTAAGGAGAAAGAGGCCTCGCAGCTGCAGTACAAGTACTTCGGCCCGCAGGGTGAACTGTTCAAGAAGCGCGAGTCGCTCATCAAGCCCATCCAGGACGAGATCTACAACGCCATGAAGAAGGTGAGTGAGGAGCGCGGCTTCCAGGTTATCTTTGACCGCGCCTCGTCGCAGAGCATCCTGTTTGCCTCGCCGCGCATCGACGTGAGCAACGAAGTCCTATCCAAGCTGGGCTACGGCAAGTAGTTACTTGGAGAGCTGAGAAAGCTGAGAATACTGAGAGAGCTGAGAGCTCCCAGAAATCCCAGAGCTCCCAGAAATCCCAGAGCTCCCAGAAATCCCAGAGCTCCCAGAAATCCCAGAGCTCCCAGAAATCCCAGAGCTCCCAGAATCTTTAGAAAAATTTAAAAAACAAAATAACAATTACACGAAATGCTTAAGAAATTATTGCTTGCAGCCTTTGTGGTTGCACCCATGTGCCTGATGGCGCAGGTCAAGTTGGGTTATGTCAACACCCAGGAAATCTTCAACGTGATGCCCGAGAAGGCTACCGCCGAGAGTACACTCAAGACCGCCAGCGACAAGTACGAGACCGAATTCAAGAACCTCCAGACAGCATTCCAGAAGAAGGTTGAGGAGTACGACAAGGCCGACAAGGACGCCTCTACGCCGCAAGCCATCAAGGACCGTCACAACCAGGAGCTGCAAGACGAGTACCAGAAGATTCAGAACTTCCAGCAGACCGCCGCGCAAGACCTCCAGCGCCAGCAGGAGCAGCTGCTTGCCCCCATCACACAGAAGCTGCAGAATGCCATTCAGGCTGTGGGAGCTGAGGGTGGTTACACCTTTATCTACGACATGTCGATTCCCGCTATCCTCTATACCGGCACCGGAGCCGAGGATGTCAGCGCCAAGGTAAAGGCCAAGCTCGGCATCAAGTAACATTAACTCATAAAGGCCTCACCCCCCTGCCCCCTCTCCGGAGGGAGAGGGGGTGAGTGCTATTTAGACACAAACGTACACTCATGAGACGAATTTTATCTCTTATCACCTTGCTGCTGCCACTGATGCTCATGGCGCAGAAAATCGCCGTCTATGACTCACAGGCCGTGCTCAATGCCCTGCCCGACAAGGCGCAGGCCGAGGCCAAGCTCAAAGCCACCAGCGACAAGCTGCAAGCCGAATATAAGATGTTGCAGGCCGACGTCGACAAGAAGTATGCCGAGTACCAGGCCATAGCCACCGACCCCGACACACCGGCTGCCATACGCGACCGTCGCATGCAGGAGGTGCAGGAGGGCGACAAGCGCATCCAGGCCTATCAGCAGCAGGCCGCAGCCGAATTGCGCGCCCGTGAGGCTGAACTGATGACCCCAATCACCGCCGCCATCCAGGCCGCCGTCAACGAGGTGGGCGACCAGATGGGCTTCGACCTCATCCTCGACGTGGCCAAAACACCGGTCAGCTACCGCAGCGCCAACGTCACCGACATCACCCCCCAAGTCAAGCAGAAACTAGGGCTGTAACCACACCCTCTCACCTCAGGGGAGAGGTGGCAGACATGTAGG
>JAFUVK010000089.1 GCA_017477555.1 Muribaculaceae bacterium
GATTGCCGAGCAGATTTTTTGCCAAGCTGAATGACGCAGTAGCGGACTACGGGTCAGGCAGTTGACGAAAAAGATGCCGACAAGACGAGCCAAGATGACCAAAACCTTACAGAACATTTTTGGAATTTATAGAACCCACCTTCATTACATTTGCCTGACGAGTGTCTCGTAGGCCTCGCGTGATGTCTTCAGCGCGTTGCGCATACATCCCAGCGACAGGTATCCCGTCAGGCGGCCCGGCATGCGTTCCCGGTTGGTGGCCACATGTCGCCCCTTGCCCCGAACGATGCACCCGTCCGTCCCCTCGCTGTTATATCCCAGGCCGCCTATGCGCCGGTGGCCGGTGTGCGCAGCCCTGATAGCATCCATGACATAGGCATTGAGCGTGTCGATGTCGTGCTTACTGTTGATGACCGGCAGTACCGACCTGGCCCAGCTGTAGTCCTCATGCCCATGATAGAGCGCGTAGTTGACGCGCCTGACTGCCTGCTGGCAGCTATGCGCCCGGCGTGTGACACGGTCCACGACTTGCCGGAAGCGTTCGAGCCTGCCCTGTGACAGCGAAATCTGCCTGCCGCGGATTGAGAAGCCCAAGAAGGAGAACCAGCGGTCGGGGCGCAGCGGCTGCACCTTGTCAGGATTGAGAGTTAGGCCCATCTTGTGCAGCTCCTCGCTGAGCACCGCCATGGCACGCTCGTGATCGGGTCCGACAAAGAGCATATCGTCGCTGTAGCGCACATAATATCCTTGCATCTGTGCCAGCCGCTCGTCGATGTGATGGAGCAACACGTCGGCGAGCCATGCCGACACGGCGCAGCCCTGCCGCAACGACATGTACTTGTGAGCGATGTTGCCGTTGCGGTCTACATATTCGTCACTGTGGTAATAGTCACGAACCACATGGATGAGATGCGACTGGCCATATCGCTGCTCAACGCGGTCGAAAGCCTGATCAATAAATTCAATGGGCACCGAGTCGAAGTACTTGGATATGTCGCCCTTCCATCCCACCACTTCGCCGGCGATGCGCATGGTGCTGATGCGCTGCGAGGCTTCAATGACCACCTTGCCACACCCCACCCCCGAGATGTAGGACTTGCATGCCGGATGCACCCAGTCGGGTGTGAGCGAGAAGAGCAGGTCGTTGACAATAGCCAAGATGATGCGGTCTTGCGGCGCATTGACGTAGACAGTGCGGAAGCTGCCGTGCAAATCTTTGGGCACCAGCGCGACACGTGGCGGCATAGGCCGATAGCACCGGTTGGTGATGTCGCGGTAGAGCGACACAAGCGCCTGGGGTGTCGCCATGCGACGCAGCAATGCCAGGTTGATGCCCTTGTCAACCCCTACTGTCAATGCTTTCTCCCACCGGTCTTTGTCGAAGAAGCGACATGTAATTTCGTCGCAGTGTGTCATTGTGCCGAATGAATTGAAATGCAAAGGTAGGCAAATTGAGCGCAATGCAAAAGAAAACAAAGATTTTATTTTGCATTGCCGAAATGCCACCTACTTTCGCCAAGGCAAAGGTAGCAATTATCTTATAATTTTCCAAATAATAATAGCAAAAAATTGCAACATGCACAGGCTGAACCTTGCTGTGGTCACCATCACGTCACTGCCCCACCACCCTAACGGCCGCTACCCAACATGCTTGCCGATAGGGTTGAGTCAGGTGCGGCGGCAGGTGTACATTTGCCGAAAAAATCTAATCCATGACCGAACTGCAAAGTATCATAGCCGAGAACAATCGCCGCAATCATGCCCTGCTCAGCGCCTACGACCCCGTATCGGGCATGGGGGCCTGTGGGCCACGCCAGCAGGTGGGTAGCGAATGGCTGCCCCTGTCGCTACTGTCAGAGCATCCCGACTACGCCAGCCTGCCGGCTGCCGAGCAGCGCCGCGCGCGCATTCGTCACGACTTTGAATACTGGGCCGCAACGTGCGTCACCATCAAGGATAAGCTCACGGGCCAGAATACACGGCTGGTGCTCAACAGCGCCCAGCGCAGGCTGCTGGCGGTGATGGAGCGACAGCGGCTGGCGGAACGTCCCATTCGCGTGATTCTGCTCAAAGCCCGGCAGTGGGGCGGCTCGACGCTGGTGCAGATGTACATGGCATGGTTCCAGCTGGTGCTGCACACCGGGTGGAACAGCCTAATTTGCGGACACAAGCACAACACGTCGCGCGCCATCAAGCAGATGTTCCGACTACTGCTCCGCTACTATCCCGACGACCTGGACGATGACCGGCAGCAGCTTCGCTTCGCCAATTTTGAGGGCAGTCGCGACGTTCAGCAGCTGAACGGCCGCGACTGTTTGGTGATTTGCGGGTCGTCACGCAGCGAGGACGCTGTGCGTGGCTACAACCTGGCCATGGCACACCTGACCGAGGTAGCCTTCTGGGCCAGCAGTGCGATGCACTCGCCCGAGGACGTGATGCGCTCGGTGCTGGGCACGGTGTTGCCCGAGCGCGACACCATCGTTGTGCTAGAGTCGACCGCCAACGGGGTGGGCAACTTCTTCCACACCGAGTGGTTGCGGGCACAGTCGGGCCACAGCGACAAGGAGGCGGTGTTTGTCCCTTGGTACGAGATTGAGTTTTACCGCCAGCCTGTGGCCGATGCCGCAGCATTGTGGGCGAGTCTCGACGAGTATGAGCGCCGGCTATGGGACGAGGGCTGCACCCTGGAGATGCTGGCCTGGTATCACAGCAAGCGCAAGGAGTACAGCACGCACACGCAGATGATGGAGGAGTTTCCGAGCAACGACCTGGAGGCGTTCAGCAACACGGGCAACTGTGTGTTCGACCTATCGCAACTCGACCGCCTGCGCCAGTCGTGCCGTCCACCGGTGGCAGTGGGCGACATCGAAGGTGCTTGGCTGGCTCCGGGCAACGCACACTTTGTGGAGCAAGCAGGCGGACCGCTGCAGGTGTGGCGCGCCCCCGAACCCTCCGTCGAGGCACTGCGCTACCTGGTGGTCGTGGATGTGGGCGGGCGCAGCGACAAGGCCGACTGGAGTGTGATGCTGGTGCTGGACCTGCACGACCGGCGCGAGCACCTCCCCGAGGTGGTGGCGCAGTGGCGCGGCCACATCGACCACGACCTGCTGGCATGGAAGGCGGTACACCTGGCGCAGCACTACGCCAACGCCTTGCTGGTGATTGAGAGCAACACACTCGAAACCGAGTATACCGAGAGCGACGGTGGCCAATACATCCTCAACGTCATCGGGCAGCGCTACGGCCACCTGTACAGTCGCCGGCAAGACCATGCCGGCCGTCGCCGTTATGGCTTTCACACCAACCGTCAGACCAAGCGTCAAGCCATCTACACCCTGATTGCGGCCGTGCGCGAGGGGTTGTACACCGAGCGCTGCCATGCGGCCATCGACGAGATGAGCACCTACGAGCTGACGCGTCGCGGCAGCTTTGAGGCGATGGCGGGCCATCACGACGACATGCTCATGACGCGAGCCATCGCCCTGCACGTGCTCACCACGTTGCCTCCATCCCACCCCGCCATTGCCGATGGCGAGCGCGACCTGCTGGTGAGGCCGTACTGACGCAAAAAGAAGCGAGAAGCGAGAAGCAAGAAGCAAGATGAATGACCTATATATTGAAATACATGAAGCAGAAAAAGACAATGACCAAGATTGTGGCCCGCGGGGCGAGTCAGCCCTGCGTGGGTGAGTGCGCGGCAGCCGGCGAGGCCACCGCGTCGCTGAACGTGCGCGAATGCGACGACGCGCTGCGTGTGGTGGGACAGCCGGCTACGGTGGGCCAGCTGGCGGCGGGCGACCGCCTGCTGCTGGTCGACGGCAACCGACGGCTCACGCTGCGTGGCCGTCAGGTGATGCATGCCGATGCGGTACTGACACAGCTCGACGGCGAGCTGGTGGGCACGCACCGCATCGGCGACATGGTGGTGCTGACCACAACAAATGGGGCACACTGGCTACACCGCACGGCGGAGAGTTATGTGGCAGTGAGGGTGACCGATGCCTGCCCCACCATCACGCTCACTGCCCTGGAGAGCGACACGGTGGGCGCAGCCATGGAGGCGGTGACGTTCGGCACGTCCTACAGCCAGTGGCCAGCCCCGCTCGAGGGTGGCGATGTGTCGCGCCTGACGTCACTGCTGCGCCGCAGCTGGAACGAATTGCAGCAGGGAATAGACGCAGTGGGGGCCTATGGCGGCACGATGCTGGTGCGCTGTGGGGTGCGGCTGACCGACGACAGCTACCTGTGGCTGAGCGATGCGGTGACGCTGGGTGACGAGACGCAGACCGACAACACACCAGTTACTGCCGAGTGTACGCTCGATGGTACCACGGTGACAGGCATTCCGGCCACCACCTTGACGCGCCATCGGTGGCGGGTGGGGATCACGGTGCAGAGCGGCATCGCCGACGTGTGGCGACCACTGGTGGCGGCAGTCGACATCCTGGCCACACGCTGCGTCGACCCGGTGCTGCCAGGCGGCACAGCACAGTACCGCGGCATAGGCATCGGCGGCAGTGTGCGCCGTCCACGCCTGGAGTTCGGTCTGCCACCAGTAAGCGCCGCCACGATTGCAGCCCGCCTGCTGGACTCGGGCTGGCATGTGGTGGCCAGCACAAGCGACTTGGAGGGTCTGAACCGCCATGAGTGGGTGAGCGACGCGGTGAGTGCCAGCCCGCAGGTGGTGACACCGGGGCTCACGAGCTATGTGGTGACGCGCCCTCTGGAGGCGACCGACCGCCTGACTGCCCGCGAGGCACAGGATGTGGAGCAGAACACCACTCCCCTGGTCTCGGTGGCATCGACCTGCTGCAACGGTCGGCTCTACAGCATCGATGCCGCCGGCCGGCTGGCCATGAGCCGGCCGGGCAATCCACTGGTGCATGAGCGTCAGCGGGTGGTCACCGGCACGGTGGTGCGTGCCATCGCTCCATTGGGGCGCGCCATCTACAGCAACGGCTTCGGCCGATACCCATTGGCACTGTTCACCGACGAGGGCATTTACGCCCTGCCCCAGACCACAGCGGCGGGCACTCCGGGTGAGCCCAGACTGCTCGACCGCACAGTCATCGCGGCAGGTAGCCGACCGGTGGAGGGCGGACGCGACCTCTACTTTGTGTCGCACCGCGGCCACCTGTGCCGGCTGCGAGGCAGCGAGGTGACTGTGGTGTGGCGCGACACGGGGGTATGCCAAGCGGCATGGGACGATGCGCATGGCGAGCTGTGGGCACTGCTTCACGATGGCACTGTGCTGGCACTGATGCCCAGCGGACGTGCCAGCCGCCGCAGCGTGGCATGCCGGCAGCTGTATGACGACGCTACCCATGCACTGGCCATTGATGCCGAGGGGCATGTGCTGGACCTTACCCACGAGGTGGCCAGTTCCAGCCAGGCGGTGGAGTGGCTGTCGCACCCACTGGCAAGCGAGCGCCCACATCAGGTCGTGTGGCAGGTGATGGGCACCGGCACACTGACGCTGATGGTGCGGGGCGAGCGGAGCATGAGCTGCCACGGGTTTGTCGTGGGCAGCCTGCGCGTGAGCGGCACAGTCTACGCCCCACTGCGTCAGCGGCTGCTTGCGCAGCCGTTGCGCACAATCAGGCTGCAGGTGAGCGGCAGGGCCGACAGCGGCACACTGCTACTGCCCACATTGCTCGGCTGACACATAGACTTATGGCCTTAAAAGTGCATCATGAAGCATTTTTAAGGCCATAAATTTGCCACATCGGAATTAAATCCATAACTTTGTGAGCATTATGCTGGAACAACTAATTGAGATATTGCGCGAACAGAATTGCTCGCTGGTGGTAGAATGCCGAGGCGAGGTGCACACCTACCACAAGAAAGGTGTACGCGACCTCGTCTGGTTGCTGGACCATGAGCCGTGGCGGCTGAAAGGGGCGCTGGTGGCTGACAAGGTGGTGGGCAAGGCCTCGGCGGGACTGCTGGCTCAGGGGGGTGTGAGCGCGGTGTATGCCCAGGTGCTGAGCCGTCTGGCCACTCCCCTACTCGACCATGCCGGCATCGCCTACCGCTACGGCGAGTTGGTGGACCGCATCGTCATTCCTGATGGCGACACGCGATGCCCACTGGAGCAGATTGTGGCACCAGCGCATGACGCGCCCGAGGTGGAGCGACTGTTGCGCCAGCACTTCGAGGCGATGCGTGGCCGCCCTGCGGCTGGCTCGCTATGTGTTCGAGACTCGTCTCGAAGTACGCCGACCAGCGCCGGCTCGTTACTTCCTGATTGTTGAAAAATTAAATGATATGCAAACTAGTGTAAAACTTTACTCGCTGGGTTACCAGGAGATGCGGGCCTACCTGTGGGCCACGTTGTTTGTCGTGGGTAATGTGGCGCTTCCCCAGTTGTGCCACCTGATGCCGCAAGGGGGTCTGATTTGGTTACCCATCTACTTTTTCACCCTGGTGGGTGCCTATAAGTATGGATGGAAGGTGGGGCTGCTCACTGCAGTACTGTCGCCGTTGGCCAACCATGTGCTGTTTGGCATGCCACCAGCTGCCATGCTGCCCGGCATCCTGGTCAAGTCGACTCTGTTGGCAGTGATTGCGGCCTATGTGGCGCACCGCACACAGCGCGTGAGCTTGCTGTTGCTGATGGGCGTGGTACTGGGCTATCAAGTGGTGGGTTGCGGCATAGAGGCGCTGATGCACGGCTCGCTCTATGCGGGTGTGCAGGACTTCCGCTTGGGACTACCGGGCATGCTGCTGCAAGTGCTGGGCGGCTATTGGGTCATCAAACACGTGCTGCGGTCATGAAGAAATTGGGATTTGGGCTGATGCGTCTGCCACTGCACGACGCTAACGACCCGCGCAGCATCGACATCGAACGAATGAAAGAAATGGTGGACCTGTTCATGGAGCGGGGCTTCACCTACTTCGACACCGCCTACCCCTACCACGGCGGGGCTAGCGAGGGAGCATTCAGACAGGCTGTGGTGGAGCGATACCCACGCCAGCAGTTCACCATCACAAGCAAGATGCCGTGCTGGCTCATCAATAGCCCCGACGACCTGGAGCGCATCTTCAATGAGCAGCTCGAGCGGTGCGGCGTGGACTACTTCGACTACTACTGGCTGCATGCGCTCAACCCCGACTACACCCGTACCATGGACGAGCACGACGGTTGGGGGTTCATCGCACGCAAGCAGCGCGAAGGACGCATCCGCCACATCGGGTTCTCGTTTCATGGCGACTCGCAGCTGCTCGAACGACTGCTCACCGCACACCCCGAGGTGGAATATGTGCAGCTGCAAATCAACTACCTGGACTGGGACAGCCCGGCCATCGAGGCCCACACGTGCTATGACATCTGCACACGCCACGGCAAGCCCGTGATTGTCATGGAGCCTGTGCGCGGCGGTGCACTGGCGCGAGTGCCGCAGCAAGTGAGCGAGCTGTTTGCCGCCCACCGCCCCGGCACCAGCGCGGCCTCGTGGGCCATCCGCTATGTGGCATCGTTACCCAATGTGATGATGGTGCTCAGCGGCATGAGCAACCTCGACCAGGTGGACGACAACACCGGCTATATGCAGCACTTCGAGCCCTTGAGCGATGCCGAGCAGACCATCGTGGCACAAGCAGCTCGGGTGATGCGCGATGCCATCGCCATTCCGTGCACGGCTTGCCACTACTGCACCGACGGCTGTCCGCAAGGCATCTGCATCCCCGAGTACTTCAACGTCTACAACATGCTGCACATGCTGGGCGAGCCTTACAAGGGCAACTCACAGATGTACTATAACCTGCACGCCAAGGCTCATGGACGAGCCAGCGAATGCATCGCCTGTGGGCAGTGCGAGGCGCACTGCCCACAAGGCATCGACATCATCGAGCAGCTGAAGCTCGTGGCCACCACCTTCGAGTCGTGACCACGACCACACAACAGCCATTCCCCACCCCTTCCCCAAGAAGCCTCAGAAAAAGTCCAAGCCACTAAATGATTTGCTCTGTGACGGTAATATTTAAACACAAACACATACAGAACAGCTACAAATCTCTTGACAATTCAAATTGTAGGCAAGAAAGATTCGCGGTTTATCACTTTTTCAGCAGCTCCTTCTGCCGGAAGAGGGAAAAATGAGAAATATGTGAGGGATTGTTGCCGATGTTTGAAAAAAAGTTTGTAATTTTGGCTTTTCAAATGAATTAACCCTACTGTTATGAACAAAAATACCCTGTTGAAGTATCTGATGCCCATGATGGCTGTGGCTGTGGTGCCGCAAGCACTGGCGGGCAACGTGAATGTGGCCGACGCTCGACGCACGGCTTGTGATTACATCAACCAACGCGTGGCAAGCGGCTCGTTTAAAGCACCCAGAAGTCTGGCCACCGGCATGCTGACCCTGGCTCACACCGAGCCATCGCAGGCTGTGGCCGAGGCTAATGACTATTATGCCTTCAACGTGCCCTCAGGCGGCTGGATTATTGTCGCCGGCGAGGACCGCGCAACACCGGTACTGGCCTACAACGACCAGGGCCATCTGGACTTTGACCGCCTGCCCTGCACCGTCAAGGCTCTGCTCAATGGCTATAAGCAAGAGATTGAATATCTGCAGACCTATGAAGGTGATGACTTGGTGCCTGCATCGGTGCCTAAAGAGTTCAAGACCATCACGGTGGGACCGCTCATCACCTCGACCTGGGGCCAGGAAGAGCCCTACGACTGGCAGTGTCCCGTCCAGAACGGCGAATACTGCGTGGTGGGCTGCGTGGCCACAGCCATGGCGCAGGTGATGAATTACTGGGAGTATCCTGAATCGTGCGACGCCGTGCCATCCTATTACTGCTATGACCTGGGCCGCACGCTGAACGCCCTGCCGGCAACCACTTTCAACTACCGGCTGATTCTGGACAGCTACTGCCACTGGGACTGGGACAATAGCGTGCTGGTGCAGGACACCTACACCGACGCCCAGGCACAGGAAGTGGCCAAGCTGTCGCGCTATTGCGGCCAGGCCGTGGAGATGGGCTACAGCCCCGAGGGCAGCGGTGCCTACACCAGCGACCAGCTGCAAGCGATGAAAGACTTCGGTTTTCGCTCGACGGCAAAATTGTACACTCGCTCCAGCTGGTGGGGAGGCAGTGAATATTACACCACTACCGAGTGGGAGACCATGATAAAGGACGATCTCAACGCCGGCCGCCCCATCTTGTACTCGGCCAGCGACAGCTATGGCTCTGGCGGACATGCGTTTATCTGCGATGGGTATAAAAGCGACGGCATGTTTCACTTCAACATGGGCTGGTATGGCACATGCGACGGCTGGTATGCCTCCACGGCATTGAACATGACGCACCGCGACGGCGATGAGCTTGCGTTCAACTCGGGGCACGAAATGATATTGGGCATTTTGCCACCCGAGGGTTGGGAGCCCACTGTCGACCTTGCCAAGGGCGACATCAATGGCGATGGGCAAGTCGATGTGAACGACCTGAACATCATTGTCAACATCATGCTGGGCAAGGAAGATGCCAACAGTTATCCCGGAAATGCCGACATCGACGGCAAGGAAGGCGTGGATGTGGGCGACGTCAACACCATAATCAATATCATGCTGGGCAAGACTGAATAAATTTCATAATATTGTTTTCATGCAGGGCTGCGTTATATCTGGCGCAGCCCTGCTTTTTTTGCCCTTATCCGCCACGAATGGCTACAATTTAACCTTCTTTTCGGTAGTTAAAGGAGTTAAGGAGTTAAGACGATACCAGAACGGTGAACAGCGAACAGCGAACAGCGAACAAGCCCTGAAAGGGCTGACAGACCACAGGCCGGGGTGAAGCGTCAGCGCAACCCCGGTGACAGCGACAAAACAAACGAACAAGCCCTGAAAGGGCGGCAGACCACAGGCC
>JAFUVK010000090.1 GCA_017477555.1 Muribaculaceae bacterium
ACGATTTCGCTATCGCTTCTTCTCTCCCAAGCGTCACCACTTGAAACTTGCGAGTCGCTATAGGGTTCGTCGGTGACTACGCCCCGAGTGGACTTTCACCACAGATGTACAACATGCCCGTCATACCAAAGCAACAAGTCCTCGGCTCACGCCGAGGACTTGCCTGTCTAATTAACCTCTAATACCATTAACATAAACCTTAAAACTAAATCTATTTTGAGAAAAACGTTACCTTCTCATTGTAGTTACGCCAAAAAGTACCATGAATTTCACTGCAAATTAAACAAGAAATTTTAGCCGAAACAAATAATTGTGCAACAATCGCCCAATTTATAACAATCTTTAACAAAACAAAGGTGAATCATGATAGTTTATAGCAAATAAACATATCATCATATCAATCATTAGCCTGACGCCATTAAAATTCCGGACATTCGCACATGAGAGTCAAAACCATTTGGATTACCATCGAGCTAAAGTCAGCTGTCATCATATAAATTCTATTGCACTTCAACGAAAAAGCGAGCTTTTTGCATTCGGCTTGTACAAATTTTATTGTAACTTTGCAACCAATATCGATAAGCTCACATGAACGACCAACTTAAACACGAGTGCGGCATTGCCATGATCAAACTGCGTAAGCCGCTCGACCATTACAAAGAAAAATACGGCACCTATCTGTACGGCCTGAACCTGTTATACCTGCTCATGGAGAAACAGCATAACCGCGGGCAGGAGGCCGCCGGTGTGGGGTGTGTGTACACCCATGCGGCTCCCGGCGAAGAATACATCTTCCGCGAACGCGCATTGGGCAGCAACGCCATCAGTGAAATCTTCGGGCGCATCAAGACTGCCATCCACGATGCGCTGCTGCACGGTACTGCATCCATCGACCTGCCGTTTGTGGGCGAATTGTACATGGGTCACTTGCGTTATAGCACCACCGGAAAGAGCGGCATGAAGTATGTACACCCTTTTTTGCGGCGCAACAACTGGCCGTCGCGCAACCTGATGCTATGCGGTAACTTCAACATGACCAACGTCGACGAGATTTTCGGCGATATCGTGAGCCGCGGCCAGCATCCTCGCGTGATGAGCGATACAGTGATTTTGCTGGAGCAGTTGGGCGAGTCGCTCGACAATGAGAACCAGCGCCTGCATCGCTACTTCCGTGACCAGGGCATCGTTGAGCCAGAACTGTCGGTGCGCATGGAGGACAACCTTGACTTCCGCAACATTCTGCAACGCCCCTCCACCACTTGGGATGGCGGCTACGCCATGTGCGGCATCACGGGCAGCGGCGACATGATGGTGATGCGTGACCCCCATGGCATCCGCCCGGCCTACTACTACTGCGACGAAGAGATTTTCATTGCCGCCAGCGAGCGTCCGGTCATCCAGACAGCATTGAACTGCGAGGTCGACGACATTAAGCAAGTGCCTCCCGGGGCCGCCATCATCGTGAGCAAGAACAACGATGTGCGCATTGAGCAGATTCTGCCTCCGCTCGACTACCAGCACTGCTCTTTTGAGCGCATCTACTTCAGCCGCGGCAGCGACCGCGACATCTACCGCGAGCGCAAAGCGCTGGGCAACCAACTAGCGCCCCAGATTCTCAAGGCCATCGACGGTGACCTGGAACACAGCATTTTCTCATTTATCCCCAACACAGCCGAAGTGGCCTATATGGGCATGGTCGAAGGCCTGGACGCGCACTTGCAGCAACAGAAGCTGGAACGCATCCTCGCGCTCGACCGCACTTGCGCCGACTACGCCCAGCAGGTCGAGGCCATCTTGCAGCAACGACTGCGCACCGAAAAAATTGCCATCAAGGACATCAAACTGCGTACTTTCATCACCGAAGGCAACCAGCGCAACGACCTAGCCGCTCACGTCTACGATGTGACCTATGGGCAGGTGCAAAACGGCGTGGACAACCTGGTGGTGATTGACGACAGCATCGTGCGGGGCACGACACTCAAGCAGAGCATTGTACGCATCCTGGATCGTCTTCACCCACGGCGCATCGTCATCGTGTCGTCGTCGCCGCAGGTGCGTTTTCCCGACTACTACGGCATCGACATGCGCAAGATGAGCGAGTTCATCGCCTTCCGCGCGGCCGTGCAGTTGCTCACCGACCGCAAGATGCAGCACGTGATTGACGACGTGTATGCCCGCTGCAAGGCTCAGGAGAACCTGCCCAAAGAGGAGGTAGTCAATCATGTGGTAGAGATTTATGCGCCATTTACCTACGACGAGGTGTCGCAGCAAATAGCACGTATGGTGACACCCGACGATGTCCATGCCGATGTCAAGCTGGTGTATCAGAGCATCGAGGGCATGCACCAGGCCATCCCCACAGCCCCCGGCGACTGGTACTTCACCGGCAACTACCCCACCCCGGGCGGCAACAAAATGGTAACACGCGCCTTCATCGACTGGTACGAGAGCACCCACAAAAATTGAGCGCACCTGCAGGGGCTTGGCCGCTCAACAATTCATGCAATTTTCTAGCCCAACTTCAACGCTGAGAAATTCAGCGTTGAAGTTGGGCTAGTGTTTTTTTGGGGATTTGGCAAATTGTGGAGAAAAAATTCAAGTTTTTGAAGGACGCAGGTGTCATTCAAAAACTTGAGGGGGAAGGGGGAAAGGGGAAGGGGGAAAGGATAAGGAGGAAAGAAGCCATTAGGGCATGACTTATCTGCCCGGCGGTGGGTCATACCACCCCCAACCCCTCCTATCTTAGGAGGGGAGTTCAGGCTAGAACATCTGGCGGGATTTGATCTCGAGATAGCGGTTGATGACGTTGATTGAGAGTCGATCGGGGGTTGTGAGAAGCGACAGGATGCCTTGCTGCTGCAGGGTGGTGACGATAAGTTGCTTCTCACGGGAGATTTTCTCGGCAATGATTTGCTGGTAATACTCCTCGCTGTCGTGCGGCTTCTGCCGGATGAACTCGTTGAGCTGCTCATCATCGAAGAAGACGACCAGCAGTCGGTGACGCTGGTTGAGTTGTCGCAAATAGGGCAGCTGGCGCTGCAGACTGTTCAGTCCGGAAAAGTTGGTATAGAGCACGAGTAGGCTTCGCTTGCGGATGAGTCGGTTGACATTGACGAGCAGAGCCGAATAGTCAGTCTCTCCGAAGTCGGTCTCTTGTGCGTACAATGCCTCAAGGATGTTCTGCATCTGTGTTGACGACTTGGCAGCTTGCAAGAAATCGTCAAGGTCTTCGTTGAAGGTCATCAGCCCAGCCTTGTCGTCCTTTCGTACGGCCACATAGCTGAGCACGAGCGTTGCGTTGATGGCATAGTCGAGGAGCGTCATGCCGTTGAAAGCCTGTTGCATGACTCGCCCCTTGTCGATGAGGTTGAATATTTGCTGCGAGCGTTCATCCTGGTAGACGTTGACCATAAGCTGGTTGCGCCGTGCGCTGGCCAGCCAGTTGATGGTTCTGTACTCATCGCCTTGCACATACTCTTTGATTTGCTCAAACTCGGTGTTGTTTCCGGCGCGACGGATGCGCTTGATACCGAGTTCGGTGAGATTATTGCTCATGGCCAGCAGCTCATATCGGTTGAGCATAAGATAGCTGGGATAGACCTTGACATCGATTGGCTGGTCGCATGTGTAGCGCCGCTGCACCAGTCCGATGAACGATGATACGAAGACACGAATGCGCCCGAAGCCGTAGACACCTCTCTGTGTGGGCCTCAAGTGATAGGTGATTGTGCAGGAGCCGTGTGGCTTCACGGTGTGCACAAAGTCAATGTCCCGCCTCTGGAAGATGTGTGGCACTTCGTCAATGACATGGAGTGTGAGTGCAACAGGATAGTCGCTATGGATGTGCAAGCTCACATCGTTGTCATCGCCACAAGAGAAGCGGTCACTGCACTGTCGTGTGGCAGTAATGCCGCGGCGATGCCATAGGATGACAATATCTGCGATGAGCGCGATGGCAAACAATGCCAGCAGCACTCTACCAACCGTAAAGAGCCAGTGCCACCAAAAGCCAGCGGCCAACATCGCCACTATGGCCAGGATGATGATATAGAATCGTCGAGGTAGAAACACTTTAATTAATTCATAATTTATAATTAGCTGGGAGGACTGGGAGAGCTGGGAGACTGGGAGACAGGGAGACAGGGAGGATTGCTTCACACTAATTATTTGGGGACTTCAACCTTGTCGATGAGCGACTGAGTGACCGAGAGGGTGTTATAGCCCTGCATCTCGGCCTCGGCAGTGAGCAGGAGTCGATGCTGGAGAATGCTGGGAGTAACAGCCTTGATATCATCGGGTGTGACAAAGTCACGTCCCTGGAGCAAGGCATAGGCCTTGCTGGCCTGGAGCATAGCTACCGCGGCTCGGGGCGATGCTCCAAGAAAGACGGCACGGCTCTGGCGTGTCTGCTGCACAATCTGGACGATGTAGCGCACCAGTGAGTCCTCGACCAGCACAGCTCCGAGGGTGGCCCGCATCTTGAGCAGCTCGTCCTGCGTGATGATGGGCTTGATGTCCTCTAGCTTGGTGAGCCTTGCGTTGCGCTGGTGGCGGTTGAGGATGTCTACTTCCTGGTCGACAGTTGGATAGCCAATGGTGATCTTCATCATGAATCGGTCGAGCTGCGCCTCAGGAAGCTTATAGGTTCCCTCCTGCTCTACCGGGTTCTGCGTGGCAATGATGGTATAGACGGGTCCCATGCTGCGAGTGGTTCCGTCGATACTCACTTGTCTCTCCTCCATGACCTCGAACAGTGCCGCCTGCGTCTTTGCCGGAGCTCGGTTGATTTCATCAACCAGAATGATATCGGCAAATGCCGGTCCCTCATGGAAGCTAAACTCCGATGTCTTCATGTTGAACACGGTGGTTCCCAGCACGTCGCTTGGCATAAGGTCGGGCGTGAATTGGATGCGATTGAAACGGGCATCCACGAGTTTTGCCACTAATCTGGCGGTGAGTGTCTTAGCCACGCCAGGTACGCCCTCGAGCAGGACATGCCCGTCGGCCAGAATGGTGGTGAGTATGAGGTCGATGGCCTCGGTCTGTCCCACAATTGTTTGCGCAATAGTATCGCGCAGTTGCTGAATCTTGAGGGCAAAAGCGGTCAGGTCGACGCGCGGTGCCATGTTTTCGTTTTCCATATCTTTTCAGTTTATGCCAGCGGCGGAACCGCAGGCCACAGAACATAATTTTATTTGAGTTTAGAGAGGACGTGGTTGAGGTAGTCGATGCACTGCATGAGTGTGCGGTCGGTGGGTTGCTCGCTGGTCCAGCCCACGATGTTCTGCAACTGCTGGCGCAGCTCATCGCGCGCAATGCCCGAGTGGTACTGCAGTTGCAAGTAGGCGTCGTCGATGTGGCTTTCATCATTGAGGTCAATCATGGTGAGTCGGCGCACCTCCTCGACAAAGAACTGATACTTCTTGGCCAGTAGGTCGGCGTTATCGTGCCGGTGGAAATAGAGCGACCCTATGTGCTTAACCATCTCGAGCGCGCGGTTGACCGGCGGCTCAATGACGGGAATGACCCGCTGGCGCCTTCGCGCAGTGAACACCATGGCCAGCACCACAGTGAGCACCAGCAGCCACGTGGCCCAGAGCATGGGCGGCTGGCGCAACACATATCGCAGTGGCGACTCGCTCACTCCGGCGGCTTCGGTCTTGGCCATGGGGTCGAGCCTTACGACTGGATATCGCTCGAGCATCGACAAGCAGCGCAACGCCATGGTGGCTCCGTCGTACTCGATGATTCCATAGTTGGTGAACATGAGCGGGTTGGCCGAGACAAGCAGCTTGCCCTTACCATACTGCATGATTGCCGCCATGGTGTCGGTGACGTGGACTCCCGGATCGGGCACCCACTGGTCAATGTCATCGACAAAATGGCCACGGTCGTTGTCGAAGTGAGTATATGTGACCAGCGGCTTGACTATGCCTGACTTGAAGACTTCGACGATGGAAGCCTCATTGAGCTGTCGCGGCACGTGCCACTCATGGCCTGAACCATATGGCCCTGTCGAAGCCATCCATGTGAGCGTGTCGTAGTCTTTTTCGAGCACCTCGTTCTTGAGCATCGATGCCCATGGATAGGCATATCCCACAATTTGGAAGCCAAAGTCATCGTCGTAGTATTCTGGCTCGAAATTGCCCGTGGCCATGAGAAATTGGTCGCCGCGCGACAGCATACGCAACATGGCCTCCTGGTCGGTCTTGCTCAGCGGCTCGTTGCTGGCAATGATGAGATAGAGGTGCCGCTCGGTGGCAGGATAGACTTTCTCGAGCTGCGACAGTGTCAAGGTCGATGTCGTGTAACCCTGTGTAAGTGACCCGGCCATGACTGAGTCGAACAGCGCGCAACCGAAAGGTTGTTCGTCGACATGGGTATAGGTAGGTTCCCATGAGAAGTGTCGCGGTGTGGCCATCTCGATAAACATCATAGCCACAAACAAGACAATCACGGCAATGATGAAAGTACGCATCGACTTCATGCGTCACCTCCTTTCTGGTCGGACTGCTGTGCTATCTCGTCGCTGATGCGCGCTATGATAGCGCGGGAGCGTTCGTTCATAAGTTGATAGGTCTGCTCTGTGGCCAAGAAGTTGCCATAGCGTATGCGCAAGAACTCTACGGTCATATCGCGGAACTCGGCTGAGCGTTCCTCGCGTGTGTACTGTGATGGAGTCTTGTACAGCGCCCACTCGATGCGCCCATTGTCGGCCAGCCATCGCAGTGTCTTGAGGTGTGTGAGCCTCGATGCCTCGCGCCAGTCGTGCCCTGTCACGGCATGTTCAATGCGTTGGTCAAAGTCGATACCGTAAATATCCTCGTCCTGAGCCTCATAGTCGAGGTCGGCCTTGCCTGAGCGGCGAAAAATGCCCACATCATGGTTGTAGAGGTAAATCCCTGCCGCCATAACCACAACGATGCCGGCAATGACCCAGTAGATGGACATATCACCGCCGGTGGCACGACGCATCGTGTCGCTGAACATGCGGTTGATCCAGTCGAGAATGCGCTCAATGATGGAGTAGTCCTGCACGATGAACTCGCGGTGATAGTCGTACTCCCCCGACTGCTGCAGTGTGTGCAACAATGTGGTGTCGCATTGCAGTGTGTCGATAATATGATCGGTGCCCATAGCCATGTTACTCACAGATTTTCGAAATTATCAATGTCGGCAAGAATCGAGCGGTCCTCGCCCTGCTGCACTGCCGTTCCATAGAGGTATGCCCCCGACACCATCACCACGGCAACAGAGAGGTAGCTCACATAGCAGAACACAACCGAAGAAAGATTGAACAACGATTTTCCCATCACCTGTGCCAAGGGCGATGAGCCCAAAGCAAAGGTGGGTTCGATGAGCAGTGCCCTGAAGTAGCCCAGCAGAGCCATAGGCACCAGCGTGATACCCTGCATGACATAGACCATGACATAAAGCGTGATGGCCATGAGCAGTAACACACCTATCTTTCTGAATCCCAAGACAAACGCTCGGCGAATGGCTGTGAAGATAGAAACGTCCTCCAGGGCATAGATGGGTGCGATGAGCAGAACAGGGAGTGCCGCCACCATATAGACAAAGAAAGCTATCGGCATAAAGAGCATGATGATGGTCGATAACGCTAAGACCGGCACCATGATGACCACGATGGGAATAAATGCGATGGTCATGCGCCATAGCATGGGCCAGAAGAGCTTGCGGAACATCGAGCCGGTGACGGTGGCCAAACCATCGGGGCGGTCGTGATAGAGCTTGAACATGGTCCATAGCATGGCGTTGAGCAACACAAAACCCACCGCGGCTAGAACAAAAAAAGTGAACATGTCGGAGAGTGGCGCATCGCTGGCCTTAGCCAACATAGCATCAACGACTGAAACAATGCCCACCGTCTGTATGATGCAGACGGGGAGCAGGATATAGATTGAATATCGTAGGAGTATGCGCCAGTTTTGTCGCATAAAGTCGAATGCGGCGTTCATGCACTCACTGGCATTGCGCTCCTTGTACAGGAGCAGTCGTGGGTCGGCTGTCTTACTCTTGCGTCTCATGGCTGCGCAGATACGGTAGATAGACGTAATAATAGATGATAAACGCTGCAGAGAGCACAATGACTCCGCCCCGCAGAGCATTGGACGCATGGGTATATCGGGTGAAATACCCCTCAATGACTGCGGCCGCGATGACCACAGGCAATGTGCCCACCACAATCTTGAGTCCCCTCTTGGCCGCCAGGCGGAACGACCGAATGCGGCTATAAGTGCCCGGGAAGAGCCAACCGTTGCCCATGACGATGCCGGCACCGCCTTCGATGACGATGGTAGAAAGCTCGAGTGTGCCATGTAGCATGATGGCCATCATGGCCTCGCCCAGCACGCCCTCGTTATAGAATAAGGTGGTGAAAGCACCCACCATCACACCATTGCTCATCAAGTAGTAGACCGAGCCGAGACTAGTGAAGATGCCCATGGCAAATGCCATGAGTGAAACGCGGACGTTATTGAATGCAATCATCAGGAACGACTCGGTGTTTCCTCCGCTTTGGTAGACCGCTGCCGGGTCGCCATTGTCGATGTTGTACAATGTCATATCGACGTAGGCATCGCCTAGTATCAACCGTGAGAAGTTGATGTCGCCCAGTGTCGACACCACACCCACAGCGATGAATAGCAAGAACACCGTCAGCGAGAGCAGCAACTCCTTGCGTGCGTCCCACACTGCCAGTGGCACCTCATGTGACCAGAATCGTGACAGTCGCGACCATTTTTCCTTGCGATTGCCGTAGATGCTGCTGTGCAGCTGCAAGGTCAGGTTGTTGAGAAACAGTGTGATACGCGAGTTGGGATAGTGTGTCTGCGCAAATGCCAGGTCGGCCGTCAGGTCATTGTACATGTCGGCCAACTCATCGGGCGACTGCGCCTCAATGGCTGATATAAGATACTCATATTCATGCCACTTGCGTATATTTTGCTTGATAAAGACCGCTTCGCGCATAAGTTAGTAAAAAATTAGTGTGCAAATTTAATGTTTTTTTCGCGAAAAAAGATTAACTTTGCCGAAAAAAATAACACATATATATTATATATGGCCGACACCAAGATAGTAACCGGACAATACGTGACATTGAACCAGATGCCAGGCAGTCTGGGCGACCGTGTGTTGGGACAGCTCATCGACACCATCGTGCTCTTTGCTTATAGCGTTGTGGTGGGAGTCGTGCTGTATCAGCTCGCCATGGCCGACAAGATGACCGACAATATGCTTGTAACGGTGCTTATCGCCTTGTATCTGCCGGTTCTGCTCTATCATCCGCTCATGGAGTTGCTGCATCACGGCCAAAGCGTGGGCAAGACAGTGATGCACACGCGTGTGGTGAACATCGACGGCACGAGCCCCACGCTGGGTGGCTACCTGTTGCGGTTCTTGCTGATGCCCATCGACATGATGGGCCTGGGACTGGTGTCGATTGTGCTGACGTGCCGTGCGCAGCGATTGGGCGACCTTGCCGCAGGCACAATGGTAGCCAAGACCAAGACGCCATATATCGCCCTACCCGACTACAGCTACACGATGGAAGGCTATGTGCCCACCTACAGCGAAGCCTCCGAACTGAGCATGAACCAGGCTGAGCTAATCAACCGCGTGCTCAACTACATGCGTCCTGATCGCGCAGAATTGGTTAACCGACTGGCATTGAAAATACAAAAAACCTATGGCGTCGTGCCACAAGGCGGCACGCAGGAGCAATTTCTGTACACTATGCTCAATGACTATGGTTATTACTGCTCGACCATCGAAGCTTGACTCAATGCACAATTAATGTGCCGGTCCAGTGAGGCGAATTGATTATGAATTATAAAATAAATACAGTGATGGACAACAAGAAACTGGGACAGGTCAAAAACCTGATAATGCTGGCCCTGGCCGACGGCAAAGCCAGCGAGAGTGAATTGGCAATTATTGCCTCGGTAGCCTCTCGCGAGAAGCTGTCAGAGTCGGAGGTAACGCACCTAATTGACAACCCCGACAGCGTGAAGATTGAACTACCCGACGACGAGTCGGTCAAACTCCGCTACATCGAGGACATGGTGTCGCTGATGATGATAGATGGTGAAATCAATGACAACGAGCTGGCTCTGTGCAAGCTCTACGCCATCACACTGGGTTATGAGTCAACCATAGTGGAGAAGATGATTCTCGACATCGTAGAAAAACTGAAATGAGCAAGAATAACGATATCCTGATTATTCCTGATGTGCACGGCCGCACGTTCTGGAAAGAAGCTATTGATCGCGAGGACTTTGGCACGATTATCTTTCTGGGCGACTATGTGGATCCGTACCCAAGTGAGGACATCACTGCCGGTCAGGCGGTCGACAACTTCAAGGTGCTTCTACGACATGTCGAGGGCCGTGACAACGTGGTGCTTCTGCTGGGCAACCACGACCTGCACTACTATAGCAAATTGTTTGCTCGGTTGGCCATGAGCAGCCGCTACTGGTACTCTGGCGACTACTTGACCATTGAAGTGTTTGAGGAGCACAAGTCGCAGTTCAGGCTGGCATGGGAGACTACGCTCAACGGCCACCACTACCTGCTGACCCACTCGGGTGTGTGCGGCAAGTGGCTCAGTGCCAACCGCGAGCTGGTGGGCACGGCCAGTGCCGACGAGCTGAACCATCTGCTCGAGAGCGACGAGGGCATCCGTGCGTTGGCCCAGGTGAGCAAGCGCCGCGGGGGCTTTCACGCTGGTGGCAGCATCGTGTGGGGCGACGTGCATGATATACTCGAAGACAACGGCCTACCCGATGTGTACCAGATATTCGGCCACAGCCAGCAACGCGAAAGACCCGTCATCACCGACCATCTGGCATGCCTGGACGTTCGTCGCCCATTTGTGCTGCGCGAGGGTCAGCCTGGCATCGAACCGGTGGAGTATACAATATAGTTTATAGTTGACAGTTACTTGTTTGGGGATGTTGAGGCGCAGCCTTTGTTATCCAACCTTTCTTCAATTGCTAAGGGGCAGCCAAGATTATCCAAATGGAATTAAGACTTTACCTGAAGGTAGGGACGGCGCTCCTGCGCCGTCCGCCTCGACAAACGGTAATGTTGAATGCCGCCCGGATGCGGACGGCACAGGGGTGCCGTCCCTACACAGCCACCCACGGCCAGCTCTTTGCATTCTCCCAACTCCTACTACTGAGAACCAGTGGACAGCAAACTGCTAACAAAAAGACTATCGTCTTAACTACTTTAACTCCTTAACTTCCTTAACTACAGATAAGAAAATTATTAATTATCAACTGCAAACAGTAAACTCTTATCAGGCCTGCTGGAGTGCTCTGGCCAGTTGATCGGGGCACGAAGTGTTCTTGTATCCACAGCGTATGCCTTGTAGCTTGCTGATGACCTGGTCGCGGTGCATGCCCTTGACCAGTTGTCCTATCCCCTGCAAGTTGCCATTGCATCCACCCAGAAAACTCACTTCCTGAATGATGTCGTTATCGTCGAGCGTGATGTCGATGAGTTGCGAACATGTGCCGCTGGTCTTGTATGTGATGTGCTTCATAATTTGTTGCGCAAGAATTTTAAATCAATAATATTAAACTGGTTGGTTGTGTATTGTATGGCTCCCATGTCTTGCAGTTGGTCTAGGGCATGAATCAGTGTGGCTCGTTGAGCTCCCAGCAGTGCGCACAAGTCTTTTTGCCTATAGATGAAAGTCACATCTTCCGACACCTGTGTTGTAAGAATGGCGGTAATGAGTGCAATACGCTCAACCACCGAACCGTTGCGCGCATCGAGCAGGCCGGTAATAAAACGCTGTCGTCCCAGCGACAGGTAATTCAAGATATTGAACAAGAACACCTTGTCGCTCTGAATGACCTTTATATAATCGGCCTTACGCAGCTGCATGATACCGCATTCACCCAATGCAGTGACGGTAAAGGGATAGGTTGTGTCGAGTCCGAACAAATAATCCGGTGCCAACACATTGGGTGCCGCCAGAGTCTGTTCAACTTTGACCTGAAAGTTGCGGAATGCCACCTCTACCCTGACCTTTCCCGAGACAACAAAGCGCACATGTGTGCATTGGTCACCTTCTTCGATAATACGGTCGCCCATATGGTACTTCAAGAAGTGGAAGGGCATCTTCTCGACCAATGCCGAGAGTTGCTTTGCGCTCACTCCCTGAAAGAGTGGCAATTGCATGAGTTGCTCAAACACCTTTTTTAGACTTTAGACGTTAGACGTGACAACAGCGGACAGCGAACAGCGAATAGCTATTCTGGATTGTGTATCACTTGAGGTCGGAGATTAGCTGGTCGCGGTTGAGCTGCTGCTGGTCGCCGGTGGCCATGTCCTTGAGGGTAACAGTACCCTGCTTAAGCTCGCTCTCGCCCACAATAGCCACAAAGGGGAAATGTCGGTCGTTGGCGTAGTTCATCTGCTTCTTCATCTTGGCGCTGTCGGGATAAAGCTCGGCGCTGATGCCGGCTTTGCGCAGTGCCATGACGTGCTGCAGCGAGGCCACAGCCTCACGCTCGCCAAAGTTGATGAACAACACCTGCGCCGACGCCATGGTGTCGGCTGGATAGAGGTCAAGAGTGTTGAGCACGTCGAAGATACGGTCGGCACCAAAGCTGAATCCCACACCCGACAGCCCCGGCATGCCGAAAACTCCAGTCAGGTTGTCGTAGCGTCCACCACCGGTGATGCTGCCTATGGCCACATCCAGCGCCTTGACCTCGAGTATGGTGCCTGTGTAGTAGTTCAGTCCACGAGCCAACGACACATCAAGCTCAACGGATGCCGTGGTGCCCACTTGTTCCACATGATCGATGACAAAGCGCAACTCGTCGATACCCTTGCATCCCACTTCGCTGGTAGCGAGCAGTTGCGATAAGGTCTCAAGTTTGTGTTCGGTGGTGCCATCCAGTGTCAACAGTGGCTGCAAGGCACTGACCTGATTCTGATCCAAACCTTTCTCGATGAGTTCGGCATTGACATTTTCCAGCCCAATTTTGTCCATCTTGTCGATGGCTACGGTGATGTCGATAAGCTTATCGGGCGCACCGATGACCTCAGCAATGCCACTGAGCACTTTACGGTTGTTGAGCTTGATGACTATGCGCACTCCGAATCGGCGGAACACCTCGTCGATGAGTGTGACGAGCTCCACCTCATTAAGTAGCGAGTCGCTGCCCACGATGTCGGCATCGCACTGATAGAACTCACGATAACGCCCCTTTTGCGGCCTGTCGGCACGCCACACGGGTTGTATCTGGTAGCGCTTGAATGGCATCTGCAGGTCGTTGCGGTGCTGCACCACATAGCGTGCGAATGGCACAGTGAGGTCATAACGCAGGCCTTTCTCACTGATTTTATTGGTCAGGTGTAATGAGTCGCGCTGCTCCATCAGCTCGGCCGGGGCATCCTTGAGGAAGTCGCCGCTGTTCAATATCTTAAACAGCAATTTATCACCTTCCTCGCCATACTTGCCCATGAGGGTGGTAAGGTTCTCCATTGCCGGAGTCTCTATCTGCTGGAATCCATACAGTTGGAATACCTCACGTATGGTATTGAATATGTAGTTTCGCTTGGCCATCTCAATGGGTGAGAAGTCGCGCGTGCCTTTGGGAATCGATGGTTTCATCCTTTTTAATTAAGAATTAA
>JAFUVK010000091.1 GCA_017477555.1 Muribaculaceae bacterium
CTAGCCAGCCAATAGCAAGCCCGAAGGGCTGGCAGAACACAGGCCGGGGTGAAGCGTCAGCGGAACCCCGGTGACAGGGACAAAACAAACGATCAAGCCTTGAAAGGGCGGCAGACACCCAACCGTCCTTCCCATGCACTTGATGCGGTTCCACCATGTTCGGCCTGATGGTTCCAAACCCCACCCCTACCGCTCTTCCTGCGTCAATGGGCTGCGCCTCAACAATGTTCGAGCTAGCTCGGCATTGTATTCGGCTTGCACCATTGGTCCCCTTTGAGAAAGGGGAGGGGAGGCTTGTTGCTGCCTTAATGAATTATGCATTATGAATTATGCATTATGAATTGCTATCAAACCCCACCCCTACCGGTCCCCTTTGAGAAAGGGGAGGGGAGCTGGGAGGGTGTGATTATGAATTATGAATTAAAAAGCATTGTGCATTGAAAAAGAAGTTGTAACTTTACGGCCCGAAAAAATATCAAATATTGCAATGAGTACCCAACAAGACAAGACTCCAATGAGCGCAAGTGGCTTGCGTTCGGCACTTTACATTGCCATCAGCGTGGTGGTGATGGCCGTTGTAGCATGGCTGATGTTCTACCCAAGCGACGTGAATGGCGACGTGCTGCAGCAGCACGATGTGATGCAAGGTGTGGCCAACGGGCAGGAAGGCGTGTTGCATGAGCAGCAGACGGGAGAGATTACTCGCTGGACCGACGCGCTCTTTGGCGGTATGCCCACATTCCAAATCCGCCCCACCTACTCCACCAGCGGTTGGCTCACTTGGGTGGGCAAGGTCTACTCGCTAGGGTTCCCTGAGCCGGTGAGCTGGATCTTCATGATGATGTTGGGTTTCTTCATACTGATGCTCGCATTCAAGGTGCGGTGGTACCTGGCTGTGCTGGGTGCCATAGGCTATGGGTTGTCGAGCTACTTCTTCATCCTCATCGGTGCCGGCCACATCTGGAAGCTGGTGACCCTGACCTATGTGCCGCCTACGCTGGCCGGCATCGTGTGGTGCTACCGCGGCAAGTACCTGGGCGGAGCCGGACTGGCTGCACTGGCAGGCGCCATGCAGCTGCTCAGCAACCATGTGCAGATGACCTACTACTTCGGGTTTGTCATCGTGGCACTGGTCATAGGCTACCTCATCAAGGCCATCAAGGAGCACAAGCTGGGACAATGGGGCATCGCCACCGCACTGCTGGTGGTGGCGGGAGGTCTGGCCGTGGCGGCCAACGCGCCCAACCTGTACATGAGCTACAAGTATCAGAAGGAGACCATCCGCGGCGGACACAGCGAGCTCACCCCTGTGGAGGGTGAGCCGGGCGCACAGCTTACCGACGGCGGACTGGACAAGGAATATATCACACAGTGGAGCTATGGCAAGGACGAGACATTCACCCTGATGATTCCCAACGTCAAGGGAGGTGCCACCATCAAGCCCGAGCACGGCGACAACAAGTTCCTCAACCTGGCCGAGACCAGCCAAGCCGAGCGACTGAGCGAGAGCGGAAAAGTCTCCGGACAGGATATGCAAGTGCTGGCGCAGATGCCGCAATACTTCGGCGACCAGCCCATGACCAACGGCCCGGTGTACGTAGGTGTCATCATCTTTGCGCTGGCCCTGCTGGCTGTGGCCGTTGTCAAAGGTCCGGTCAAGTGGTCGCTGGTGGCAGTCACCATCCTGAGCATCTTCCTGTCGTGGGGCCACAACATGATGTGGCTCACCGACCTTATGATCGACTACTTCCCGATGTACAACAAGTTTCGAGCACCTGCCAGCTGGCTGGTTGTGGCCGAATTGACCCTGCCGCTACTGGCCGTGCTGGCCCTGAAAGAGATGTACGAACAGAAGGCCGAGTTCTGGCGCGAGCATCGTTGGGCCGTGGTAGGCTCGTTTGGCTTCACCGCACTGGTGTGCTTGCTCACATGGCTCATTCCCAGCATGTTCGGCAGCTACAGCCAGCAGGAGCATGAACAGCTCATCGCCTCCGGTCAGCTGCAGATGTATCCCAGCGTCGATGCCGCCATTCGTGCCGTGCGCGGCGCCATGGTCAGCAGCGATGCCATACGAAGCCTGCTCTTCTTGGTCCTGGGCTGCGCTGTGCTGCTGGCCTACCGCACGTCCAAGCTCAACCCGATGGTCAGCACACTGGCGCTGGCTGCCATCGTGCTGGTGGACATGGGCACGGTCAACAAGCGATATGTCGACAGTAATACCTTTGTACCCGCCGAAGAGGTGCAGCTGGCACGTGGCTATGCACCGCGGCCCGTCGACACCAAAATCCTGCAGGACAAGCAACTCAACTACCGCGTGCTCGACGTGCAGCACTTTGCCGAGGCCATGCCCAGCTACTTCCACAAGACGGTGGGCGGATACCACGCCGCTAAGCTCACGCGCTACAACGACCTCATCAACCGCCAGCTGGCCAAAAACAACCAGCAGGTGGTCAATATGCTCAACACAAAGTACTTCATCATCGATGACAACACCGAGCAACTCAACCCCGACGCCCTGGGCAACGCTTGGTTTGTCGATTCGCTCGTATGGGTCAAGAACGCCGACCAGGAGATGGCCGCCCTCGACTCGCTGCCCACAGCGCATGCCGCCGTGGCCGACGAGCAGTTCCGCGACGTACTCAAGGGTGCGCAGCCCGTACAGCCTGGCGACACCATCGCCCTTACCGCCTATGCGCCCAACAAGCTGACCTTCAAGAGTCACAGTGCTGGCGGCGGCTTGGCCGTGTTCAGCGAGATTTACTTCCCATGGGGATGGAAAGCCACCATCGACGGACAGGAGGCTCCCATCGGACGCGTGAACTATGTGCTGCGCGCCATGCAACTGCCGGCTGGCGACCACACCATCGTCATGACCTACGACCCGCAAGAGGTACACCAGACCGAGAGCCTGGCCACAGGTGCCATCATCGCCATCTTCGCCTTGCTCCTGCTGGCAGCCAACCTGGCTCTATTCGGCCGCATGCGCAAAAAAAAGACTTTAGACGACAATTAAGGTGGGTTCTATAAATTGCTCGTGTCTGATTGTTTTAGATTTTTGAGCTGGCTTTGGATCAATCTAGATGAGGCAGTAGCGGGCTACGGCTCAGCTAGTTGAGCCAAAATATGCCAAAAAGAAAAACAATATGACCGAAGCAACATCATAACATTTTGGAATTTATAGAACCCACCTTAACACAACAGTCATAGCCATTCGGCGATTCTCTGTCCACGCACCTCTCTGCCCTAGGGAGGTGCTGCTTGCGATGCGGGGTGAGCCCCTGTGGCAAGGGGGCTTGTTACTTAAAAATGATTAGGTGTTTCAGCCGTTTCCCTCATCAAACGCCTATTTTGCTGCACTTTAAGTCAAAACTGTGTTGCGCTGAAAATTTTGTGCAAACTTTGTGTTTTACCTACCTTTGCGGCATGATTCTAATCCGCGACGTTATGAGACAAATATTAACACTGGCATTATCCACCAAGTATTGGCTTCTGCCTGGACACACGACAGCAAGAGTCGCTTTAACTGCCATTGTGTGGCTCTGGGCACTGACCATGAGTGGCCAGAGCGGCACACTGCCTGTCATCCACATCGACACCGACGGACATAGGCCCGTAACGTCCAAGACTGTTTACGTGCCAGGCAACTACTATGTGGCCGATGCCAACAACCCGGCCATGAACATCGGCTCGGAAGATGCGCCACTGCCGCTTGAGATACGCGGGCGTGGACACTCGTCATGGAGAGGCGCGAAAAAGCCCTATAAGATCAAATTGGGTCAGAAAGCCCCCCTGCTTGGCATGAAAGAGCACAAGCACTGGGCACTGCTCAAGTTCTACGAGCCCACGGTAGCCGGACTGCAACTGGGCAACATCATGGGCATGCAATGGACGGCCTCGACACGGCCGGTAGAGGTGGTGCTCAACGGCGACTACCTGGGGCTGTATCTGCTCACCGAGACCAACCGCATCGGCCGTCGACGACTGGACATCTATGAGCAGCCCAACCGCAACGAGGACCCGGCCACCATCCCCTATGGGTGGCTCGTGGAGATAGACAACTACATCGAGACCAACCAAATCAGCATCCGAGAG
>JAFUVK010000092.1 GCA_017477555.1 Muribaculaceae bacterium
CACCGAATCGGGGATAAAGAAACGTGGAGCACTTTTGTTGAAAAACGAGATAAGAGTTTTCTTGCCTTTGGTGTATAAGGCGTGTTCATCAGCCTCGAAGGCAGAATTATAACACTCAATTTTGCTTACACCACTGCCTGCGAAAGGATTCGCTCCGATATGTGTCACGGAATCGGGGATGGTGATGGAGGACAAACGATTGCACCCGCAAAAAGCTCTGTCTCCGATATGTGTCACGGAATCGGGGATGTTGATGGAGGTCAAACTTTTGCACCACCAAAAAGCTCTATTTCCGATATGTGTCACGGAATCAGGGATGGTGATGGAGGACAAACTTTCGCACCATGAAAAAGCACTGTCACCGATATGTGTCACCGAATCAGGGATGGTGATGGAGGATAAACGAACGCACCATGAAAAAGCTCTGTCACCAATATGTGTCACGGAATCAGGGATGATGATAGAGGACAAACTTTTGCAGTCCGCAAATGCAGAATCACCTATATGTGTCACTGTATTTGGGATGTTGAAATCTGAAGAACTTTTATCGAAAAACAATTGAATTGGTTGGATAAACAGTGCTTTAATAGTTTTATTGTCTTTCGTATATAATGCGTGCTCGTCAACTCTAAAGAGGGGACTATTACATTCAATTCTTTGAATGCCACTATTAACAAAGGGATTTGCCCCAATATGTGTCACGGAATCGGGGATGGTGATGGAGGACAAACTTTCGCACCCGTCAAAAGCCCAGTCACCGATATGTGTCACCGAATCAGGAATGGTGATGAAGGACAAATTATCGCTCCAATAAAACGCACTGTCACAAATGACTCTTGTCCCTTGCCGGATATGATAGTGCGCAACATTTGCACCTTTCAGCAGCCTTAATCCATCGGGACTGTAAAGGGCACCAAATTCATCCCTCACTCCGTTTTCCAGGTCTTCTGCAGTAACTTTGGTGGAGATGTTATGCAACTCGGCATTTTTCTGGGGCTTGGAGATTAGGAAGGTGCGGAAACTGGTGTTGCTGAGGGTTTGCTGGGCATGGGCGAGGTGGTAAAGGGCGTAGAGCCGCTCGAAGTCGGGGTTGCTCAGCAGCGGGTGCAGGTGGGCATGGATGTCGCTATTGGGCAAGTTTCGATTGTCAGATTCGGTGAGCAACAAGGTGTCGCCTTGTCCATCGGGCAGCAATGATGGGTCTAGCGAAATGGCGCAGAGTTGCATGGCGATGGTGGCGAGCGAGAAGTCATCGATGTGCTCGTTGAAGTCTTCTTCTGTTCGTGCTGGGTGACGGTAGTCGGGCGAGCCGAGTTCGCAAGCCTTCTGTCCCTGCATGGCTGGTACATACATGCCGTCGTAGTCGACCAGCACCAGCGAGCCATCGCCACGGACGAGGATGTTGTCGGGCTTGAGGTCGCCATGGGCAAACGGCTGGCTCATCAGCCAAGATGCCATGCGGCAGAACTGGTAGGTGAGCATCTGCAACGCATATTGGTTATGGAGGTTTTGCCGCACATATCTGTCGAGCGTGATGCCCTCTACCCAGTCCATCACAACAACCGGGAACTCGGTCTCACTGCATGCGTCAGTATCGACAAACAACTCCTTGTCACAGAACTTGATGGGCACGAGAAAGTCGCTGGAGACAAACTCCAACTCATCAGCAATGAGGCGATAGCTCTCGTTTCGCCCCGGCTGGTCCTTGATGAAGCACTTCAGCGCATAGCACTTGCCATCTTGCTCGCTGCGCATCTTGAACACCACAGCAAAGTTGCCGCTGCTCATCACCGGATTGCCATCGCTGTCCAACACTGGCCGCAGATGGTTCAGCTGCTCCAAGTTCTCCTCAGCCAGCCGAATGGCCTCAACATATTCTGATATCAGTGGATAGTTCATCGATTCTTAACTTTCTGCAAAGTTAAAGCTTTTTTCTCGAAAATCCAAGTGATGCAGCGGCTTTATTTGGGCAAACTTCTCGATTCCCTATATCAGATTTTGCACGAGCTCGGGCAAAATGATTCAATCCTTTGATTTCACGAATACTTATCGTGGAAAGTAACTTTTTCTGGTAAAGGCAAGGGGTTGGGGATCTTCGCTTTTTGGCAGAACCTTAGTCGCTCGGGGATAAATAAAAACAACTTACGCAACATGCACTGCCCAAATTGGTTATAAATAAGGAACTATATACGTGTTGTCCCTTGTGGTTAAGTAGCAGTGTTCCTTGATATGTCTCTTGATGTAAAGAAGCACGGGCCCCGATGGGGCCCCCGTCTGTAGTCGGCGGCCCCGTTGGGGCCATAGCTACTTTGCATCAAGGGACAACTGGTATATAGCCCCTAAAAAATAAGGAATGCAGTGCTCGCAGAGCGTAACTGACGATGTCGCATCCTTGTGACGGCCATTCGGCCGAAATTCACTCGTCTATCGTTGTATGCTTCATCTTTCGCTCGAAGGCACACCGTGGTGCACGAGCACAAGGTCGGGCAGCAAGACCCCGGTCTCGGCCACCGACTTGGGCACGTCCTTGGGCTTCCAGGCCACGATATATCTCACCGACGCACTCTGCACCCGATAGCCTCGTTCCTGCCACTGCGCCAGAGTCTGCTGCATGCTGCTCGACAGCTGGGCCACGGGGTGGCGCGCGGTGTCGTAGAGGGTGTTGTCGATCAGCTCGAGCTTGTCGCCGCTGCGCAGACACAACACGTCGCGCTTGTGATGCATGAAGAACTGGAGGTAAACATCGCGGTGCGTGAGCTGTAGCACAATCTCGTCGGGAAGGGGGTATTGGTTCTGGTCGATGGTGTGGCGATCGGCCGGAAGGCGGTCAAAGTAGCGGGTGTTGGTATGGATGAATAGGTGCTTTTTGGCCCGGGTCATACCCACATAGTAGCGTCGCATCAGTGCCGCGTCGGTGCGGTACAGGTCGGCTATGAGCATATAGACGTTATCGAACTCTTTGCCCTTGGCCTTGTGGATGGTCGACACAACCACATCCTGCGCCGTGAGGTCGCAGAAGTCCTCGATGGGCGACTCAAAGATGAATTCGCGGAAGTCGTTGCAGTACTTCGTGCGATTGGCCTGCTCGAACACGTCAAGGCATCTATTCAGATAGCCGATGCACTGGCTCGTTGCATAGCGTGTCAGTGTCATCTGCTTGGCCTGTTGCCATGTCGCCTCGGTGATGATGGGTGTGGTGCGGTGCCGGTCAATCTGCTTGACGAAATATCTCACTTCGGCCAGGTTGGCGAATCGGAAGCCGTCCAGCGACTGAACAAGCTGGCTGTTCTGACCCATTCGGCGCAACAGTGCTGCGATGATGACCGCCTCCTCGTTGGTTTGGGTGAGAACACAAGTCGTGCCGCCGGATCGCTGTTGGAGAAGTTGCTCGACCAGTGGGGTGTACATGTCGGCTGACCGATGGTGGGTGACCGACACCCATCCTGGTTGCTGGCTCATCGAGGTGATGGGTGTGCTTTTGAGCCTTTGTCCCAGCGAGGACACAAATGCATTGGCGCAGGCCACAACGTGCCTAGTGCTTCGATAGTTCTCGGTCATCTCAATTACTCGCGCTTGGCTGTCGCGTGCCAGTTGCAGCATATACTTTGAGTCGGATCCACGAAATTCAAAGATGTTCTGGTCATCATCGCCCACTGCAATAACGCGCATTTCTTCGTTGCGCGCCATCAGGGCCGCGACCAGCGCATACTCGTCTTGGCTCATGTCCTGTGCCTCGTCGATGACCAGCACTGTCTTGCTGATGCGGTTGGGCTCAACCTCTCCTTGGTTGATGAGCGTGGTTGCCCTAGCAATGACATCCTTTGCGCCCTCGAGCGATCCGATGCGTCCCAGCAGGTCGAAACAATAGGAGTGGAATGTCTTGATTTCGACAAAGTGTGCTGCGTTGCCGATGAGCTGCATGAGCCGTAGCTTGAACTCGGTGGCTGCAGCACGCGAGAAGGTGAGCATGAGCAACTGCTCGTGCTTGACATCTTCGAGCATGAACAGTGAGGCCAGTTTGTGCACCAACACACGTGTCTTTCCGCTGCCTGGTCCGGCAGCCACCACGATGCATCTCGACTGCTTGTCTTGGATGATGTCCATCTGGCATTGTGACAGCTGCCCGAAGAGTTTCGCATATTTCTTGGGCGTGACATTCCGCTTCATTTCAGCGACTCGCTCGCCTCTGAAATACTGTGCGACAAACTTCTTGTAGTCCATCTGGAAGTAGTCCTGCACAAACTGCAGTGCGGCATCATAGTCGCGCACCATCAGATTGGCATACTCGCCGACGATATGTACCTGCTGAATGCGCAGCTTGTAGAATTCGTCGAGCATGCGATAGTCTTCCTGCTTGTATCTGAACTTGTTGTCCTTGATGCGCTTGATGTCCATCGCATTATAGAGGACCATAAAGCCTCCCTCGAGTTTGAGCGCTCCAATTCGCGACAAGTAGAGCAGTGCTTCCTCGACATCCTCCAGGTTTGTGGGCGAATGTGCGGCGAAGAGCGACTGCTGGCTCTGGTTCAGGTCATTAAGCAGCTGGACGATGGAGAACACCAGGGCTTGTCTCTCGTCCTCGCCCTTGTCCCCGCGGGCTGCGAGGCGATACAGCCACTCGACGGCAAATCGGCATATCTCCAGCCGTTTCTCAAATCGGCTGATGGTCTTCTCCAGGTCGGTTTGCCTGGACAGTTCCAGATTGTGTGCGGCATCCTCTTTTTTGCGCGTGTATCCCTTGACGGTGAGGAAGTTGAGCAATGTGCGGATGGCTTTCTCGCTGGCTGTGTTGATGCCGTTGCTCACAGCGTTGTCGTTCAGCTGCTTGCATGAGATCTGCCACTTGCTGTCGGGAATGTTGCTCAAGATGTATCGTTCGAGGCGTGCAAAGCGTTCGAGCAGAGTTCTTGACTTTCGCTCGCTTGTGTCCGAGTCATTGAGGTAGGCCGAGATGTCGCGTGAGTCGGCCAAAATGCCTTCTTGACGCATGCGTACGACAGCCGACACCACGTCGTGCTTTGTCAGGCCCAGTATGTCGGCCAGATAGTCGATGCGCGACTCAGCCTCTGGGTCCTGCGCTTTGGCGATGGCTTTCTGCGAGATGAGCGACTTGATGATGCGGATGGCTCGCTCGAGTTCATCGGCAGCGAACAGTGGCGACTGGGTTAGGCGCTGCCTCGCTTCATCCATGTTCTTGACTGTGATTCCGGTGGCATAGACGTGAGGCACGTTGTTGCCTCGCTCGATGTACCCGCTCTGCTCCAATGCTGAAAGGGCGTTGCGCACACGCGTCTCGATGTCGCTCACAGTGTCGTCCCATCCCGCCTGACGGGCAATCTCCAAGGCCGAGCAGCACACCCTGGGTCGCTGGCGCGTGAGGTCTTTCACCGCCTTCCACACTTGTTGTATTTCGCTAATGCTTAATTTGTTCTGGTTGAGTAAGATAAAGTGCTTGTCCAGGTCATTATCGCCATACAGCACATAGCACTTGGCATCAAGATGCGGGTCGCGCCCGGCCCTGCCGGCCTCTTGCACATAGTTCTCAAGCGAGTCGGAGATGTCATAGTGCACGACCAGCCCCACATCTTTCTTGTCGACCCCCATGCCGAATGCCGAGGTGGCGACAATGATGCTCACCTGGTCGGTCATGAAGGCTTCCTGGTTGGCAACTTTCTGCTCTGCATCCATCTTGCCGTTGAACGGCAACGCTTTGAGTCCGTCGCGCGACAGCTTCGTCGCCAACTCATAGGTCCGCTTCACTCGCGAGACATAGACGATGGTGGGGCAGAGGTGTTCAGAGACCAGTGTGCGCAGCTTCTGGTACTTGTCCTCGTCGGTGTCGGCATGGATGACGGCATAGCGCAGGTTCTTTCTCGATGCTCGTGATGCGAATAACTTTAGTTCCAGCCCCAGTGTGTAGCGAAAGTAGTCGCTAATGTCCTGAATCACCTTCTGCTTGGCGGTGGCAGTGAAACATGACACCGCAATGGGATGACTCAAACGCTTGGCTTGTTGGTATTTGGCGATAAATTTGCCGATGTAGAGATAGTCAACCCGGAAATCATGCCCCCACGACGAGAAGCAGTGCGCCTCGTCGATGACAAATCGCACCACATGCCGCCCCATGAGTATGGTCTCAATGGTCTTGGAGCGCAACATCTCGGGCGATATGTAGAGCAAAGATGCCTCGCCATCGCTAACTCGTTGAATGGCCAAAGCACGGCTGAGCGGGTCAAGCATGCCATTGATGGTGACCGCGTCGATGATGCCCCGTTCGGCAAGGTTGTCGATCTGGTCTTTCATGAGCGACTGCAATGGCGAGATGACTACTGTCAAGCTGTGCATCGTCTGCCCTGCCATCAATGCAGGCAGTTGAAATGTGAGCGATTTGCCACCGCCAGTGGGGAAGATGGTCAACAATGACTGTCCGTTGACTGCTGCCTGGACAGCGGATTCTTGCAAATTCTCGCCATCAAAGGTGCGGAACTGCTTGTAACCGAAAAAGTGCTCAAGGTTCTGGCGAATGTCCAGCCGTGTGTCGCAATAGTCGCAGCGCTGCCCACAAGGGGTGTGGCGCAGTAGGTGGATGACATTCTCCACCTCGGGATAATTGCGCAATACCCACCCGGGGGTGATCGAACGAAAGTCGGTGGTGTCAATCAGTGCGAGGGCATAAGCCAGTTCTATGGGCCGCTGCTCGACGAGATTGTCCAGATTGGCATGCTGGCATATTCTGCCGTGATAGAAGTTGCGTAGACGTGCCAATGTGTCATTTTGCCAACCTGATGCTCCCACAATGCTCATGAATCCACTAAACTCTGGAATAGATGACAACAAGGCGCCGAAAATTGCTTGTTTGGTTGGTGGCAACGCATTCCAAGCCTCAATCTCATCGAACAGCAATTCCCGTGCTTTCTTGCAGTCATTGACAGGATTGTTCAGCTCATCGCATAGCAGTTTCTCGTCCTTGACCAGCCGGTGATAGGGGCGCTCGGGGAAGAGAAGCGGCGACACATACAGTGTGTCGACCAGCAGCCATGGCTGTGGTGCGTCGCCAAAGAGGTATCGCGCATCGTGATGAATGATGTTGTGCCCACACAGGTAGTCAATGCCTTGTAGAAAGGTCATCAGCCCATCGGGCGATGCGTTGTGAAAGATAGCATCGTCATGCCTCACAGCACCAATGTCATGCACCTGATTGTCACGCATGCTCACCTCAATGTCAATCAAGGCATAGCGCGATGAGTCGCGCGTGACTTGTGGCACTGGGGTTGGGGCTGGTTGGCGTCCGTAATTAGTGGCGTTGATGATTCGGGTCCAGATTGACATGACTTAATTGTGCTGGCTAACAATTGGGTGCAAATTTAGATAAAAATCACGAAAAAAGAGCCAGTATGGCCGAATAAAGTGTTCTTATGATGCGAAAAACACTTTTTTAGCTGAATGATTCGACTACAGGCGGCTCCGTTTTTGTACAACACGTATATGGTGCCTTAAATATGTTTGGTGAATTTTGGCGAGATTGGATGGGTTCGGGTGGCGAATGATAACCACCAAAGCCATCAAAAAACCATCAAAGGGCATCAAAGAATTTGTTGGGTGAGATTGGGTGGTGATGATTCCTCACCGGGGTTGCGCTGGCGCTTCACTCTGGCCTGTGTTCTGTCAACCCTTCGGGCTTGTTGCGCTGTCCACTGTTCAGTCACCGGGCTGCATTCAACATTACCTTTTGCCGAGGCGGACGGCACAGGGGTGCCGTCCCTACAGCCGCAACCCTTACCCCTTACCCCAACATTGTGGCGTCTTCACCGGGGTTGCGCTGGCGCTTCACCCCGGCCTGTGTTCTGTCAGCCCTTCGGGCTTGTTGTGCTGTCCACTGTTCAGTCTCCGGACTGCATTCAACATTACCTTTTGCCGAGGCGGACGGCACAGGGGTGCCGTCCCTACAGCCGCAACCCTTACCCCTTACCCCAACATTGTGGCGTCTTCACCGGGGTTGCGCTGGCGCTTCCCTCGGCCTGTGTTCTGTCAGCCCTTCGGGCTTGTTCGCTGTGCGTCGTGCGTTATAAAATATGAATTATAAATTATGAATTAAAAAAAAGTTGTACCTTTGCCAGATATTATGGAAAGACGGATTTTGACATACACCTTGCTGGCACTGATGGCGGTGCTGGGCATGGCGGCCAAGCAGAAGCAGAAGATTGAACCCTCGTTTGCCTGGGCGCTGACCGAGCCGCTGGGCATGCGGGTGGACGCGACCATCGACACGCTGATGGAGAACTATCATCGCTATGCCCTGCCATGGCATCCGAGCCATGTGTGGGCCACGACCGGAAATTATGGCGCACCAGGACAGAATCAGCTGTTTTTTGATCGGCCACTGACCAGCGACTTCTTTATGGAAGACGCGCTGCACCCGTGGCTGCACACCACGGCCACGATGCGCTTCTACAACACGCGCATCCCCATGACACTGCTGAGCTATAGCACTGGCGGCGACAAGAAGAGCAACCAAGACCGGACGCAAGCACTGTTCAGCGGCAACGTCAACCGGCGGCTGCAACTGGGTGCCGGACTCGACTATATCTACTCCAAGGGGTCGTATGACAACCAGGCCGACAAGGACTTCACCTGGAAAGTGTTCGGGTCCTATATTGGCGACCGCTACGAACTGCAGACCTTCTTCACGCACTACGAGTACACCACGCGCGAGAATGGCGGCATCACCGATGACCGCTACATCACCGACCCGGCTGAGGTGCAGGGCGGCGAGACCCGGGTCGACAACAAGAGCATCATAACCCGTCTGACCGACGCGCAGAGCAGCATCAGGGGCAGCCGGTTCTATATGAACCACCGCTACAAGGTGGGGTTTTACCGTTATCGCCGCGACTCAATCACCGACACCATCATCGACCGCACCTATGTGCCGGTGACGAGCTTCATCTGGACCATGGACTACAAGGACAACCGACACCGATTTCGCAACGATGTGGGGCTAGAGGATACCTTGGTATTTCCCAACACCTATCTGGCTCTGGGCGGTACCAATGAGCAGACCAGCTGGTGGAGACTGCGAAACACCGTGGGGGTGTCGATGCTCGAAGGCTTCAACCGTTGGGCCAAGTTTGGTCTGGCGTTCTATGGCACGCACGAGGTTCGGCGCTACACGCAGGTGGTGGACACCGTCACCGGCATCGACCCTCTGCCACAGGGTCTGGACCAGGCCCCGGCTCACATCGCGCCGCGGCACACCGAGAATGTGGTGTGGGTGGGCGGACAACTCACCAAGCGGCAGGGGGCGCACCTGCGCTACAGCGCCACCGCGCAGTTTGGTGTGGTGGGCAGTGTGGCGGGCGACGTCGATGTCAGTGGCGAGGTGGAGACGCGCATCAAGGTGCGGGGCGATACGGCCAGCCTGCGCGGCTATGGCTACTTCAAGAATCTGTCCGCTCCCTATCTGCTGCGGAACTTCGTGTCGAACCACTACATCTGGCAGAACGACTTCGGCATGACGCAGCGGTTGCGCCTGGGCGGAGAGCTTGACATCCCGCAGACGTGGACCAATGTCAACGTGGGTTATGAGACGCTCAAGAACTACATCTACTTTGACAACGACGGCCTGCCGGCGCAGCACAGCCCGGCCATACATGTGCTCAGTGCCACACTCAAGCAGGGGCTGCACTATCGGGCACTGGGTTGGGAGAACAGTGTCACCTATCAGACCACCAGCAACAAGACTGTGTTGCCGCTGCCGGCACTGTCGGTCTACTCGAACTTGTATGCGCGCTTTGTCATTGCTCGGGTGCTGCACGTGCAGCTGGGCGTGGATGCCAACTACTACACCAAGTACTACGCTCCAGCCTACAACCCGGCCACGATGACTTTCCACACTCAGCAGGAGAAGGAGTGCGGCAACTTCCTGCTGGCCAATGTGTATGCCAACTTTAAGCTCAAGAAGGCGCGCTTCTTTGTGGTCTATACCCATGCCAATGGTAAGCTCTTCGGCGGCAACGACTACTTTGCCATTCCGCACTATCCTCTCAATCCGCGCCGCTTCCAGGTGGGTGTGAGCGTGGACTTTGCCAACTGACGAGAAGCAAGAAACGAGAAGCAAGAAACGAGAAGCAAGAAACGAGATGCTGAGAGAGAGACAACGCAAAGGCTTCAAGGGGCAGACGGCACTATATGTGCTGCTGCTGGCTGCTACGCTTGCACTGATGGTGGCGCTTAGCCGCTGTGACCGCCCCATATCGCAGGCCCTAGACCGGCCCAGCGGAGGCGACACGCTCGACGTGGCCATTGAATACTCGCCCATCACTTTCTATAGCTACGACGACACGCTGGGCGGATATGACTACGACCTGTTGCGGCTGATTGCCGCACACAGTGGCCGTCCGATGAAGTTTCATCCCATCGTCACCTTGTCGCGCGGGCTGCAGGGGCTGAACGACAGCACCTACGACATTCTGGTGGCACAATATCCCATGACGGCCGCCGGGCGCGAGAGTTACCTTTTTACTCAACCGATATATATCGACAAACAAGTGCTGGTGCAGCAAGCATCGACGGGTGTCAAGCGCCAGCTGCAGCTGGCAGGCGACACCGTGTGGGTGGTCAAGGGGTCGCCCATGAAGGAGCGAATCGAGGGGCTGAGCCGCGAGCTGGGCGACACCATCCATGTCGCCTTCGACCCCACTCATGGCGCAGAGCAGCTGATGCTCCGCGTGGCGGCAGGCGAGATCAAGTTTGCCGTGGTCAACCGTAGCATTGCCCGACTCATGGCACGCAGGGTGCAGGGTCTGGACATCTCGGTCGACATCAGCCTGTCGCAGTTCCAGTCGTGGGTCTTGCGCAAGGACAACCGGGTGCTGTGCGACAGTCTCAACCGATGGCTCAATGACATCAAAGCCCATAAGACCGAATTTGAACAACTGAATACACGATATCTTCAAGACACACAACCACAATGATAACACTGAATGACATAATCGACCGTTGGAAACCCAAGCGCAAGCGCTCGTCGGTGAAGGCCGACTTCAAGGCTTTCTTGCGACAGGCCAACTGCAAAAACCACGAAGTCTATGACAAGGACGACAAGAGCACACGCTATTATTTCGACTATCAGGGCGGTCACTTCGTGGCCGACATAAAGGGCAACGACCGCGGCGTGGACATCATCTACCCGGGCATTGCCGACATGCCTATCGACGAGTTGTCACTGGTGCGAACCTTGTGCAACCACTACAACAGCAGCAATACGCTCATTAAGTTTACCTATACCACCAGTGAGGAGGACAACCGGGTGCACGTACACATGTCGTTCTATGCCAACACGGTGTGGCCCGATGAGTTTGTCGACAACCTGGCGGCGTTCTTCTACTTCCAGCGGCAGTTCACTGACGAGTACAAGGCGCTGAAGCAGACCGCTGGCGAGCACCAAAGCGATGACGTGGAGTGCGACCATCAGCGACTGGTGCGCGAACGCTACATTCAGTTCCGGCAAGAGATGACGCACAACAACGACTCCACAACGTTGGAGCCTGACAATAACACGCGTCATCTCGTGCTCGATGAGCTGCTGCGGCACATCCTTGGAGTGAATGCAGCTCCCATGCGGGTGGAAGTAACACATGCCGGCAAAGTCGAGACCATCGAAGCTCCTTTTGCTGCCAAACTCGACGTGCTGGGGCATCTGATTGAGGGTGAGGGCGAGCAGACCCACTTTGTGGGCACTCAGGTGACTATGATGGTTCAGCTGGGTGACCCCCAGCCACAGCGACTGGTGGCAGTCGTTGTCAACGGCGAGGGAGAGGATCAAGCCACACTCTATGCGCGTGTCACCGCCATGATGGTGCCCGAGCCACCGAGCCGCACTCGCTCAGTGGGCAGCGAGCCCCTGGTGCCACAGTCGGCAACGATAGCGGTAGCTGTGGCTAAGTCGACCGACGAGCAGCGTCGGGCCGAATATGACTATATGCTGAAAGACGCCCAAATCAAGCAACGCGACGGAGAGTCGCTCGACGAATTGCAGCAACTCATCGTCGATGTGGCCAATGCTAATATCGGCTACAACCTCTACTGGGGTCGCAAGCTGATGCTCGACCGTCACTTCTATCAGGCATTGCTGCATCTGGAAAATGCGTTCAATGCCATGCGCACCTACTATCTGGACATGGGCCAAGGCATGCGCGACACTTTCATCGAGCTGTGCTACTGCATTGGGTTCTGCTACACCGAACTGCGGCTATTCCGCGATGCCTACTACTATCTGGACTATGTGCGCGATGATGGCAACATACGTCACACCAGCGAGCTCATCAATGCCATGGCCAACGGTAAGGACTTCCGGCTCTTTGCACTCACCGACGACATCGCCCAAGCCATACGCAACCGCTATGAGCGTGATGAGGACATACCCGACAACCTGCATAGCTTCATCAATTTCATGCGCCGTCGCCGTGCTTATGCGCTGATTGACCACCACCAACTCGATGAGGCCGAGAAGGCGTTTACCTCCATGCTCGATGACCCCGACAACAGCGACTATGCCCTCAATGAGCTGGCCTACATCAAGCGGTTGCGGCAGGCTAACGAGGAATAATTTATAATTCGTAATGGTGGCAGAGCTTCCCTCCCCTTTGATCCTCACCTGCCCGAGGGGAGGTGCCGCTTGCGGCGGAGGGGTGGGAGTGGGGACCAATGGTGCAAACCGAATACAATGCCGAGCTAGCTCGAACATTGTTGGGGCGCAGCCCCTTGACGCTGGAAGAGCGGGTTGAGGGTGGGGGGAGGCCAATGCGTAATTCACAATCATGTGACATCTTAACTCCATTAAGATAATCTTGCCTGCGCCTCAATTGAAGCAAGGTTGGATGACAAAGGCTATGCCTCAACAATCTCAAACAAGTTTGGTTTTGTATTCGGCTTGCACTTTGTTTCATTGCGTTCAGCAATTCCTTGGGATTAAAAAAAGTCAAACAAAATTGCGATATGTGAAAAAAAGATTGTAATTTTGTGGGCTCATTGCATACCGTAAGCCGTAGGCTAGAAGCCTGGCGATAATTGTGTATTGCTTACTCTTTATTGAAACTCTAACAATGAAACGCAGATTCTTCTTACTGTCACTTTTCGTTATCGGAGTCCTGCAGATGACAGTCATGGCTCAGGATCTTGTCGCAGCCGGCGACACAACAGCCGTGACCGCAGAGACACTCACTGATGATAACCCGGAGCTTGTCGGACCGTCGAGTCAGGAAAGGTCAACGGCAGCGCCCGAGGTCACTCCATCGGCCGACGAAGCGTCGGCCGAGCCAGCAACCACGGCACCAGCCGCTGCCGAGCCTGAACTGACCTTGAATTATACGCCGCCCAAGGCTCCTGACTTCAACTTCATCAAGAGCCGAACCAACCCCGCCACTAGGCCCTACACCTTCTGGGAAGACCAAACCTGGGTGGGGATTCCACTGTTTGCCGCAGGGCTGATTGCCAAGAGCGAGAAGACGGCCTTCCGTCAGGACTACAACAATCCCAATACCCGCATCCGTCTGATTAAATACAACTTCCACAACGAGATAGACAACTACACCCAATATGTGCCGCTGGCACTGACCATCGGGCTGAAAATCGGTGCGGTGGAAGGTCGCAGCGACTGGCCGCGCTTCTGGGCTTCGTCGGCCGCGTCGGCCGCCATCATGGCCGGTCTGGTCAACGGCATCAAGTACACCGCCAGCGAGATGCGTCCCGACGGGTCGACGCGCAACTCGTGGCCCTCGGGGCACACTGCCACAGCGTTTATGGCTGCAACCATCCTGCACAAGGAGTATGGACTCACGCGCTCGAAATGGTACTCGGTAGGGGCCTACACCCTGGCCACCGCCACGGGCGTGATGCGTGTGCTCAACAACCGGCACTGGATCAGCGATGTGCTCTCCGGTGCAGGCATCGGTATCCTGTCGGTGGAGCTGGGCTATGGCCTGATGGACCTCCTGTTCAAGGGGCGCGGCCTGATGCGTAACGACCTGGCCTACTATCCCGACCTGCGCAAAAATCCGTCGTTCTTCTCCATCTCGATGGGTATCGGGCTGGGAAACAAAAACCTCGAGATGCCGGCATTTGACTACAACATCCCGTCGGACCTGCTCGATGAAGAGGACTTGGCCGAAGACGAGGAAATGTCGGCCGAACCGCTCAAGCTCAAGTTCCGCTCGGCCACGGTAGTCGGTGCCGAGGGGGCTTATTTCTTCAATCCCTATGTGGGGGTGGGCGGCCGCTTGCGTGTCAGGGCTACCCCGATCAACGGATGGAGCAAGTTTGCGCTCAGCGAGGAGAATGAAATCCAGAAGTTCTTCAAGGACCCGCTGCTCGAGCAGTCGGTACAGAACATCGGTCTGATTATCGAGAGCGACCACATCACCGAGTTTGCGGCCGATGCCGGTGTCTACTTCAGCCTGCCCCTGTCATCGCGCTTTGCCTTGGGCAGCAAGGTCCTGCTTGGGCGCAGCATCATGAGCGACATTGAAATCAAAGCGTCCTACGCCGGCGAGCAATATGATTTTAACATCGCGTATATGGACGACGAGACGCAGCCCATGTTCAAGACCACCGAAAAGATGGTGGCACACGAATGGCCTTACATCAACATCGGTGCAAACAACTCGATGAAGTTCGGCACCGGCGTGTCGCTGACCTATGCTCACAAGAACTCATTCTCATGGCGTGTGTTCTGCGACTACGACTATGCGCGCAAAACATTCACCGCCACCTACAATCCCCTGGAGCTGTTCTCCGCTCTGTCGCCCGATATGGTCGACATCATGGCGATGGGTGGCTGGGAGATGACCAAGCCGGTCAAGTCCAGCACCAAGAAGTCGCTGCACCAGTGGGTGCTGGGCGGTGCCCTGTGCATCTCATTCTAGTAGCGAATAGCGAACAGTGGACAGCGAATAGCGAGGACAAACCCAAAACAATGATATCCAATCAATGAAAAAGACAATCTTAACACTAATGATGCTGGCCGTGGCGGTGGTCACGGCCGGTGCCCAGTCCTACCGTGGTGTGCACCAATATGACGGCGAGCACAAGAACGAGGTCTCCGGCTACTTCACAGGCGGCGACAATGTGGTCTCGGGCAAGTTCTTCGGCTTTGAGGCATCCTACCGCCGCCACTTGGCCGACCGCTGGTATGTGGGTGGCGACACGCAGATGCAGTTCTGGAAGCAGCTGTATTCGTTCGATGCCACCGGCGGCTACTGCCTGCCCGTCAAGTTCGGTCACCTCTATTTCGATGGCAAGTTGATGATCAACCGCTATCAGCGATGGGGCTTTACCGAGACAGTCTTCAACCTCTCGGCCACCTGGGAGTCGGCCTATTTCGACATGCGCATCGGCGAGTCGTTGATTCACTTCCGCAGTTCGAAGTGGGGCGAGAAGTATGGCTACACCGAGCCATTGACACTCACCTTCGGTATGGGCGTGAACATACGTCATCGCACCAACCCGTGGAACATCGGCCTGTATGCCCGCAACTACGACGACTACTACTATGAGAACTGGAACATCAACTGGGGCATACGATGGTATGCCAACATCAACCGGCAGATGCGCCTCTTCGGCGAGTTCAACGTTCGTCCGGCTGGCAGCATCAGCCAGCTGGCAAGCCGCTATGAGGGTTCGATGAGAATAGGTATGAAATACAAATGGTAAACATCATGAAAGCAAAATATATCATTATGGCCGCATTGGCGGCAGGTGCGCTGTGCACCTCGTGCGACAAAGTAAGCCCTCAGGGCGTGCTCATGGCCGGAACGGCCGTCGAGGATCGTGTGAAGATGTCCCACCTCTATTATAAGGAATATCTCAATGACTATGAGATGAACCTGGATACGAAAAACGTACAGGATGGTGAATACACGTTTCTGGTGGGGGCCGACAGCCACATCACCGACGACCCTGGCCGGCTCGACGAGATGCTGAAGATAGGCCTGGATGGCGACGACCTGCTCTATGCACATCTGGGCGACATCGCCGACACCAAGCCTGAATACTATATCGTGCTCGACTCGGCCCTGCAGAAGGCCAAGGAAAGGTTTGTCCGAAAGAATTATGTGCAAAACGAATATGGACGATGGCGCCACAAGAACAACCCGTATGACATCATCGGGTGGGATTACAATGAAATCCATTTTCCATTCTTCCCGGTGGTGGGCAACCATGACCTCACGCACAATGGCTGGGCCATGTGGTGCAGCCTGTTCCACTCGTCATTCTATGAGTTCGATGTGTGTGTGGGCACGTACGATGATGGCAGGGGAACCGTCTACGACCACTTTATCTTCCTCGACACCGCCAGTGGCACACTGGGCAAGACGCAGATCGACCTGATCAACCAAGGTGTGCTCGACGGTAACTACTTTAATGAAGAAACCGGCGGTTTTCAGTTCTATAGACACACGTTCGTCTTCAGCCACACCAACATCTTCCGCCCGTCGTCGATGCAGTTCGCCTCCACATTCTCGCGCGAGGAGACTTTCTTCCTGCTCAACCAGTTTGAGGAGTGGAATGCCAGCATCGTCTTCTGTGGGCACGTCCATGCCTGGGACGAGCGCGAATACAACAAGGTAAACTATCTCACCCTCGACTCGATGAGCGAGCGCAACAGCCCCAAGCCGGGCGATTACCTGTTGCGCGTGCATGTGCACAAAGACGGCTCGCTCACCTGGGAGCGCGTCCACATGGACTACGTGGCTCAGAAGTGATGGGGCTGGTCGGCATTGCCCTAGAAATGATGGGTATGGGTTAGGATAACCTGAAATAAGGAATCAGCAAGTGGCGCAAAGAAGGGAAGTCCTTTCTTGTGCCACTTTTGAGTTAATGATAACATTTCTAGTAGTTTTTGTGGTGAAAATTAGTAGTTTTTGTGGTAATAATTGTTTTTTTCATTTTTTTATCGCTATATTTGTGCCCTAATCATAACCCCCCAACAAAAAATGATTAAGCCTATGAAAAAAATTACGTTACTGCTCATGGTAGCCATATTGTCGCTTGCCGTGAGCGCGCGGCAGATGTCGGCGTTGAGCCACAACAGCCTGCGCAAGTCATTCAACAAGGAGCTGACGGGCAAGAAACGCCAGGCACTGTCGGCACCACGTGCCGACATCAGCGTCCCGGCCATGGCCAAGGCTCAGCAAGCCAATGCCGAGGTGGTGACACCACCGGCCAACCTCCCTACCGAGAAGTATCGCCTCAACGGCTACGTCTTCGACGGATCGTCGTGGGAGCTGGTCAGCAACCCGGTCAACATCGGCTTCGACGGCGACGACGTCTACATCCAGGGCTTCAGCATCCTGCTGCCCGAGGCATGGATCAAAGGCACGTTCAGCGAAGATGGCAACACCATCTCGTTCCCGATGCAGTACTATGGACGCTTTAACGGCTATGACGACTACTTTTTCCCCGTCACGCCGGTCGACGGGGGCTATGCTCCCATCGATGCTGTGTTTAACTTCAACCCCCAGGTCGAAACCCTAGTGTTGTCGCAGGACGTGGTGTGCTACATCGTGGAGAACTCCAGCGACAGCGAGATGTTGTGGTTCTATCAGTTCGACAGCCAGATGTCAATCGTGCCCGAGGGCGATGTGGTAGAGGTACCCGACAACGTCGAGACGCTCGACTACGCCTTGAGCGGTGCCTATATGGGCATTGACGATGCGGGCGGCTGGTATGAGGGCGACCCGCTGCGCGGCAATACCAAGGTGGGCTTCGACGGCGACGACATCTATGTACAGGGGCTGTGCGTGTATCTGCCTCTGGCATGGGTCAAGGGACACCGCGAGGGCGACAGCTACGTCTTCGACAACGGCCAGTACTTCGGCACATTCATCTATCAGGGCGATGCCTATCCGCTCTACTTCATGGGCTGCTCGGCCCAGGAGCTTGTGGCGGAGCCGCTGGTGATGGACATCGACGAGACCACCGGAGTGCTCACGGCACGGCAGTGGTATGCTATCAGCGCCTCGGACAAGGACATCGACTGGTATGACGTGCACGGCAACGTCAAGCTCGCACCCATCGCCGACGAGGCCGCAACACCCGCCAAGCCCCACTTCCGCTACTATGAGTACTATACCGACGATGACTTTGGGTTCATGATGGTAGAGATGGCCACCACCGATGTCGACGGCAATCCGCTGCTGCCCGACAAGTTGGGCTACCAAGTCTTCGTCGACTATGGCAGCGGCGCCGTGCCTTACACTTTCCTGGCCGACTACTACGGCTTCGAGGAGGACTGGACGACCATCCCCTACAACTTCGGCGACGACATCAACTTCCTGGCCCACGGCGAGCTGGCCGTACTCTACGGCCTGGGCGAGGGCGTGCAGCAAGTGGGAGTCCGCGCGGTCTACACCGGCGGTGGCGAGACCCACTATAGCGACATCGACTGGTATAACGTCTATGAGAACGAGAAGGTCGTGATCACTCCGCCCGAGGGCATGGAGGCCAACACCTACACACTCACGGCCACCGACCTGCAGTTTGGCGAGGAATATCCCGAGGAGCATAAGGCCGACGTGCTGGTGGGCTTCGATGGCAACGATGTCTACATCCAGGGCTTGAGCAAGTGGATTACCGATGCTTGGGTCAAGGGCACGATGTCGGATGACGGAGCCACAGTCACTTTCCCGAAGCACTTCCTGGGCAACTTCGACGCTTGGGGCATCGACATGGAGATTGTGTTCAATGGCGCAACCATGGCCTATGACCCTGACACCGACACCTTCACCACCGATGAGGGCTACACCTCGACCAGCACCTATGAGCTGGAGGGACAGACCTACGACGAGCCGGCCGATGTGATGACCAATGTCGTCATCACCCGTGCGGCCGACGAGCCCGCCACACCGGCCGCACCGCAGATCCTGAACTTCGCTAACAACGAGCCTTACGGCTATCTGCTGGAGATGAACATTCCGCTTGAGGACGTGGATGGAAATCCCATCTTCGCCAGTAAGCTGAGCTACCAGCTCTTCAGCCGCGTCGACGGACAGGAAAGCCCAATCACACTCGAGGCCAGCCGTTATGAGTATGCCACCGAAGACCTTACCGTCATCCCATATCTCTACACCGACTACTGGGAGGTGATGCAAGGCGGTGAGAGCGTCTATGTCCATGCCGACGGCATCGACACCTGGGAGGCCATCGGAGCCAAGACCATCTACACCGGAGGTGGCGAGACCCACGAGAGCCCCATCACCTGGTACGACCTCAAGAACTCCGGCGTGACAACCATCAGCGTCGATGATGCACGTTCGCTCCAACTCTACGACCTGCTCGGCCGTCGTGTCGAAGCCAGCAATCTGCGTCCCGGCATCTACGTCGCTAAGGGCCGCAAAGTCGTGATTAAGTGAGCGCAAAACTGAGCTTGCTCAAGTTTTGCTGAACGTGACCATCTTATATTCACCCGCCCCGCCATGTCATGGTGGGGCGGGTTTTATTAGAAAAACTACAGCCATTCTTTGCCGTGCCATTAATAATCACTACCTTTGCGCTCACTATAGCCTACCAACTGTAATCCGTTACTATTATGAGACATATCATATCACTCGTCGCCTCGGCACTGGCAGTCATTGCACTGTCGTGCGGCACTAAAGCTAAAGTGGTGAGTCAAACCACACAACACCCGACGCCTGTTGTTCGCGACACCGTAAAATCGCAACATCTGCCCGAGGGTGAGTTTGTCGACAACTTGCCATGCAAGGTGAGATACATCCATCCCGAGGTCAGTGGCAAGGCGCTGCTGTTCTTGTGGCTGCATGGCGGTGTCAAGGACCAGAAACTCCACGATTTCTTTATTCACAACCACCTTGACAACTGTGCCGCCGACGACTCGATTGTCGATTATCTCGACCGTCATGCCATCAAGGCGGTGGTGCTGATGCCCATGTGTCACAAAGCCGCGCAAACGTCCTGTGTCACCTGGCGCGAATGTTGGCCCGAGGTCAAGCACATGATTGACGACTACGTCGATAAGGGCCTCGTCGACCCTTCGAGAATCTATCTGGCCGGCTCCTCCGATGGCGGACGCGGCACATGGGACTATGTCGAGAGCCACCCCGACATCTTTGCCGCGGCCATCGCCATGTCGTGCGAGGGACCGCGTATGACCAGCGTGCCCACATTTTTCTTCAACACCAACGCCGAGCCCGACTGTTCGGTTCAGGCTCAGGCCATGCAACAGCGCGGCAGTAATATAATCCGTTACCAGCGTTATGACGGCGACCACGGCGACGATGCCGCACTGTGCGACGAAGCCCTCCTGACCCGTTACTTCGGTTTCACCAAGCGTAATTAGCTCTCCCGGTTTCTCCCCCGTTGGTTGATACCGCCCCAGCCAGGGGTGCCGTACCTACATGCCTGGCCGCAGGCAACATTACCTTTTGTCGGGGCGGACGGCACAGGGGTGCCGTCCCTACCTTAACTTTGCACCGTCAAATATTTTTGGAAAGAATTGCAGAAATGAGAA
>JAFUVK010000093.1 GCA_017477555.1 Muribaculaceae bacterium
GTCAAGCCACGATTTCGCTATCGCTTCTTCTCTCCCAAGCGTCACCACTTGAAACTTGCGAGTCGCTATAGGGTTCGTCGGTGACTACGCCCCGAGTGGACTTTCACCACAGATGTACAACATGCCCGTCATACTAAAAAAGACAAGTGCACATGACTTGTACACTTGTCTATAATAGCCGATTGGGCGGCATGCCGCGTCGCTACTAGCGGCGGCGTTTTTTGCCTGTTGATTTTGAGCTGCTCTTGCTCGAAGCTTTGCCGGCCTTGCTTGAGGCTTTACTGGATTTGCCCGATGCTTTGCTGCCTGCTTGCTTCTTGCTGCCGCCCTTGCCGGGAATCTTGATGTTGTCGCCGGCCTTGATTTTGTCGCCGCTGATGCCATTGGCCTTGCGCAGTGCGTCGACAGTGGTGCCGGTCTTCTCGGCAATCTCGCTGAGCGACTCACCCTTCTTGATGTTGTAGTCGGTGGTGGGTGCGGGCTTTTCGGCACGGGCGTGGCGACCACGCTTGGCACTGTCGCCGCGTTTGCTGCTGCTGCGCGATTGCTTGTAGGTGTCCTCCTGACTGTGACGACCCTTGCGGCCCCGCTTGTCGGCATATCGCTCATTGCGCTTCTGCCACTGGCGCGAGTCCTGACGGGTCTCCTGCCGCGGTTTCTCTGCCTTGGGTTGGGGCTTGGGCGACTCGATGTGCACCGGTTGCGGTCCGCGGCGACGCGACTCGGCGGCAGCTCGCTCCACCTTCTTGACCTCGTCGATTTGCTCGTCCTCGTCGTCGTCATCTGGCTCGGCCTGGGAGCCATGTTCAGGCTCGCCCTCGCTTTGCTGTGCCATCAACTCTTCGGCATCGTCCTTGGCCACGCGCACGCGCTTGTTCTTCTGTACCTTGACCACCTGTCCGCGGCGCACCTTGCCGCCATTCAAGCCGTTGAGCGAGTTGAACGTGCTCATACTCATGCCATAGTTGGCGGCAATGCTGCTGGCCGTCTCGCCACGGCGCACCTTATGATACTCAGTGACCAGACGGTTCTCATAGGTGTAGTTAGCGTCGTCATTGTCGACGCTCGCCCCTCCCGGCTCCACCACCTGGCGATGGTTATACTGCTCGGGGCGGTAAGCCAAGATACTGTCCTCGCTCATGATATAGCTGTACACCTGCTGCGACGGCAGCACCAGCGTATAGGGCCGTGTGTTGCCGGGGATGACATCCTGGCGATACTGCGGGTTGAGCACGCGCAATTCCTCGATGGGCATGTTGAGCACATGCGAGATTTGGTTGAAGTGGACGCGGCTGGTGACACTGACGGTGTCGGTAATGAGCGGTTTGCGCGCCAGCCCGGGGCTGATGTTGTGATGCTTGAAGTAGGTCATCACATAGTTGGCGGCGATGAACGCCGGCACATAGCCACGAGTCTCGCGTGGCAGGTAGTCGTAGATGTCCCAGAAGTCCTTTCCTTGACCTCCGGCGCGCTGCAGTGCCTTGTTGACCGCTCCCGGTCCGCAGTTATAGGCTGCAATGGCGAGCGACCAATCGTTGTAGATGCTGTGCAGATCCTTAAGATAGGCAGCGGCTTTCTCCGACGAGCGGTAGGGGTCGCGCCGCTCATCGACCAGCGAGTTGACCTCCAGTCCCAACCCCTTGCCAGTGCCCACCATGAACTGCCACAGCCCGGCCGCTCCGGCGCGCGACACGGCATTGGGATTGAGCGCGCTCTCAATCACAGGCAGGTACTTCAGCTCCAGGGGCAGTCCTTCCTTCTCCAATGCCTGCTCAAAGATGGGCATATAGTAGAGGCTCATGCCCAGCATCTCCTCGACCAGAGTGCGGTTGCGCTTGATGTAGCGGTCGATGTAGCTTCGCACCACCTGGTTGTAAGGCATCTCGATGACAGTGGGCATGGCCGCCAGTCGCTTGATGTACTCCTGCTCGCTCACCTCTCCCACGGCCTTGTTCTCGACATCAGCGTCAAGGATAGTGTAGTTCTGCAAGTACCAGTTCTGCATCATCTCGTGCGTGTCGGTCTCAAAGCTCTCGGGGAAGACGATATCGTTGTCGGTAATCGACTGCTTGAGCGTGAGGATGTTGTTTCGTGGCCCGGCCCAGGTCGCCATCACGACCAGCAGGGCGCCGAGTAGTGTCAGGTAATGTCTCTTCATATTTCTTTATTCTAGTTTCGAATTAAGAGTTTCGGGTTTTGAGTTTCGACTGTTCGAACATTCGATTACTCGAACATTCGAACTAACGTCTAAAAACTAAATGCGCATTGCAGGCCGACGGAAGCCCGCAGGGGCGAACTGGTTGCCTGCGAGGGGGCAATGACCGCCGGGCGGACCTGCATCGAGAGGTCGGGCGAGATGTCGAAGTGGGCCAGCGACGCGTCGACATAGGCATCGACAATGTTGACCAAGTACAGCGCCACCATGCCGATGATGCAGATGTCGCGATAGCGGCGATAGTAGTCTTTCTTGTTCTTGAGCGCCTTTTGCAGTCAGGCCATGTCGAGGTCGCTCTCCTTGACCGTGGGCGGATAGAAATTCATGTAGCTATGGGTGTCGGGGTCATTGTCCATGGCGTCGCGATAGGCGCGGCTATAGTCGCCCAGCATACGGTTGTTCCAAATCGTGCCGTAGCTCAGACCCACAAAGGCTCCGACCACAATGGGCAGCTTCCAGTAGCGACGGTTATAGACCTGGCCCAGTCCCGGGCACAGGGCCGAGAGCCACAGGGCACGCTTTGGGTCGGGGTTGAACACGCGTACCTTGCCCAGTTGGCTCGATGCCACAGTGTCGGGCAGCAGCTCGATGCCGTCCACACCGCGCAGCGAGTCGGCGCTGGCGAAGTGCAGCGTGTCGCCGGCCAGGTCAACGACGGTCACACGGTGGGCAGTGTCGGGGGCAACAACGACCTGTGTGCGCACACGGCTATGGCGAACCCGGGTGGTGTCGGCCGTGGCCCAGGCAGAGAGCTGGCACAGGACGGCCAAGCACAGCAGCCATGCCATGCGCCATGCGCAACGGTATGTGGCCCGATGTGTCACTTGGCTTTGAGTTGGTCAAACATGTTGATGATTTTCTCGAGCTGGGCTGTGTCGCTGAAGGCGAAAGCTATCTTCCCCTTGCCCTCGGCGTTGCACGACACCTTCACCGGCACGCCGAACGATGCCGTGAGGTGCTTCTGCAAGATGGCGTAGTCGCGTCCGGGCCGTGGGCGTGCCGTGACCGTGGGGGCCGGTGTGCCCTGCTCGTCGGCCTGCTGGTACTGCTTGGCCAGCTGCTCAACCTGGCGCACCGACAGTCCGCGCTTGAGTGTCTCGTTGTACAGCTTGAGCTGTAGCGATGGCTTGTCGATCGACAACAGTGCCCGGGCATGCCCCATGTCCACCACCTTGTCGCGCAGTCCGAGCTGCACTTCGGCCGGCAGTTTAAGCAGCCGCAGGAAATTGGCGATGGTGGCACGGTTTTTGCCGATGCGCTCGCTGAGTCGCTCCTGCGTGAGGTTGTACTGGTCGATGAGCTTGCGGAAGGTGAGCGCGATTTCTATGGCGTTGAGGTCCTCGCGCTGTATGTTCTCAATCAGAGCCATCTCGGTGACCTCGCTGTCGCCTGCTGTGCGCACATAGGCCGGCACAGTCTCCAGTCCTGCCAACTTGGCGGCCCGATAACGACGCTCGCCCGAGATGATCTGGTAGCGGCCCTGGCCGATGCTGCGCAGCGTCAGAGGCTGAATGATGCCCAGCTCGCGTATGCTCGATGCCAGCTCCTCAAGAGCTGTCTCATCGAACGTATGCCTGGGCTGGTCGGGGTTTGGAGTGATTTGCGCGATGGCTATCTCGTTGATTGCCGACGAGCCGCCGGTCTGTACGTCGCCCATCGAGAAGATGGAGTCCAGCCCTCGGCCCAGCGGGCTTCGCTTGATGTCTTTACGGTTGTTAGGCATTATCGTATTACGCGTTATGGGTTAGTCTGGCGCTTGCGTGCGCGTGCAATGAGTTCCTTGGCCAGCTGCACATGGCTGGTGGCACCTCGGCTGTTGGGGTCGTAGAGAATGGCCGGCAGCCCGTGACTGGGCGCCTCGCTGAGCTTGATGTTGCGCGGAATGACCGTGTTGAACACCATGTCGCCGAAATGGCTCTTCAGTTCCTCGAAAATTTGGTTAGCCAGGCGCAGTCGCGCGTCGTACATTGTGAGCAAGAAGCCCTCGATGCGCAGGTCGGGATTGAGCTTCGACTTGATGATACGCACCGTGTTGAGCAACTTGCTGATGCCCTCAAGGGCGAAGTACTCGGCCTGCACCGGTATGATGACACTGTCGGCTGCGGTGAGGGCATTGACCGTGATCAGCCCCAGCGACGGACTACAGTCCACCAGGATATAGTCGTAGGCTTGCTTGACGTCGTCGATGGAGTGCCGCAGCACGTTCTCTCGTCCCTCCTTGTTAATCAGCTCAATCTCAGCCCCCACCAGGTCGATGCGCGACCCCACCAAGTCGAGACGGTCGACACAAGTGCCCACAGCGGCACTGTGCATGGGGTAGTCGTCGACCAGGCACTCATAGATGGTCGATGTCATCTGCTTGGGCTCAACACCGATGCCCGACGTGGCGTTGGCCTGCGGGTCGGCGTCGATGAGCAGCACGCGCTTGTTGTTCATGGCCAGGGATGCAGCCAGGTTGATGGCCGTGGTTGTCTTACCCACTCCACCTTTCTGATTGGCTATGGCTATTGTTTTTCCCATAAATAGTTGTCAAAAATGTTTCACGGGTGCAAAGGAAATGCTTTTTCGTGGAACATTGGCTAAAAAATCCGTTAAATACATTGAAATGTTGATAAGTCGCACCGATTGTTAATAACTTTTGGGGCGTGGAACATTCAGCTATAGAGGAAGCTGACTCTTTTTTCACATTTTTTATTTGTATGTTTGTCCGAAAATTCCGAAATTTGCACGCTTTATAGCCGCCAGCTCGATTTGGATGGCACTAACAAATAGTTCAGATTTTTAATAACCGCCTATTAACCAGGCATAAACAAACTGATAAATGAAAAAGATTCTATTAGCTGCAGCGCTGATGCTTGTCGCGGCCACTGCTTGGGCAAGGCCCGCACTGCGTGGCGCTGTCAAGTGCATGCAGCCCGACGGAACGTCGGTCATGCTAGAACTGCATGGCGATGAGTACTATCACTTCTCGACCACAGTCGACGGATACACTGTGCTGCAGAACGAACGAGGCGCCTATGAGTACGCCCGCCGCGACGGTCGGCGAATGGTGCCCACTGGTGTGCTGGCACATGACGCCGGAAAGCGCAGTGTTGCTGAGCTGTCGCTGCTGACCGGCCTGACCACCAACCTGACCGACCTAGAGGCCGTAGAGCGCAGCAAGACTGCGCGCGCTTATCGCGACGGCGGCCCGGCCAAGGGCTTCGACCAGTCGAAGTTCCGTGGCCTGATTATCCTGATTCAATTCTCGGATGTCAAGTTCAGCCGCAGCGACATCAAGGACTTGTACACCCGCATGTGCGGTGAGCGTGGATACCAAGGTTACACCAACGAGGATGGCTCGACCAACTACTATGGCTCGCTGTTCGATGGCTCGGTGCGTGACTACTTTTACGCACAGTCCAACGGCATGTTTGATCCCGAGTTTGATGTCTTTGGCCCTTACACCACGACCTATAAGGCTACACAGTGCAATAACAACGCGCGCACCATTTTCAGGGCTGCCTTGCAAGCACTCGACTCGCAGATTGACTATAGCCAGTATGATGGCGATGGCAATGGCGTGGTCGACAACGTGTGCTTCGTGGTGGCTGGATGGGGATCGCATGTGCAGGGCAACAACAGCGGACTGCTGTGGCCCCACGAGAGCAAGCTGCAGATGACCAACCCGAAGCTCGACGGCAAGTCGTTCGACCTCTACTCATGTTCGACCGAGATGCTGGGCAGCGAGGGTACGGTGCTGCTTGAGGGCATCGGCACGTTCTGTCACGAGTTCAGCCATGTGCTGGGCCTGATGGACCACTACGACACCGACTACGCCCAGAGCGGTGGAGAGAGCCACAACCCGGGTGCATGGGACGTCATGGCAGGTGGGGCCGACCACAACTATGGCCGCACACCAGTGGGGCACAACATCTTTGAGCGCTACACCCTGGGCTGGGCCAATCCTACTGTTGTGCGCCAGACGAGCAGCTTCACGCTCCAGAACCTGGCCACGTCCAATCAGGGCTTGATATTCAAGACCCCAAAGGCCAACGAGTACTTCATGGCCGAGAACCGCCAGAAAGAGGGTTGGGACCGTTACATGCCCGGTCATGGCATGCTCGTGTGGCGCGTCGACTCGTCGGCTGCCTACAAGTGGGTGGTCAACCAGGTCAACACCAATCCCGAGCGCAACTACTTCGAGCTGTTGCGTGCCGGCAACACCAGCACCGGCGACCTGGCTTCTGACCCATTCCCAGGCACGATGGGCATCACGCACATCACCAACGACAGCTATCCCAGCCTGTGCACTTGGGACAAGTCGCAGAACAAGTATAATATTGTGAACATCCGTGAGACCGATGGTGTCATCACCCTTGATGTTGTGGACGATGGCGAACACATCTGGTCGTCGCTGGTCGAGACCTTCGAGGGTATGCCGGTGATGACTACCTCGCCCTATAAGGGTGCCGAGGGCGTGTTCAGCAACTGGGACTTCGCCAAGAGCTATGTCAAGGAGCCTGAGAGTGACTACTGCACCGGCACCAAGGCTGTGCAGATGGCCAACCCCAGCCAGTTCACATCGGTCACCCCCATCTACTACAACGTGATGGAGGTGAGCTTCGACATCTACAACACCTCGTCAAGCTCGGCCAAGATGGGTCTGAACTACTCCACCGATGAGGGTTCGACATGGACCAAGGCCAAGAATGTGATGGGTACCGACGCCATCACGGTTCCCGGGTCGGTGCGCACATCGTGCAACTGGCTCGTGCCCGTGACCAACACTCAAGGTGTGACCTTCCGTGTGGTACAGAGCACCGGCAACAAGAATGTGCCGGTGTATGTGGATAACTTCACGGTCTACTACACAGGCGAGCAGGGCGGCCCCGATGACCCAGGCATTCCCGGCGACGTCGACGGCAACGGCTCGGTGGGTGTTGAGGATGTCAACGCCGTGATCAATGTCATGCTGGGCAAGGGCGAGAATCCCAAGGCCGACCTCAGCGGCAACGGCAGTGTCGGTGTCGAGGATGTCAACGCCGTGATCAACATCATGCTGGGCAAAAACTAATCAAAGTGCAATCCTAATTACACAAGAAACGAGAAGCAAGAACGCAACACTTACGATTCTTGTTTCTCGTTTCTTGTCTTTTAATGAGTTATGAGAAGAGTTTCATTATTTGTGATGTATTTGCTACTGGGTGTCGCCTGCTGGGCTATTCCAGCCGACAAGACCCCCGTGCGAGTCACTCAAGCCGATGGCACGACACTGACCCTGCGGCTAGTGGGTGACGAGTTTTTTCACTACAACACCACCGACGACGGCTATACCGTGCTGCCCGTAAACGGCAGGTATGAGTATGCAATCAGGAGCGGTCAGGAACTGGTATCCTCGGGCATGCTGGCACATGATGCCTCGCTGCGCACAGCCTCCGAGCGGCAGCTACTGCAGCAGGTGGGCAAGCACCTGCGCGGTGAGCGACACCTGACACAGGGCCGCCAGAACCGTGTGCGCGCCACCTATGGCCCGGCACATCGCGAAGCCACCATCGACTATGGCAATTTCCGCGGACTGATAATCCTTATCAACTACACCGACAAGAAGTTCATGATGGACGACCCGCACGACTTCTACGACAAGATGGTCAACGAGGAGGGATTCGACCACTTCGTGTTCAACGGACGGCGACATAACTGCACCGGCTCGATGCATGATTACTTCAAGGATCAGTCGGGTGGCATCTTCGCCCCGAAGTTCGACATCGTCGGACCCGTGGAGGTCGACTATGCCTGCACCGACCACAATGGCACCCAGAACTCCGGCCGCATCTTCAAGGCTGCGCTCGATGCCGCCGACGACTTGGTGGACTTCAGCCAATATGACAACGACGGCGACGGTGCCATCGACATGGTGTACTTTCTGGTGGCCGGCTACTCGGCCAACTATAGCGGCAACAACGGCGGCTACCTGTGGCCCCACAAGGCGTACCTCTATGACTGGTGGAACAGGACCTACTACTGGTACGACGGCGTGGCCATGTGGGCCTATGCCAGTTCAACCGAGGTATATGGCTGGGAGTCGCAAGGCTACCCCATGCCGCTGGGCATAGGCACGATGTGCCACGAGTTCAGCCACGTGCTGGGCTTGCCCGACCTCTACGACACCGACTACGAAGAGCAAGGTCAGAGCCACGACCCGGGTGAATGGGACGTGATGGCCGGCGGTGGTTCGTTCAACTATGGTCGCACACCATGTGGCTACAGCATCTGGGAACGTTATGCCCTGGGCTGGAATCGCCCACGGGAAATCACATCACCCGGCAGCTACTCGCTGCAATATGTGGGCAACACCGGCGACGGACTGATTCTGCGCACACCCGTAGACAAGGAGTTCTTCATGCTCGACAACCGCCAGCGCGTCAAGTGGGACGCTTATCTGCCCGGTCATGGTATGCTCATTGCGCGGGTTGACTCGACCAACGAAGAAATATGGTGGAACAACGAGGTCAACGCCAACCCGTCGCACAACTACTATGTGCTGCTACGTGCCGGCGGCGGCAGTGCTGCCAGCGGTGCGTTTCCCGGTACCTCGCAAGTGACGGCGATAGGCAACTTCACGCAACCCAACTTGCGCACTTGGGCCGGGGAGACCTGCGCATTTGAGCTTTCAGGCATTACCGAGACCAATGGAGTCATCACCTTTGATGTCAATGAGGCCGTGCAGCCCGATGTGCTGGTCGAGGATTTCGAGCAGATGGAGGCCACGAGCAGCAAGACGCTCAAGCAGGTGCAAGGCAACTTTGCCAAGTGGAGCTTCAACGGATCGAACGTGACGGCTCCCGGCGAACAATACTGCGACGGCCAGCATGCCGTGCGCATGGTCAAGCCATCGCTCATAGCCATGGACGAGCCACTGATGGTGCGGGCTTTCCGCATCGAGTACACTGCATTCAATAGCTCAACCACCGACGCAAAACTGACACTCTACTCGTCGACCGACGGCAAGACGTGGACCAAGATGCACAACGAATACTTCACCGTGCCTGCTGGTGGAAGCGCCACCTACTTCCAGCAGATAGACATGCGGCGGCCGCTCTACTTCCGGCTGACGATGGCCGGCGGCAGCGCTACACAACCCTGCTACGTCGACAACATCAAGTTCTACTATAACGGCCAGCTGGTGCTGGGCGACGTCACTGGCAATGGCGAGGTCGACGTGGCCGATGTCAATGCCATCATCAACATCATGATGGGCAAAGCAGCGAGCGACGAGGCAGCCGACGTCGATGGCGACGGCCTGGTCGATATCAAAGACATCAACATGGTCATTAACCTGATGCTGGGCAAATAAAATTATAAGAATTAGAAAAATCATAACAATGAGAAAGATTTTTGCTTTACTGGCTGGCGCGATGCTGTCGCTCACAGCCATGGCAGTGCCGGCTCATCCGGGGCTAGTGGACATCAACCAGCCCGACGGCACACGAGTCACCATCCGACTGGTAGGTGACGAGTTCTTCAACTACACTTGCACGTCCGACGGCTATACCCTGGTACAAGTAAGCACCGGACACTATGAGTATGCCAGCCTGAGCGGTGGCCGCCTGGTGGCCTCCGGCCGTCTGGCGCACAATGCCGAAGCTCGCACAGCCGATGAGCAGGCTTTTCTGGCCCAGACCGGCAAGCACCTGATTGACACCGCCACCGCACGTGCCGCACGCGCCCAACGCAGCAAGCGCGATTCCTCGCTGACCCCTGCTCGAGCAGGTGCCCTCAACAATTATCGCGGACTGGTGATTCTGGTGAACATGACCAACAAGAAATTCAAGCGCACTGATGCCCAGGCGTTCTACCAGTCGCAGACCAACGATAGGAACTACACGGGCTACACCGACCAGAGCAGCCACCAGTGGGTGAGCTGCACCGGCTCGGTTCGCGACTACTTCTATGACAACTCGATGGGACAGTTCGACCCGCAGTTTGATGTCGTGGGGCCTATCACCGTCAACTACACAGCCACCGGTTTTCAGCAGACGAGCAATGCCCACACCATCTTCAACGCAGCCATCGAGCAGGTGAAGAACCAAGTGGACTTCAGCAACTATGATGCCGACAACGATGGGGTGGTCGACATGGTGTACTTTATCGTGGCCGGCTATGGTTCGAACTACGAGGGCAACAACAGCAGCTACCTGTGGCCCCATGCGTCGTCGTTCTACAGCAACTATAACTACTACAACGGCAAGCGTCTGGGACGTTACGCCTGCTCGGTGGAGCTTGACGGTCTGGAGTATTATGGCGGCACCATCGGAGGCATCGGCACAATGTGCCACGAGTTCAGCCATGTGCTGGGCGTGGCGGACCACTACGACACCGACTATGAGCAGAGTGGCGGACAAAGCAATCACCCCGGCGAGTGGGATGTCATGGCCGGCGGCAGCTACTTCAACAATGGCCGCACGCCCTGTGGCTACACCTTATTCGAACGCTACACCATGGGCTTTGCCAACCCCACAGTCATTACCGAACCGGGGTCCTACACCCTGAACCCCGTCCATTCGTCCAACCAGGGCTACATCATCAAGTCGCCCGTGTCGAGAGAATACTTCATTCTGGACAACCGCCAGAAGGTCAAGTGGGATGTCTATATTCCCGGACATGGCATGCTGGTGTGGCGCGTGGACTCAACCAACACCGGTGCGTGGTCCTCCAACAAGGTCAATGCCAATCCGGAGCACAACTACCTGGAAATTGTGCGCGCCGGCCAAGCATCGTCGGCGAGTGCCTCCGACCCCTTCCCCGGCAGCTACGGTGTCACAAGCCTGGGGGCTCAAACCACTCCGGCCTTGGTGACCTGGAACGGCTATTACACCGAGTTGGGTCTGGCGGGAATCAAGGAGCAAGGCGGTGTCATCACCTTCACAGCCTATGTGCAGGGCGAGAACAAGACAGTGATCGAAGACTTCGAGCATATGCCGCCATCGACCACCGGACGGGCCGCCAATGTGCAAGGCAACTTCTCGACCTGGACATTTGCCAACTGCAACGTGGTGAATGCGCCCGACAGTGTGTGCAATGGTCGCCGCGCTGTGGCACTGACCAACCCCTGCAACTTCTACATGACGCAGGCCTTGCCCGCAACACCTTTCTTACTGTCATATCATGCCTATAACTATAGCGGAACGACCGCCAAGTTACGCGTCGAGTATAAAGACCCGGATGCCACATCGTGGACCACGCTCAACACCCAGGACGTGCCCTCCGGCACCGACCAGGTTGTTTCTTGCTCAATCGACATCTCGGGCAACAAGGTGTTCCGCTTCTTGCAGCCCGGCGGCAACAAGACCAAGCCGGTGTATATCGACGACATCACCTTCTACTATATGGGCGATGACGTGCCGGTGCATCACTTCGATGACTTGCGTGGCGACATCAACGGCGACGGCTTAGTGGATGTGGCCGATGTCAACGAACTCGTCAACATCATCCTAGGCAAGGTCACCACCGGCGTGGATCTCACAGTGAGCGACTTGAGCGGCGACGGCATAGTAGACGTGGCCGATGTCAACGAACTCGTCAACATCATCCTAGGCAAGTAATTCAAATTGAGCAGGTGTTGAACACCTGCTCAATTTGAAGGGTAGGGGTTAAAGGTTAGGGTTGTGGCGGTTGTAGGGACGCGGCGTTGCCGCGTGAACGGCCAAAGCGGTTGTAGGGACGGCGCTCCCGCGCCGTCCCTACCTCTTTCTCGCTTCTTTTCATCACCTTACTTTCCCGACCACGCATGGAGCTTGGTCGGGATTGTTTTTACTAAGAATACGTAGTCCCTTGGGATAAAGATTATTGGCACGGCTGCCCAAATTGTTGACCCAGCCCAGTGGAATGCCGCCATAGGTAACCAACACATAGCCCCGCGGAGCATCGACGGTGATAGCCTCGCCACGCAGGTAGGCCAAGGCAGTGAGATAATCCACCTCTTGGTGGTGATGTGCATCGCGGTTGAGTGCTGTGCTCATGGCCAGAGAGTGATGTGGCACAGAATTCTTCCCCTTAATGGTGGCCAGTGTCACACCCGAGTAGACGACATGGCAAGCGCTACGCAGTGCGGCCAGTGCATGGGCGTGTGCCCGGGGATTGGCCACCACATCGTCGGCCTGCAGGCTCAAGTCGTAGTCCTGGCCGTCATTGAGCCACTGTGCGATGCCCTTGGGCACTCCCCCACCCTTGCCGGGAGTCGGCTTCTTGGCCCTGACGGGCTGGCACGGGCCATCGGGTTTGCGCAGCACGGCCATAAACAACCCCTCGCCACGTGTGCGGTGCGGCATAAAGCGGTAGCAGGGCAACTGACAATCTATGGCGGGTGAGATGCCCCAGGCATCGTCAATGCTTATGGCCACCGGCTGGGCGGCATATTGGCCGACAAGGTGTTCCACCATCTGCTCGTTCTCCTGGCGGTTATAGGTGCAGGTGCTGTAGATGAGCAGTCCGCCAGGCCGCAAAGCCGGCCAGATGTCGCGCAAGATGTCGCGCTGGCGTGCGGCACATTGCTCTACCAGAGCTGGCGACCACTGCGCCACGGCCTCATCGTCCTTGCGCATCATTCCCTCGCCACTGCATGGCACATCGGTGGCCACGACATCAAACGCATGAGTCAACTGCCCCAACTGCGCCGGCGCATTGCAGGTTACCACAACATGGGGCGAGCCCCAGCGTATCACATTGTCGGCCAACGCGCGTGCCCGGTTGGGCACAATCTCGTTGGCCACCACCAGCGAGCCTTCGGGCAGAGCCTGCAGAGCTGCCGTGGTCTTACCCCCCGGAGCGGCACACAGGTCGAGATATTGCACCGGGTGGTGGACCAGCTGCCTGATAACATGATGGATAAACATCGACGACGCGTCCTGCACATAGTACATGCCGGCATGCATCATCGGGTCGAAGGTGAACGCCGGCCGCTGGTCCAGATAGAACCCTGCCTCGCACCATGGCACGCGCTGCACGCCGGCAGGCAGATGCGCCCCCTTGGCCGTATTGACCCGTACGCTCACACTCGGTTCTGTGTCGGCTATCACGCTGCACAGCTCCTGTGCCTCATTGCCTAGCGTGTGGCGCAA
>JAFUVK010000094.1 GCA_017477555.1 Muribaculaceae bacterium
ACGCGACGTGGGCACATTCTTTATATAATACTGTGTGTCGTCGTAGCTTGTGGAGGCATTGACATCCGACCCAAAGGCCAGCCCATTAGCGGTGAGAAACGAAAACAGCTCGTACTCATCGTAGTTCTTTGTCCCGGTGAATGCCATGTGCTCGAGAAAGTGGGCCAACCCGCGTTCGCTCTCCTGCTCCATGACAGAGCCCACGCGATGCACCAGGTAGATATATGCCCGGTGAGCCGGCGTTGCGTTGTGACGTATATAATAGGTGAAGCCGTTGGGCAGTGCGCCATGGCGCAACTCAGGATCGATGGGCAGGTCGGCGGCCATGGCCATCAGGCCGACAAGTATGGCCGACAGGATGTACAGGATTCGTTTAGTTATCATTGCTGCTGCGTTATGGAGCCAGTACCTTCGACAGTCGCATCTGGCTATTGTAAACCGGGAAGTTGAGTGTCATGAGAACGCCATCGGAAAAGGCGGCATAGGCATCGAGGGTGATGGGCAAGAATGTGGCATCGATCCACTCCAGGTCGTAGTGGCCGTCGAAGATAGTCTTGCTTATGTGCCCCTTGAGCATGCCGGGTTGCCACTGAGTGGCATTGACCTGTGCGCCGCTGAGGTAGATGATGTCATAGCCACCGCTGGCGGCCACCACGGCTACGGTGTAGCGGCCACCCAGTCGCAGCCACTTGTCTTCCATGTCGCGGTCTTGATATTGCCAATAGCCCTCGATGGGGTCGCTGCTCATGGCTAGATGTTGGTCCAGAGCCTCGCGGGTCCATGTAGTGAGGATGTGTCGTGGCGCTTGCGAGTCGGTGCTCAGGGTCGTGCGCTCCACGGCCACGCGTGCACCGGGGCTTAAGCATAGTCCGGTCTTGACCACTGATGGGCCGTTGTCGTCAAGGTCTATGCTGGTCACGGTATGGAGCCGGGTCTTGCCCACTTGTATGGTGGCGCGATGATCAGCTACTGCCACCATGAGAGTGTTCAGACCATTGTCCATATCGACACCGACCTTGACCGGGCAGCTGTGTAACAGCACCTCGCTGCCGCCGTCGGCCTTAAAGACGCTTAGTTTCATCGACTGCTCGTCGGTCAGGTCGTCGTATAAGTCAGAGTGTGAGCAGGAAATCTGCACGCGATGATAGTGCTGCGGGTCGTGATAGTCGAACACGATGCCCCATGCCACATTCTCCACACGGTGTTTTGCGCCTGCCGAGTCGACAACGGTATAGGAGTGTCCGGCTTTGTTGCCTACGGACGCTCGCACCAGATATTGATACTGCTCGGCTGCCACGTCGAGAGTATCGGTCAGCATCAGCGTGTGGGCGTTGTTGTTGTCGATGTGAAGCAGGTTGTCGGCAATGTGCCATGTGGCATGATTCAGTCGTGGAGGGGATGCCATAGCCACAAGCGAGGCAAATTGGTTGTGCACAGTGGCATAGTGTGATCGCGAGTGGGCCGTTGCGACACAGATTATCGTTGCCAGTGCCGTAACGACGAGAGTTTTCATGTGTCGAGGTTGTAACATGTTCACATCAGGCCTTGCTTGCTCACGTAGTCCATCAGCCCCGTGACGAAGCCCACTACAGATACTACCATCAGCAGACTGCCCATGATGCGGTTGATGGTCCACATGCTGCCGCGGGTGAAACGCGACCGCACCTTGTGTACAACAAAGGTGATGGCCGTCCACCACACCATCGCACCAACGGCGATGAACAGATAACCCACAATGACGTGGTACCAACGGTGCAACTCGGGGTTGGGGAAACCGAAACGAGCGAACAGGGGTATGATTAGGAAGATAATCAATGGGTTGGAGAGGGTGAAAAAGAATCCCGAAATGGCATCGCGGCGGTTGTCGGCACTGTCGTTGGTGTCGTTGACCCGGTCGCCCTCGGGGTTGTGGAGTATCATATAGCATGAGTATATGATCAGAAACAGGCTACCCAAAATCTGCAGCTGTGGCATGTGTCCCTCAATGAAATCGGTAACAAAACTGATACCAAGTCCAGCCAGCAGGCAATAGAACAAGTCGCTGGCTGCAGCACCCAGCCCGGTAAACAGGCCGGACATCTGCCCGCGGTTGAGCGTGCGCTGCACGGTGAGGATGCCTATGGGACCCATGGGTGCCGACAGAATAATGCCTATCGACAGGCATGCTATAATCAGTGAAATGAATGTAGCCAAAGCGGAAGGTTTCTTTGATTTGAACCGCAAAATTACAAAAAAACTGTGTTGTGGACAACAATATACCCATTTTTTGTGGGTTAAATGCGATTTTTTAGGGCAATAGCTTGCATTTTAGCATATTTTGTAGTAAATTTGCCGATTGTATGAACCGTCAGCGATGAACTGGAGATGTCTCTAATGTAGTTTTGTCGTTAATGAAGAGGAACGTAGTCGTGACGTTCTTCGACAACCATTAACTTCATAGCCCCCTTTAGCTACTGAAGAGAAACAGCATCTGGAATTTAAATTATGAATTTTACATAAACAGAGTGTATGAGCGAGACCAATTCCCATCCCACAACCACAGGCGTGGAGTTGCAGGTGGAGCTGTTGCCGTGCCTCACAGTGGCCATGGCCGACAGCCAACTGGCTCTGTGCAACCGCCTGGCACTTGTCAATGCCTACGATACCGACCTGCATGATGTGCAGGTATCAGTCGGCGGACAACACATTGTGCCAACTGCCGTGATGATCGACACGCTGCACGCTCGGTGGACCGCCCAACTGGGCGACCTGCCTGTGAAGCTTGACTGGGCAGCACTACAAGGCATCACCGAGCCACAAACCATTCAGGTGGAACTGAAAGCTCGCTGCAACGACAAGATTATTGCCATGTCTCACAGTCAGATGACCATACTGCCCGAAGACTACTGGACCGGTATGGAGGTGATGCCGGCGGCACTGGCAAAACTGGTGCTGCCGCAGTCGAGCGGTGTGGCTCGGGTGCTTCAGTTGGCAAGTGAGCATCTGGGGCAGCTGACGGGTGACCCGGCATTTGACAATTACCTCACGCGCGACCCTGCCCGTTCGCGAGCTCAGCTGGTAGCTATAGGCCATGCTATGCGGCAACTGCGACTCACCGCGCTGCCACTGACCGAACCGCTGGGACGCTATCGCGCCAGGGTGCGCACTCCAAGGCAGGTGGTCGACGACCAGCAAGCCAATCCGCTGGAGATGGCATTACTCTTGGCTTCGTGCCTCGAGGCCTGCGGACTGAACGCTCTGCTGGTGCTGCACCGCACCAGCGTGATGGTGGGAGTGTGGCTCAACGACTGCTATAACATCGACCCCGTGAGCGATGACAGCTCGTTGTTGACCAAGGCAGCCAACGATGATGTGGCCCAGATGGCGCTGATTGACGTGGCTGCCATGGTGCAGGACGATACGTTGACGCCCGAAAAAGCGATGAGTCGAGCCCAGCAGCAGTTGCGAGACCCAAGACGGGACTTCAACTGCTGGGTTGACATCAAGTCGTGCCGTTTGCAGAACATCAAGCCATCGGCCGTGCTGACACAGGCCGAACGCGCCGACGACGGTGACTTGCCGGTTGTGACTAACGATTCAGGTCACGAGCAGAAAGTCACAGGGCAAAATCAACCTGCCACGACCATTACTCGCCAACAACTGTGGGAGCGCAAACTGTTGGATTTCTCGCTACGCAACAATCTGCTGAACATGCGCATTGGCAAGCGGGTGCTGCCGTTTATCTCGTTCTGCATCGACCAACTAGAGGATCATATCAGCCGTGGCGAGGAATATAGCCTATTGCCCTCGCCGGCACAGAACCGCCTAATGCCCGACGAGTGGGGTATCTACGACTCAACGCTGGTGCGCGAGCAGTGGCAGGAGCTTGTCGTCAATGAAATGAGGGCTAGACGACTGCGCAGCTATCTTTCAGAAACGGAGATGGTGGCTGTGCTCAAACACATACATCGCACCGCACGCACCGCACTCGAGGAGAATGGTGCAAACTCGCTATTTCTGGCGCTGGGGGTGCTCAAGTGGTTTGAGACCGAGCGCAGCACAAAGCCTCGTTATGCTCCCATCCTGATGATTCCGGTGGACTTGGTCAGGCATGCAGGCAACAAGTATGTGATACGCTCTCGCGACGAGGAAACCATCATCAATGTCACGCTCATCGAGATGATAAAGCAGCAGTTTGGGCTACCTATGGACCGACTTACACCGCTGCCCACCGATGAGAGTGGCGTGGACGTGCGTCAGGTGATGGCCACGATGCGTTCGTGCGTCATGGCGCAGCCACGATGGGACGTGCTGGATGAGGCCATGTTGGGTCTGTTCTCGTTCAGCAAGTTTGTCATGTGGAACGACATCCACAACCATGCGGCACTGTTGGCGGCGCACCCTGTGGTGAGTGCACTGGCCAGCAACCACACCATCGACATCGACCCCAACGAGCAGGCCGTGGATGCACGAGAGCTGGACAAGTGTTTACCGCCTTCCGAGTTTGCGATACCGGTCGACACCGACTCGTCGCAGTTTGAAGCCATCATTGAGTCGGGCCGTGGAAAGAGCTTTGTGTTGCACGGGCCTCCCGGAACAGGAAAGTCGCAGACCATCACCAACATGATTGCCAACGCCCTGTTCCAAGGTAAGAGGGTGCTCTTTGTGGCCGAGAAAATGGCGGCTCTAGAAGTGGTGCAAAAACGCCTTAAAGCCATCGGCATCGACCCGTTCTGTCTGGAGCTACACAGCAATAAAGCCACAAAGCGTCATGTGTTGCAACAATTGGAGGTTACACTCAAATCCATCAGACACAATCCATTACGTGATTACACGTCCACTGCCCGCAAGCTGCAGGATGAGCGAGAGAAACTTGCTCACTATGTCGAGGCTATGCATGCACGGCGCGATGCAGGAATGTCGCTCTATGAGTGTATCACACGGTATATCGGCATCGACGGCGACGAATTGAACCAAACCATTGATGTAGAAAAGATAGGCCCCGACGATATCACTCGGCAAGAAGAACTCATTCGATCGGTTGAGCCAGTGGTGGAGCTGGTGGGACCATTGTCCGGCCATCCGCTTACCGGACTGAATGTCGAAGATGCTACACCGGGTGGCTTGGCACACTTGGCCGTGCAGCTGACGCAATTGCAGCAAATGGCCGTGCAAGTGAGCCAAGACCTGGAGCAGACCGCAACAGTTACAGGGCTGGACATGGGAAGGAAGCCCCACGACGTACATAAGTTGGCAGCCATCTGCAGCCATCTGTCGCGCCTCGACCGATTGACGCCGCAGCTCATTGATTGTTGTCTGGCCGGGAACGACGCCAAGGTAGTGCAACAAATAAATCTCATCGGCCAGCGATATTCCCATAGGCTTCTGGCGATGAAATATCTCAATGAATCGGGGCTGGCACTAAACGCTACTGAATTGCAGGCCAGGTTGTACGACATTGAGACCAAGTGGTGGCTGCCACGTTGGTTGGAACGGTACCGGTTCAAAAAGATGATGGCTCCTCATCTAGCGAGCAATCATGTCACCGATTATCATGAGCTGCTGTCGCAACTTGCGCAATTTCAGGAACTGGATGCCGAGTCCAGTCCTGTATGGCAGCAACTTGACGACTTGTTTGCCGTGAGCATCGACCACAATAACCCCGATCTCTTGACACTGAATAACATCCTGACTAACACCAGGGAGCTGATTCGCTATATTCAGGATACCTGTACACCTAGCCAATGCGACGGGGTTATCGGGGCGCTCAAGTTGTTGTCGGCCAATCCCACAGCTGTGCTCACTCACCGTGCGTTGTTAACTCAGATGACGCATGACGCTGCAGCATTCTGCGAAATGCTGCAGCAAATTCATGAGATTGAACCACAGGTATTCGCCATGTGTGACATGGACGCTCTGCAGCAATGGCTGATGCAGGCTGCACCGACTGTAGTTACGCAAGGCCGCAACTGGAAGCAGTGGTCCGACTGCCGTAAGCGGCTTGAGAGCGAAAATCTGATGGGCGTGGTGGCGCAACTCGAGAGTGACCAGCCTAGCGGGCAGGTGCTTATGGCATGGCGCAAGGCACTCTATCACCAGCTGGCGCAGTACATGCTGGATCATGACTCACAATTGTCATCATTTGCCGGCATCATCTTTGAGAGCGCGATAGCCAACTTCCGTAAGCTAGACAGCAAGTTCCAGCAGCTGACCATGGCCGAATTGTCCAATCGGTTGAACAATCAACTGGCTAGTAGTTTGTACCTTCCGCAACTGAACGCACAAAAGAGCTACTTGCTGCGTAACATAGCCAACCATGGACGCGGGCAGAGTGTACGAAACATTATGGACCAAGTGGGCGATCTGTTGCATTATCTGTGTCCATGCATGCTCATGAGCCCAATCTCGGTGGCGCAATTCCTCTCGCCTGATCAGAAACCGTTCGACATGGTCATCTTCGACGAGGCTTCGCAGATGCCCACCAGCGAGGCCGTGGGGGCGATAGCGCGAGGCCGGTCGCTGATAGTGGTGGGTGATCCCAAGCAGATGCCACCCACCAACTTCTTCAATGTCAATCAAGTGGATGAGGCCGAGCAAGCCATTGATGACCTAGATAGCGTGCTTAACGACACCATCAGCTTGGCGTTCCCGTCCAAGCACCTGCGGTGGCACTATCGCAGCCGTCATGAGAGCCTGATTGCTTTCAGCAACTCGCAATATTACGACGGACGGCTCATCACCTTCCCTAGTGTGGATGACCGCAACACCAGGGTACAGTTTGTGCCGGTTCAGGGCGTTTATGACTATGGCCGCTCGCGTAGCAACCAGGCCGAGGCGCAGGCTATCGTTGCCGAGGTGTTGCGGCGACTGCGCGACCCACAACTGCGGCAGCACAGTCTAGGTATTGTGGCGTTCAGTATCGCACAGCAGAACCTGATCGACGACATGCTGATGGATGCCTTGGCCCTCAACCCTGATTTGGAGCAGGTGGCCATGCATGGCGACGAGCCCATCTTCGTCAAGAATCTGGAAAATGTGCAGGGCGATGAGCGTGATGTCATCCTCTTCTCGATAGGCTACGGCCCCGATGCCAACGGCAAGGTGTCCATGAACTTTGGTCCGCTGAACAATAGTGGCGGTGAGCGTCGACTGAATGTGGCTGTGTCACGTGCACGCTATGAGATGATGGTGTTCTCCACACTGATGCCCGAACAGATTGACCTCAATCGGTCGAAGTCGCTGGGTGTGCAGGGACTGAAAATGTTCCTTGAGTATGCGCGCAACGGGCAGGTTGTCTACCAGACTCAGCCACAGAACACCCCGGTCAATGTCATGGCAAGCCAACTGGCCGATGTGCTGACAAAACAGGGCTATCAAGTGGCTACCAATGTGGGACGTTCGAAATTCAAAATCGACTTGGCCGTCATCGACCCGAACGACCCCGGGAAGTATTTGATGGCTGTGATGTGCGATGGCAAGGGCTACAGCGACACCAAGACCGTGCGCGACCGCGAAGTGTGTCAACCCACCGTGCTGGCCGGGCTGGGATGGAACATTGTGCGCGTTTGGTTGGTTGACTGGTACTTTGACCGTGCTCGAGTGATCGAACGAGTGCTCGACCGCTTACACGACATTGAGCGGAAAGCCCATAATACCACACATGGAACCACTAGACAGGCAGTCCAGTCTACTACCAGGCCTGAGCGACAGCCACAGACACCCATTCAAGTTTCCGAACCGGAGCAAAAGTCCGACACTCCCGCCGATAAGCCAGTGGAGCAACCGACGGAAATGCCAGTAGAAAAGCCGGCAGAGAATACTACGAAGATATTGGTGGAAAAGCCTGAGGAAAAGTCGGTGGAGAAGCCTGTGAAGCCACAGCAGGCCAAAAAGTCGAGCAGCGGCACTACGGCTCGTACAATCATCATCGATGACAGCAAACTGCCCGATCCTGCCCAACAGCCTTATGTCGAAGCTGCCATCGAGGCCGAAGAAAAAGGAGGAGTGATGCTCATGACCACACGACCCACCAAGACAATGGCGCAGATGCGTGCCATTCTGAAGAGCGAGCAACCCATCACTTTCCACTACGCCTGCAAGCGGATGTGCCGCATCTGGGGTGTGCGAAACGCCAACGAGCGGGTCACACGATATGTAACCTGGTTGCTCAAGCAGACGGCAAAGCCCGACCCCGGAGCGCCACAAAAAGTGCCATACTATTGGGATAACGAGAACTTGCGATACACTTACAGAGGTTTTCGCATCAAGAGTGGGCGCGAGTGGCATGACATCCCGCTCGTCGAGATACAAAACGCCATACTAGCCATGCTCAACAGCCAACAATCAATCGATGAAGCCAACATGGCGCGCAAAGTGAGTGAGCTGTTCGGCATCAACAAGTGTGTATCGCTATTCCATGAACAAGTGGCCGAGGCACTTACCCAACTGGTCGGCCAGTCCAGGATCAAGCACAGCGACGGTGTCTATGCGCCACGCAGCTCCAAGCGTAAGTCATCATGAGACAGCGACTCAAATGGGAGCATCGTCGGTGTCGAAGATCTGTCCTGTATAGATACGCAGCGTCTGACTAGACGGGGCCAAGTGGCTCTGATTGGGCGACCAGCTATGATCGCCCACATCGGGAGCCAGTTGCACCACATTTGCGTTGTAGCGCTGGTTGATGCCGTCGATGGCTTGCATCAGCGAGCGTTGCTTGCCATGATCCTCCGAATCCCACACATTGAGCTGCACCATGTTGTCGGGGGTGAGTCCGCTCACCATCACGCCGGCCTTGCGGTAGGCAAACCCCTCGCGGAAAATGGAATTGAATGCTACCAGTGCATAGTGCACCAGCGTCATCGTGCTGGACGATGGCGTGCGTAGGCGCATCTCGCACGAGTTGCTGTAGTAGGGCAAGTCGTCGCGGAAATGGTCGCCACGCACATAGGTCATCACCGATGCCGCCACCTGGTGCTCGTCGCGCAGACGGCGAGCCGTGGCTTGAGCAAAATGCACAATGGCATCCTGCACCTGACGGCGGTCGGTGAGCACCCGACCAAAGGTGCGAGAGGTCATCAGGCTCTTGTGGGCAATCGTCACAGGGTTAATCTGCTGGCAGTCCTCACCACGTAGCTCGCGCTGGGTGCGTTCGACCACCACAGAGTATAGGGCGCGCACCATGCCAGAGGGCATGTGGGCAAACTTGTAGGCCGTGTCGATGCCGCGTCCCAGTAGGCTCGCTGCCAGACGTTGGCCGATACCCCACACATCGGCTATCGGCGTGCGGCTCAAGATGATGTCGATGGCTTCGGGTCGTACCAGCCAATACACGCCGTCGGTTATCCGGCGGTCTTTTTTGGCTATGTGGGAGGCAATCTTGGCCAGCGAGCGGCTGGGAGCAAAGCCGATGCTCACAGGCACTCCCACATAGCGATGCACTTTCTTGACCAGCCGCGCAAGAAATGCGTGGTTGCGCTCAACATCGTCATAAGGAGTGCGGAAAAATGCCTCGTCGACCGAGTAAACTTCCAGCCCCTCGACCTCGCTGCCCATGATGCTCATGATGCGGTGCGAGATGTCGCTGTACACGATGTGGCGAGCCGACAACTGCACCACTTGGCTGGGGTCAGTATAATCCTTGAGTTGAAATGCCGGACAGCCCATGGGAATACCCAACACCTTGGCTTCGTTGCTGCGGGCTATGACGCAACCGTCGTTGTTGCTAAGCACAACGACGGGACGTCCGTTGAGCGATGGATTGAACACTCGCTCGCACGAGACAAAAAAGTTGTTGCAGTCTATCAGCCCATACATCTTTAATTTGCCGTGAGGCTCTTGATCACGTGCGAGACGATGCCCCAAATCTGAAAGTTGCTCTCCTCGCTCACACACAGTTCTGGATACTGGCGGTTGGCTGGGGTAAGGTAGAGACCGTCGGTGCGCAGGCTGATACGCTTGACTGTGAAGTCGCCGTCAACAAAGCACACTGCGATGTCGCCGTCGTGCGGCTCCAGCGACTTGTCGATGATGAGTAGGTCGCCATTGTTGATGCCGGCATCGACCATCGAATTGCCGATGACGCGTGCGCAGAAGGTGGCAGCAGGATTGCTGATCAGCTCACGGTTCAGGTCGATGGTGTCGCCAAACATTCCTTGGGCCGGACTGGGGAACCCGGCCTGGATGCGACTCTCGAAGAATTTGAGGACAACTTCTTCGGAGTCTTCTATTTCGTGTAATTCCAATTGATCATTCATGCCGCAAAGTTACTAATTTTAATTGAAAATTGAGAATTCAGTATTGAAAAATCCAACCACTCCGCCTCACCCTTTGAGAAAGGCGAGCAATCTACAGAAACGCTGAGTGGTGATGAATGTAGGTATCTATTCAGCGATTATTCAAAGTGATTGTGATGCGA
>JAFUVK010000051.1 GCA_017477555.1 Muribaculaceae bacterium
AAACTTGCGAGTCGCTATAGGGTTCGTCGGTGACTACGCCCCGAGTGGACTTTCACCACAGATGTACAACATGCCCGTCATACCAAACACAAAGCCTCCCCGTGGTGGGGAGGCTTTGCCGCTTTAACCTGGATTATTCATAGCCCTGCGTAGCGAAAATATCAAGGGGCTATGCATCAGCGTGAGCGCAGCGACACCGACGCAGGATGTAGTGAATCCTACATTCAAGGAGAAGGAGCGAGCATTGCGTTCAGGTGCAGGCCTTTGTGATTTGCAGTAGTAAGGGCTATAAATAATCCAGGTTAAGGGTAATGCATCGTTTATTGCTTGCCCAGCATGATATTAATGACCATATTGACATCTACCACATCCACCGTGCCGCTATGATCGACATCAGCACTGTCGGTAGCCGATACCTTACCCAGCATCACGTTGATGATCATATTGACATCGCTCACATCGACATTGCCATCACCGGTGACATCGCCCAGCACAGGCACAACAGTCGTTCCAGCAGTGACCGCCCAAACCTTGACATCCTTGACTGCCGGGAAATTGCCATCTTGCTCGAGGGCTTTAGGAGCCGAGAAGAGCAAAGCAGCCCCCTCCATCTTCGGCACTAAAAATGTCGCGACCAGAGTCTGCTGCACAGCCACAGGCTCGACAGGGACGTCGATTGCTGCCGCCACATTCTGCTGGTTGTCGATCAGCTCGATGCGCGGTGCCACCTTCGATGGGTTGAAGTTGCTGTTCTCGCCACATCGCCATCGTATCTCCACCTTCAGGGAATCGCAGCCCTGCGTGTCGAAAGTGGGCGACAAAAGTGTGTATTTGTCACCCGAGAGCGATGTGAAGAGTGTGATTTTGCTCTCCGAAATGCTTGTATTGTCCAGTATCACGGTCGCACGATTATAGACCCAGTCGTCGTGACTATTGAGTCCAAAGTGCAACAACGGCGTGTCGGCAACTGCAGCCTGTAGCGCCATAGCCAACGAGGCCATTGTAATCAATAAGACGATTTTTCTTCTCATTATGCTCGATTTTTTGAAATATACCAATGAGTCCTGGCTATGCTCGATGATGGCCATAAACACCGAGCCGCCTCGGTTTCACCGAGGCGCTCGGTAGGACAAACGACTATTTTCCAGGAATGGGGGTAATGCCCAATCCAGGGATATCATGCAGAGTGATTTTCCCGTTCTCCACCGTCATACCGTTGAATCGGTCGTTGGCGATGAGCAAGTTACCATCAAGGTCGGCAAAGTCGACCAGTGGCGAGAGGTTGGCTGCAGCAGTGACCGCACACGATGTCTCGGTCATGCAGCCAATCATCACCTTCATGTCGAGCGCACGCGCCAGCGTCACCATTTTGTAGGCCTCGTGCAGTCCTGTGCTCTTCATGAGCTTGATGTTGATGCCGTCGTACACACCCTTGAAGCGCACGATGTCGGGCAGTCGCTGGAATGCCTCGTCGGCGATGATGGGTAGCGGGCTGCGCTCACGCAGCCATGCCGTCTGGTCGATCCATTCCTTGTCGAATGGCTGCTCGACAAAGAGGCAGTTACGTTCCTTGAGCCAATGACACATTTCGAGTGCGTGCTCCTTGTCCTTCCATCCCTGGTTGCAGTCGACACAGATGGGGATGTCGGGCATCATCTCGCGTATAATCTCCACCGTCTCTTGGTCATTGTCAAGCCCCATCTTAACCTTGATGAGCTTGTAAGGCCTTGCCTCTTCGACCTTCTGGCGGACAACCTCCTCGGTATCGATGCCAATGGTGAAGCTGGTGACCGGTGCCTTTCCGGGGTCCAGTCCCCAGATTTTGTACCACGGCTGTCCCATGATTTTGCCCAGCAAGTCATGCAACGCAATGTCCACACTGGCCTTGGCCGCGCGGTTGTTGGGAGCCTTCTGGTCGACATAAGTCAAGATGTCTTCGATGCGGAACGGGTCGGTGAACTGTCCCAGGTCCAAGCTGTTGAGAAAAGCGGTAACACTATCGACAGTCTCACCCAGGTAGGGCGGCATCGAAGCCTCGCCATATCCCACATAGCCATCATACTCGAGTTGCACTTGCACATCGGGTGTAGTTGTGCGGCTGTAACGTGCCAGATTGAACGCATGACGCAGCTTCAGCTCATAGGGGAAGAAGGTCAGTTTCAGTTTTTTACTGCCACCAGCAGTTTTGGCGGCGGTGCGTGCTCGGCGCGCCTTGCGTGTGACTGCGTCGATTGAGATAGGCGCTGCAGCTGCCATCAGCCCCAGGCCTGCGCTAGCTAGGAATTTTCTGCGATCCATTTAGTCTACTATTAAGAATTAATCGAAATACCATTTGTGGTCACGGACATAGGTGATACCTTTTGTTCCAATCATGCCATTGATGCGGCTGATGGACAATGGTGAGTAGAGGTAGTCGGGGGCCTTGGGGTCAAGACTATTGACCTTGACCTGTCCTGAGCAGTGGATGTACTTGCCGTCGCGCAGATAGATGCCCACATGCGTCACTCTGCCCGTCTTGCTGTTGCCGAAGAAGAGCAGGTCGCCCAACTGCGCTTGGTGATAGTCATTGAATTTCTTGCCGGTGAGTGCCTGCTGCGACGCGTCGCGCTGCAGGATGATGGCGTTGGCCAGATAGGACACCTTGACCAGCCCCGAGCAGTCGGTGACCTTGGTCGACGTACCGCCCCACAAGTAGCTCGAGCCCATCATGCGCCGTGCCGTCTTCTCGATGAGCGCCGCATCAAAGTTCTGCTGCGCCCACTGGCTCACGTCCTCGACCTGACTCTTGAGGATATAGCCCTCGCGTCCATCGGGCGTGGCCAGTCGCACCCAGTCGCCCTGTTGCCCTCTAAACTCCAGTATGTTGCTCAGCACCAGGTCGGTGACCGTTTCATCGCCACCAGGCTCTGTGACCAGCCTGCTGTCGTAGACACTGACCACACATCGCCTTGCCTTGCGCCATTGTGCCATTTGCGCCTCGGTCTTGAAGCACAGCGAGCTTTCGGGCACATAAGAGATGTAGTTGTCGGGGGTCTGCACTCGATACCATTCGTCGTCTTTCTCAAGCACCTTGACAGGCATCCCCATGATAGCCTGTGTGGCCACCTCGGCCGCATGCTTGCCTTCGGTTCGCAGTGTGGCGATTGACAGTTTGACCAACGCCCATCGCCGACCGTCGGGCAGGGAGTTCTCCACCACAGTCAGTCGGTTTTGCATCTGATACCCTTTGAAGGCAGTGTTGATGGCATTGAGCATGTCCTGTGTGCCCACCTTGCCGGTGAGTGTGGTAACACCCTTCTTATTGGTGGTAGCCTTAACGTCCCAGATGGCCGTACGCTTGTCGGGCGCATGGCGCGTCTTGAGCATCTCCAGCAGGTCTTGTGGTTGCATCTTGGTCTGGGCGGTTGCCGCCAGGGCCATGACCAAGAGCAGTGCAATTGTCAGTAGTTTTTTCATTGCTTATGCTAAAATACCAAAATTCTAATGAATAGTTGCTCCGATAACGCGGTTCAGCGGTGTGATGCCGTCGACCTCAAGGTGCGAGTCCCACGCGTCATAGTACAGATTTCCTCCCTCCCATTCGACCTCGCCGGGCTGGAAGTCGACCGTCTCGCTGCGTATATACTTCTTGGGCGGGCTGAGCACATCGCCCACACCCTCGTTCGATGCCATACGATAGAGGTCGATTCCGGTAGCGTAATAGCTGTTCATGGGAGTTCCCACCGAGCTTCGTCCGAATGATGGGTCGGTAGGCACCCATCCAATCCCCTCGAAGTAAGTCTCGGCCCAGTCGTGATAGTTCACCTCGCCCGGGTGGAGCATCCATCCGCTCTCCCATCGTGCCGGTATACCCAAAGCACGCACGAGCGTGATGTAGAGCAGTGCAACCTGTCCACAGTCGCCGTGTCCACTGTCGAGGACATACTGCGGTATGTTGGCCAGCGTGCTGTATTCTCTCGCTCCCGCCCAGGGGAAATGCGAAATCCACTCAAACACCTTGGCGGCTTGCAGGACCGGATTCTGCTCATCGCCCACAATCTGCCTGGCCAAATCGCGCATTTGGTCGGTGATGATGACATGGCGCGGCTCGTCGGCGGTGTATCTTCTATATAGCTCGCTGTGTACATCGTAGGGTTCGACCATGGCCAGCAAGTCTTGCTGTGCTATGTGTCGCTCGCCCACCTCGTAGCTGAACGAGTACTCAAAGTGAGTCGGCTTTCCGGCCTGTGCCACCGCCTCCATATAGACAGTGTGGTGCTTGGTGCCCTGGCTGAACGTTGCCTCATGGTTGCCGCCACGATACTGGATGTTGCGTTGCCTCATGTTCTCGTAGGGGAATGGCATCCACACGCGCAGGGTCTTGCCGGCTGGCACAGCATCGGCCTTGACATCTAGACTGAAAGTGATGTTGACTCGCCTCCAGTCGCGCACGCTGTTGCGATCGGCATGCGAGTGCATGGCCTCTAGAAAATACTTACGCCGTGTGCGGTAAGTGTCGTCTCGGTCTTGAGCATTCTGCTCGGCAAACTCCTCTCCCAATAGCCACAAGTTGCGTACGCTTTTACGGAACCACCACTCCTGTCCATCGATGTTCATCACCTCGAGGGCCTTTTTTTGTTTCCAGTTGGCTATCTGTGCGTCGGTAGCCTCGGGCATGCGCTCCCGTATCATCTTTGCCCCCTGCTCGGGCGTGATGTTGAAGTCCTTGCGTATGCGGTCAATGATGGTCTTGAGCGAGTCGATGCGCACAGCCTCGGCCTGCTTGGTCTTCTTGGGTAGCTTGTTCATGACCTTCTCGGCCTTTTTGAACTCACCTTGGGCAATGAGCTGGTCGACCTGGGTTTGCCAGTCGGCACTTGCCGCATTGGCACCGGCCGCGATGGCCATCATTGCCAAAGCTATAAGTGTATGTTTCGTCATATCGCCTGAAAAATAAAAAACAACAACAAAAGTAGCAAAATTGTTTTACAATAGCAACAAAAACGAGAAAAAAGCACGCTATCGGTTGCGATAGCGTGCTTTTGTCAACAGAGGCTCAATACAATTTGCTTGACTTTTTCGCCTAGTTGTGAGGCTTTTTCCATCGTGTTTGCCTCGCTGTAGATGCGTATGATGGGCTCGGTGTTGCTCTTGCGCAGATGCACCCACGAGTCATCGAAGTCAATCTTCACGCCGTCGATGGTGGTCACACGCTCACCGGCATAGTGCGTCTCGACCGCCTTAAGGATGGCATCAACATCCATCTCGGGCCGAAGCTCCAGTTTTGTCTTAGCTATGCTATATTGCGGATAGGTGGCTTTGAGCTGGCTCACCGTCATGCCGCTCTTGGCCAGCAGGGTCAGGAACAGTGCCACCCCCACCAGCGCGTCGCGTCCATAGTGCAACTCAGGATAGATGACTCCATCATTGCCCTCGCCGCCAATGACGGCCCCGGTGCGCCGCATTTCGGTGGTGACATTGACCTCGCCCACCGCTGCTGCGGTGTAGGTGCATCCGTGCCGCTCGGTCACATCGCGCAATGCTCGTGACGACGACAGATTGCTCACCGTTGCTCCGGGTGTGTGGCTAAGCACATAGTCGGCCACGGCTACCAGCGTGTACTCCTCGACAAAGAACTCACCATTCTCCATGATGATGGCCAGGCGGTCGACATCGGGGTCTACGACAAATCCCACATCAGCCTTTCCCTGCTTCATGAAGTCGCTGATTCCCGTCAGGTTCTCTGGAATGGGTTCGGGTGTGTGCCCAAAGTTGCCAGTGGGGTCGCAATAGAGTTTTTCAATATGCTTGACTCCCAGTGCCTCGAGCAACTTGGGTATGGCCACGCCCCCCACCGAATTGACGGCATCGACGGCTACAGTGAAGCTGGCTTTCCGTATAGCATCGGCATCGACCAGCGGCAGTGCCAGCACCTGGTCGATGTGGCGGCGCAGATAGGTATAGTTTTTCTGTTCTCGTCCCAAGTGGTCGACATCGGCATAGTCGAAGTCCTCTTCGCTGGCAATGCGCAAGACCTCCTTTCCCTCGGCATCGGTGAGAAACTCTCCCTTTTCGTTGAGCAACTTGAGCGCATTCCACTGCTTCGGGTTGTGCGAGGCAGTGATGATGATGCCTCCACAAGCTTTCTCGCCCACAACGGCCAATTCGGTTGTGGGTGTGGTGGCCAGTCCGATGTTCACCACATCAAATCCCATGCCCGTGAGCGTGCCCACCACCATGTTAAGCACCATTCGTCCGGACAGACGCGCATCGCGCCCTACAACAATCACGTTACTGCTCCTGGCCGTGTTGCGCCTAACGAAGGTTGCATAAGCCGAGGTAAACTTGACAATGTCCATTGGCGACAGTCCGTCGCCCACGCGACCACCGATGGTGCCGCGAATGCCTGATATTGATTTGATTAATGCCATTGCTTGACTACTGATTGAGGTTATATTTGGCTATGGAAATATCGCACATGGTAGAGGTAGGGCTGCACATAGCTGATTTCGCTGGTCCACCCAAACTGCGACTTGATGATAAGGTTGACCTCACACTCCGCTCCCAGGAAATTGAGCGGCAGCTGTATGCCATAGCCCCACTGCGACGATGTGGTCTGCGTGAAGTCTTTATACATAAAGCTTGTGGTGCCCTCGCTCATGTCGGTTTCGTTACCTCCCGCAGAACCCATCACACCTGTTGAGTACCACTCCACGAGGTTGAACCGGGTAAATCGGAAGTAGATAGTCTGTGACACCTTGGCTCGGTCAGTGGCCCTGTTTCCACCGTTGAGCACCTGCATATACACGTTGCCATCGGGGTCGATGCGGTAGAAGGGTGCATCCTTACCCACCTCGAACACCGTGTCCTCGGGTATCTCATTGACTACCCGTTGCGTCTTGAGGTAGGCATTGGTGGCATTACGCTCGACATTGAGCCGGTCGCTATAGCTCTCGTTATCGCGGCATGATACCATGATCATAGCCACGGCTATGGTCAACAGACCTAGTTTGTTGATTTTCATATCTGATTGTCGTTAGTGTTGTCATTATCTTTTCCGGCAGCCGACGCCATCTCGTCGAGCAGGTGCTCGAACGCATCGATGGCTTGGTCGACAGTTCCGTAGAATTCCCCTCCGGCGGCATTGACATGTCCGCCCCCGTTGAAGTAGTTGGCACAAATGGTGTTGACCGCAAAGTCACCGACACTGCGGCACGAGACCTTGATGTAGTCGGGATCCTCGCGCAGGAACACGCACCAGTTGACGCCTGGTATAGCCAGTGGTTTGTTGACCAGTCCTTCGGTGTCGCCGCGCTTGTAGTTGTATCGCTTGAGTTCTTCGGCCGTGAGCACGATGAGTGCCACATGCTGCTGGGGATACAAGCGCATCTTCTGGTCGATGGCATATCCCTGCAGTCGCAGGCTGTCGGCACTATAGGTGTTCATGGCCATATTGTAGAGCCACTGTCTCGACACCTTGCGCCGCATGAGCGATGCCTGCATCTCATACAGGTCGGGGTCCTCGCAGTTATAGGAGAAATTGCCGGTATCGGTCATCATGCCCGTGAGCAGGCACTGTGCGGCCCATCGGTCGACGAGTCGCCAGAGCTGCATCTGCATGAGCATTCGGTACACTAGCTCGCAGGTGGAGGAAGCATCGGGAAAAGAAATCATCACGTCCAGCTCCATCTCTGGGTCGATGTGGTGGTCTATGAGCACCTTGGGACACGGATTACTCATGACCATCGGCGCCAGTTTGTCGATGCGTCTGGGCGAATTGAAGTCTAGGCAAAAAATCAGTTGCGCCGTCTCGATAGCCTTTCGTGCCCTTGCCTCGGCCTGTGTGAACGACACGACACTCTTCACATCGGGCAGGAACAACAGCGTGCGTGGCATCATGTCGGGCGTAACCACGATGGCATCCTTTCCCAGTCTGCGCAGCACATGGCACAGCGCCATCGACGAGCCTATGGCATCGCCGTCGGGCGAGAGATGGCATGTGATGGCTATACTCTTCACGCCATTAATGAGTCTCTGCACCTTCTCAATGGCTATGGGGTCTATGATGGGTTGAATCATTGCTCAAAAATACATAGAATTGACAAAGTTAGTACATTTTTTGCACGTTGGTACAACAATAGTTGCCAAAAAATCTTTTGCAGGTCATTTTTTAAACTTTTTTGTCATTATAGCTGAGGCTTGCTATGGGTGGGCACTGCAGTCCTACACTTCGCCACCCAACCTCTTCCCTGGCTGGGGAGAGGAACTGCCGCTAAGCATCGCAGAACAGAGCGGCGAGATTGCACACTGTGCTAGAGACGTGCAACAATCGCCTGTCCGCTGCCACCGAAAGTTAGTCGGGGCTTGTGACTGTTGCCACAAGCCCCGACATACATATCGTTCAATCAGGTAATCAGATACCCTCGATGATGGTACACCAGTTGTGAGTGTCCTCTACCTCGCCAAGCTGGATGGCACGCAGACGGTTGTAGAGCTTAGTGGTCCAGGGACCGGGCTTGCCGTCCTTGGCGATGTTGTAGGTGATGTCGGTGCCGTCGTCATAGATTTTCCCGATGGGCGAGCACACGGCTGCCGTACCGCACTCAGCAGCCTCCTGCACCTCGGCCAGTTCCTCAACAGGCACGGGTCGGCACTGCACCTCCATGCCCAGATCGCGTGCAATCTGCTGCAGGCTCATATTGGTGATTGAGGGCAGAATCGATCCGCTCTTGGGAGTGACATACACACCGTCCTTGATGCAGAAGAAGTTGGCAGGTCCACACTCGTCCAGATACTTCTTCTCCTTCGGGTCAAGGAACAGGGCGGCCGAGTAGCCATTGGCCTTGGCCTTGGCCGTGGCGCGCATACCACAAGCGTAGTTACCACCCACCTTCAGGCGTCCGGTGCCCAGCGGGGCAGCGCGGTCAAATTCACGATAGATGGCCACATCGGTCGTCTGGAAACCACCCTTGAAGTAGGGTCCTACCGGCGTGGCAAAGATGATGAACAGATACTCTGTTGCGGGGTTGACGCCCACGCGTGGCTCGATGCCGATCTCCAGCGGACGCAGATAGAGCGAGCTGCCGGTGCCATAGGGCGGTATGAAACGTGCGTTGAGCTCGATGACCTTCTTGCACATCTGCTCGAACAATTCGACGGGTATAGGCTCCATCATGATACCGTTGGCGCTGTTCTGCATGCGCTTGGCGTTCTCGTCGACACGGAACAGACGCACCTTGCCGTCCTTGCCGCGGAAAGCCTTCAGTCCCTCAAAAATTTCTTGTCCATAGTGCAGGCAGCTGGCGGCCATGTGCAGTGTGACATTCTCGTCGCTGCACACCTCAATCTCACCCCACTTGCCATCACGGAATGTGCAACGCACATTGTAATCAGTTTTCATGTAGGAGAACGAAAGGTTGCTCCAATCAATTGTTTCGTTTGCCATTTGAGATTTAGATTTTATGTTTAATGGTTAATCTGAGATTTCATTTTCACAGGGCCACTTTTTGTGTCAGGTTACCAATCTTGACAATGAAGATTCCGCGCGAGCCTATGCGCAGCTCCGACGTGCCCGGGTTCAGTGTTGCTGTCGAGACGTTCTGCCCCAGTATGGTGAACACCCTTACAATGATGCGCCGTGTGGTGCGTATGGTGATGACTCCGTTGCTGCCATAGATTTCCACACCATCGGTCTGCCTGGGGTCAACGAGGCTACGGCCCGGGACATCGCGTGCCTCGCGCCACTGCAATTGTGCCACAGCTAGATTGCTCATTGCCAGCCCAATCATCACAGCCCATATAGCCAGTTTCCGCCTCATGGATGATCACTGCATTAACTTTAATCTGCAAATGTACAACTTTTTTCCACATGGTGCAACATTCGTGCCATTATTTTAAATATGTTTTATATTTGTTGGCTCATAGGCAACTGTACAACTGTCTTATCGTTGAGAAATTACCCGTTGAGTAGATGACTTGCAAAAAAAATAAAAAAAGCATTTTTTATTTTGATTTGCGCTCAACATGCATTAATTTTGTCGACCCAATTTTGAAATATCACTCACTGACACATAATTTAATATGGAACACACAATAGACCAGGACTCTGGATTTATTTTCCCTGAGACACAAGACAATGGCGGACTCATTAAAGTAATCGGCGTGGGCGGCGGTGGCGGAAACGCCGTGAACCATCTGTACGAGCAAGGAGTTAAAGGTGTAACCTTCGGCATGATCAACACCGATAATCAAGCACTGAGGCAGTCGCCAGTTCCCACAAAGATTGTTATGGGCGGGCGTGGTGCCGGTGGCAAACCCGAAGTTGCCAAACATGCCGCCGAACAATGCAAAGATGCCATAGAGTCAATGCTTGACGACGGCACCAAGATGGTATTCATCACTGCGAGCATGGGTGGAGGCACAGGTACGGGTGCTGGACCTGTCGTGGCCCGATATGCCCACGACAAGGGGCTATTGACCGTGGCTATCGTCAACACCCCCTTCAACTTCGAGGGCCACAACAAGATGAAAATGGCGCTGGAAGGCATCCAACAGATGCAACAGCACGTCGACGCGATGATTATCATCAACAACCAGCGGTTGGTCGACAACTACGAAGACCTGCCCATGAGCAAGTGTTTTTCGCTGGCCGATGATGTACTGGCGCAAGCAGCTAGCGCAATCAGCAATCTCATCAGCGTGGACGGTTACTGGAACATCGACTTCAACGATGTGAGGTCTACACTGCAGGAAGCACGAGCCGCCATCATCAGCGAGGGCACCG